>DASTOD010000643.1:0-14442 GCA_035762645.1 Binatia bacterium | reverse complement strand
GGGGCGGCCAAGCCGCAACCGAATCGTAGTATCTCGCGCAAAGACGCAAAGGGCGCCAAGAAAGAATGAATACAAAAACTCTCCCTTTGCGAACTTGGCGCTCTGGGCGCGATGATGAATTATGATTGTCGCTGTGATTCTCGCCGCTGGCGAATCGAGCCGCATGGGCCGCCCCAAAGCGCTGTTGCCTATCGACGGCGTCAGATTTATCGAGAAGATCGTCACGGCGCTCCAATCGACTCGTGTCGGCAAGATCCTCGTGGTCCTGGGCCACAATGCCGAAGAGATGCGGCAAAAGATCGAAGATCTGCCGGTCACGCTTCTCACCAATCCCGACTATAAAAAAGGCCAATTGTCGTCGCTGGTGGCCGCAATCGACTCGATTCAAGCCGGGGGCGGACCGGAAGTGGATGGCATTTTGGTTCATCTGGTGGACCATCCTTACATCAGCCCCGCCTTAGTGAACGTGATGATTGATCGGTTTTACGAAACCGGAAAGTTGATCGTTGTGCCGCGATATCGCGGTCGTCGCGGCCATCCGGTGATTTTTTCCCGCTCCCTCTTCGCCGAGCTCAAAGTCGCCCCGTTGGCGGAGGGAGCGAAAGCGATCGTTCGGGCTCATGACCACGACACCCTGGAGATCGATACCGAAGATCCCGGTGTCATC
Organism: Binatia bacterium; assembly: GCA_035762645.1. Lineage (GTDB taxonomy): Bacteria > Desulfobacterota > Binatia > UBA9968 > UBA9968 > DASTOD01. The sequence continues at coordinate 13,775 of DASTOD010000643.1, read as the reverse complement.
ATCGATATCGATACCCCCGCGGAATACCGGCGCCACATCAGGGAGAATAAATGACCAAGCTCAAGTTGACGCTCGCGTGTGGCGATTATGACTTTTTGCGTCCTCTGTTCGATGGCAGCGTCGCACCGGCCGGCATCGATTTGAACGTTCTGACGATGCCTTCTCCGGAACGACACGGCAGAATGCTGCGCCACGAAGAGTTTGACGTCTGCGAGCTTTCATTGGTTGGTTATCTGGTCGGGCGTGATCGGGGCTGCGCTTACGTTGCGATTCCAGTATTCCCGCACCGCCGTTTCCGCCATTCCTACATGGTCAAGAGAACCGGCTGCGGCATAGAACACCCGGCGGACTTGAACGGCAAGCGTGTCGCGCTAGACACATTGCAGAATTCGGCTGGATTGTGGATGCGAGGCATACTGCAGGATCATTACGGGGTGGATCTCAAAACGATCGAATGGTGGTGCCAAGAGGAAGAAGATGTGCCGTTCGAGCCGGCCCGGTGGATGCGGGTGAAGCGTGTCCCGGCGGGAAAAAATGTCGATCAGATGCTCCTCGATGGCGCGCTCGAAGCCGCGCTTTATCCGGAAGTGTTGCCCTCCATAAGAAAAGGCTCTCCTGAAGTGGCGCTGCTTTTTCGTGATCCGAAAACCGCGGAAATCGAGTACTTTAAAAAGAGCGGCATCTTTCCCATCATGCATACCGTAGTGGTCAAGAACCGGATCCTAGAAAAAAACCCTTGGGTCGCCATGAGTCTCGTTCAGGCGTTTCAGTGCGCTAAAGAGGTTTGCTTCGAGCGCATGAGGGACCCGCGCAGTTTCGCTCTGGTGTGGGTGCAGGAATTGATGCGCGAGCAGAAGGAAATCTTTGGTTCTGACCCGTGGCCTTACAACCTAGAGGAAAACCGCAAAGCGCTCGAGGCTGTGGTGCGCTACGGGCATGAGCAGGGAATGATCAAGGACAAGCCTGAAATCGAAGACTTGTTTTTCCCGCCGAGTTTGCAGCGTATCCAGCACTACGTTTGACCCTCACCCTAGCCCTCTCCCAGAGGGCGAGGGAAAGAATCAACAAGCAGCTTCCCTACCTTAAGTTAGTGCAAGGTTTGGCTAATAGCCGCGAAGACGTGTGATATCCCCAAACCTGATTCAGTTGGTCAGACCGAGTGGTAGCTGTTCTTTTACCCTCGCCCTTTTTAGGGAGAGGGAAGGGTGAGGGTAACACTGAGGTCAGACGGGGAAGCTGAATTCTTCCTTTGTTGCACCCTCGATTCCCAATCGCGTCAATGCCGCTATATCGAGTTGCGATTCCGCCTCTTCAATTTCGCGAAGGTTTGCTTTGGTCGCGGGATGCTTCGGGACAAACAGCTGGCAACAATCCTGATCGGGAATAGAAGACGTTTCGAAAGTGCCGATGCGGCGCGCTTGATCGATAATCTCCTGCTTGTCCATTCCTACGAGCGGCCGCAAGAGCGGCAGGGTGGCGGCCTGTTGAATCACCGCCATATTCTCCAGCGTTTGTGACGCGACCTGACCGAGGCTGTCGCCGGTGACCAGGGCCTGGGCTCGGGCTGCCCGGGCGAGGCCTTCGGCGATTCGCAGCATCATTCGCCGGTAAAGAACGACGCGAAAAGGACGGCCGACGGTGGTTACGATCTGTCTCTGGATCTCGCCGAAGGGGACGAGATAGAGTCGCGACAGAAACTGATGACGAGTCAGAGCGGCAACGAGCCGGCGCGTTTTTTCCTGCGATGTCTTATCCAGGTAAGGCGAGCTATGAAAATGGACAAAGATCAAGCGGCAGCCTCTTTGCATCATCCGATAGGCCGCCACCGGCGAATCGATGCCTCCTGAAATCAAAGATACCACCCGGCCGCTTGCGCCTACCGGCAGGCCTCCTGCGCCGGGGATTTTTTGGAACGCGAAAAAAGCATCGCACGGGAGAATCTCGACGGAAATGGTGAGCTCGGGATGCGAAAGATCGACTCGCGCGCCCGATCTGTCTTTTACGGCCGCGCCCAGTTGCCGGTTGATTTCGGGGGAAGTCAGAGGATAGGCTTTGTCACCCCTTTGAGTTTCCATTCGGAACGACGCAAAATGGCGGCCGTTAAGAGATTCCAGAATGCGGGAACGGAGCGTATCGATGTCCCGGGGTGACCTTTCCACCATCGAAAAATTCGCCACCCCGAATACTGTAGAAAGGCGCTCGACCACGGTGCGCTCGTCGATATCGCGGTTGAAGATCAGCAGAAGCCGCGCGGGAAGACTGCGTATCTCTCGCGCATCGAGGTCTTTGACCGCCGCAAGCAAATTACGCTTTAGGAGTTCGGTGAAGTAGGGTCGATTGCCTTTCTTCAGCGCGATCTCATGATAGCGGATTAATACCGAATCCATATTCTGAGAGATAACAAATTTGACCGCCTTTTGCATGTAACCGACCCTATGATAGGATCGGCTGGGATCGCCCATTGGAGGGGATCATGAATTTTAAGAAGCTTGCCGATTCAATCCAGTTCTCCGCTGAGAAGATGAAAAAAAACGGTGTCTTTGAAACCAATCGATTCTTCTGCGACACCTACTGTTTCGAGCCAGGCCAAGAGCAGAGTCCCCATACGCACGACGGACAAGATAAGGTTTACTATGTTGTGGAAGGGAGAGGCGTGTTCAAGGTGGGTGACGAGGAGCGGGAGCTCGGCCCCGGAGAGATCGCGCTGGCGCCTGCCGGACAAAAGCATGGAGTCGCTAACCGCGCTCAGCAGCGACTGGTGACGTTGGTGTTTGTGACCCCGAAGCCGCATCATTGATCAATCCTCTATGGCTGACGAAAAACAAGAAGTTGCTGCGGCAAACGAAGCCTTCTACCGGGCATTTGAAAGTTTGGAAATTCAGCAAATGGAGAAGGTGTGGGCCAAGGAAGCCGAGATCCAGTGTGGCCATCCGGGCTGGGGCATTTTGCGGGGTTGGGGCGCGGTGATGGAGAGCTGGCGGCGAATATTCGAAAATACTCCCACCCTTCGATTCTCCCTCACCGATCTTTCTATTGACATTCGTGGCCACCTGGCTTGGGTAACGCTTTATGAAAACATTAGTAGTTCCATGGAAGGGCAAACAGTTTCCGCGATCGTTCTAACGACGAATATTTTCGAGAAAGGAGCCGAAGGGTGGCGTATGATTCTTCATCACGGCTCATCCGTCGCCCCGCAAGCTCCGCGGGTCGATCCCCCCACAGTCCATTAGCAGACTGGTCGCTGCCGCGGGCAGATGGAGTATTGGAGTGATGGAGTCATGGAGTGATGTATTAGAAGAAACAATACTCCAATGCCCCAGTACTCCAACACTCCATCGTAGTCATACTATTCCGTGGATACATTGACAGGAAAAATCGCCATCGTCACGGGCGCCGGGCGCGGGATCGGCAGGGCTATTTCCTTCATGCTCGCACAATCGGGCTGCCGAGTCGTTTTGGCGGCGCGCACGCGCAGTCAACTCGAGGAGACGCAGAGGGACATTCAAGACGGTGGCGGAGAGGCGCTTAGCGTCCCAACCGACTTGACGCGCGATGAAGAGATCAGTCGGCTCGTCGAAAAAACTCAGCAGAGTTGGGGACCGGCGGATATTTTGATCAACAATGCCGGGTGGGGTAAGCGGGCGCCCGTCGTGCGCGCCAGGATAGAAGACTGGGACCAAACGCTAAGAGTCAACCTGCGCGCGCCCATGATCCTTGCCAAACTACTCTTGCCGAACATGATCGGCAAAGGCCAAGGGGCGGTGATCAACATCGGCTCAGTTTCCGGCAAGTCGGGCGACGCCAACGCTTCGGGTTATGCGGCATCGAAGTTCGGGCTCATCGGCTTCACGCAGTCGCTTTATGAAGAAGTAAGGGAAAATGGGATCAAAGTCGCCGTCATTTTGCCTGGTTTCGTCGATACGCCGCTGATTCCCGAAACGCGCCAGCTCGACAGAAGCAAAATGATTCGCGCGGAGGACATAGCTCGGACCGTAAAGTTCGTGCTGACCTCTTCGCCGACTTGCTGCCCGGTGGAAATCACGGTTCGCCCACAGAAGACTCCCTACCGCTAGCGACAGCGCAGTATGAGCCAGCAAAAGCTTGGGGTTTTTCAGTCGAGCTCACCGAAGGTTCTCTCTCCCCTTTGGGGAGAGAGTTAGAGTGAGGGGGCGCTCACAATTCGCATCACCCTCACCTCAGTCCTCTCCCGTTCAAGGGAGAGGAGGAATTGAAAACAGAAAAGCAAGAATGGTGTAACCCTTAACTACACAGCGTTTCCAGGAACGGCAAGTTCAACTCATCGAGACTCTTGACGATAGCCGTGGCCTCCGCAAGCTCCTCGGCGGGATGTGAATTGGTTACCGCCAGACATTTCATTCCGGCGCGCCGTGCGCCCCTGACGCCTTCTTTGGAGTCTTCAATGACGACACATTCGGAATTCTCGATCGGATCGCGATTCCCCCGCTGTTCATTCAGTCGCGCCAGGGCCTTGAGAAAAATCTCCGGCTCCGGCTTTCCTGAACGCACGTCCTCGGCGCTCACTATCGCGGCAAAATAACGCCGCAGCCCGACGGTTGACAGGATCGTATCGATTTCGTGCCTGAGAGCGCCGGAGGCGATGGCGAGGGGCAATTGGGTTGCAAGCGTTTGGACCAAATTTTCCACCCCCGGGAAGACTCTCATGTTATTACGGATCGCCTCCTGATAGTAGGCTGCCTTGCGATGAACGAGGTTCTCCAGCGCTTTTTGACTGAGCCGCCGCCGATGATCGCGATAAGCCTGAGTGAAGGCGCCGCGGTCGTCGAAGCCGAGATAGCGGGCGTAGTAATCGTCTTGGGTCAGAGAGATGCCTTCCTCGCCGAGGACCCGTTGAAACAGTTCAAAATGGATCGGCTCATCGTCGACAAGGATGCCGTTGAAATCGAAAATAACGGCCCGCAGCATGTGTCACGATTATAGAAATTCACCTTTCGTTTCAACTGAAGATGCTGTAAAAAGGTCCCATGGTCGCGGAGCATCATCCTCACGCGCATGGTCCTATCGAGTACCGGTTTTGTCCGCGGTGCGGCGGAGGTCTCGAAAAACGGGTGGTCAAGGCAACCGAGCCCAGGCGGTTGGTATGCCAGGCGTGTTCGTTCATCTTTTATCAGGATCCAAAGGTTGTGGCTGGGACTATTTTCACGCTGAATGGGGGGATCGTTTTGCTTCGTCGGGGCGTGGAGCCGGCCCAGGGTAAGTGGGTGTTTCCTGGCGGGTATGTGGATCGAGGGGAAAACGTTAGCGATGCCGCCGTGCGCGAGACGAAAGAAGAATGCCTTTTGGATGTCGAAATTGCATCGCTGCTGAATGTTTACTCGTATGCCCGCTCACCCAACATTATCGTGGTTTATGCCGCCCGGGTGATCGGCGGGGAACTGCAGGCGGCGGATGAATCTGTAGAAGCGAAGAGCTTTGCGTCTTCTGAAATTCCATGGCCGGACCTCGCCTTCGATAGCACCAAGGACGCCCTGCGTGACTACATAAGACTTTACCTCACGAAAAAAATGGAGTAATGGAGTGCTGGAGTGGTGGAGGGATTTGGAGCCATTACCCCAAGACTCCATCACTCCAGGACTCCAATTATCCTTAAGGAGGTTTGCTATGGCGATGCCCAGTGTGGGGCAGAAAGCCCCAGAGTTCACGCTACCGGTTTCGCGTGAACAAAATATTTCCTTGAAAGATTATCAAGGGAAGAAAAATGTTGTGCTGGCATTCTATCCGCTCGATTTTACCGGCGGCTGACAGCAAGAACTCACGAACCTCGAAAAGGACCGCAAAGCCTTCGAGGCTCGAGATGCTCAGGTCCTGAGCATCAGCGTTGACTCTCCGTTCTCGCACAAAGCATTTGCCGAGAAAATGGGCGGTATTAATTTTCCGATGCTGTCGGACTTCTGGCCGCATGGCGCGGTCTGCACGGTATATGATTGTCTGAGGCCACAGGGAATGCCCAAGCGGGCGGTTTTTATTATCGACAAGCAGGGAGTGATTCGCTTCGCCAAGGAGTACGACAAAGGCATCCCGGAAAATCCTGAGTTACTGGCCGAGCTAGACAAGATCAATAAAGGGTAGGCATAGCAAAAGTCAGAGATCAGACGTCAGAGGCCGGCAGCCCGAAATCCGCCGCGGCGCGCTTTAAAATAAAGATAGTCCGGGTTTTCTGTAAAGAAGTATTCACCACAGAGACGCCGAGTTCGCAGAGATCGGAGAATTCTTTAATCAAGAACTCTTTACTCTGCGCCCTCCGCGCCTCGGCGGTGCAATCTCCGAGTCCTGCTTCATAGGACGCCTGAAGCCCCAAAATAAAAAGCTCGCTGTCTTCGGGAGAGACAGCGAGCTTTTTTTGCGCTGCGTCACTATGATCAGATCTCGACCAAGATGTCGTCTCCCTCCACTTTCACCTGGTATCTCTCAGTGGGCAGATCGGGTACGAGTTCGTTCGCGCCGCTGGTTACATCATAGCGCCAGCCGTGCCAGGGGCAGATAACGGTGTTGCCGTCCAGTTCTCCCTCCCCTAACGGTCCGCCGCGGTGACCGCAGGTATCGTTGATGGCATGGAAGCTGCCGTTGATGTTGAACACCGCAACGGCTTTGCCATTCACCTCGATACTTCTGCCGCAGCCGGCCTTGATGTCGCTTATTTTACAAACCTTCACAAAGTCGGCCATTCTTAGGCTTCCTTTCTCAGCGGAGGCAAACTTTCAATTAATATACGTACTTAAGACTCGGATTCAAGAGGAAGAACGTAACTCATCCTTCCTCTCCAGAAACGGAAGTGTGGTTACTCTGGCCTCTAGCGAGGCGCCATCGCGATCTATATTGAGCGTCGTGCCCGGAGTCCAAAAATCCTTTTGAAGATAGCCGAGGCCGATAGGTCGGTCCACGGTGGGCGAATAGACGGAGCTGGTGATCCTGCCGATTTCCTTCTCGGCGGCGCGAATCCTATCGCCGTGCCGGGCCGGCTCTCGGCCGCTCAGCAGCAGGCCGGAGAGTTTCTTATTCACGTGGCCGCGCGAACGTATTCTCTCAACGACTTCCTGCCCGAGATAACATCCCTTGAAGAAGCTGACGGCATGGTCCATGCCGGTCTCGAGTAGCAAATTGTCCTCGGTGAAATCGACGCCGTACAGGGGTATGCCGGCTTCGATGCGAAGGACCTCTCGGGCCTGCTCGCCGATCCATTTCGCGGCAAAGATCCGCCCTTCTTCGGTAAGCCTTTGAGCGAGGCGGTTGAGCTCGGCTAACGGAATAAATAGATCAAAGCCCTTTTCTCCTGTATGGCTGAACCGCGCAACCCGGACTTCGACCCCGTCCAGACGCGCCATGGCGTGATCGAGGGGCCGCTGCGGTAATTCGTTTTGGCCTATAAACCTCTCCAGGAGCGCTTCAGCGCGCGGTCCTTGAAGCGATACGATCACATCCTTTTCGCCCGAGTCGCTGATCTCGACCTCGTCGGCCACGAGATAGCGGTTCAGGTGTTCGACGACTTTATTCTTGATCGGCTCCCACAGATCCAAGACAAAGGCGTCCTCTGTGCAGAAGACGCGGCAGTCGCCGACGACTTTGCCCTGCGCGTTCAAGACCGTTGCGTAAAGTCCTTGCCCCGGAGTGAGCGGGCGCACATCGTTGGATAGCATTCCCTGAAGATAAGAGAGTCGGTCGGGTCCCGTAAACATCAAAAAAGCGCGATTGGAGAGATCCAGCAGCCCAACGCCGGAACGAACCGCTTGGTATTCGATTGGCAAGCCTTCGAACCGATCAGGCAAAAGCCAGCCGCTACGCTCGGCGAACGTGGCGCCCATAGATTTGTGTAAGTCCGCCAAGGGTGTTTGCGTCGCCATGTAGCAAGAAATATAACGTTAAGCGCGAGGTTTGACAACGCGGCGTGCCCGAGGGCAAGGCCGCGAAGGACTCTATGGCAAAGGTAAAAGGCGATCTCGACCTCCACAAGCTAGAAATCTTTTACCGCGTGGCTGAGCTGCAAAGTTTTTCCCAAGCGGGCGAGCGTCTGTCATTATCCCAGCCGACTGTGAGCGCGCACGTTCAGGAGCTGGAGAAGGCGCTCGAGGGTAGACTGCTCTATCGCATCCCTGGAAAGGTTAGCTTGACGCCTTTGGGTCAACTGATTTTTGAGCGGGCGAGACTTCTTCTGGCCTTTAAACGCGAAACCGTCGCCGCCGTCGAGCAGTTTCAGGGAAAGCTCGCCGGCGACTTATGGGTCGGTGGAAGCAACATCCCCGGGGAGTATCTGTTGCCGCAAAAACTAGGCGCCTTCATCAGAAAACATCCCGAGGTGAAGCCGATATTGAGGATCGGCGATTCCGCTGGAATCATTGACGAGGTGCTTGACGGAAAAGTCGAACTCGGTTTTGTCGGTTTCAAAGGGCACAACTCCCGGCTCTCTTTTCAAAAACTCTGGAAAGACGAAATGGTGCTAGTGGTGCCAAAAGGTCATCCCTGGAGCCGGCGAAAGTGGGTTGCCTTGGAGGATCTCCGCTCCGAAAACTTCATCTCGCGTGAACGCGGTTCGGGGACCCTTGATTCCTTCCGGGAGCTACTGGCGAGAAGACGCCACTCCGCTAATGAACTGTTAAAAGTTGCCATGCAGCTCGGCAGCACCGAGGCGGTAAAGCAAGCCTTGATCTCCAGATTCGGCGTTTCCATTCTATCTCGGATTTCCATCAGCCGGGAGCTGGCCGACGGCATCCTCGTTGAAGTCCCCATTCGAGGGTTAAAGAGAATGGAGCGCGACTTCTATGAAGTCGTCCATAAGGGCCGCCCTCTCTCCCCGGTGTCTCAAGCCTTTCGAGCCTTTCTTAAACAGTCCTGATTGCGTTAATCCGAATTATTTGGAGGCAAAACAGTCCTCTCTGAGGACTTCGATTTCACGTCTTCGGCCCTTCCATAGAGAAATCCTATTTAGTATAGAGGAAATATTGATATATCGAGAGGGGAGGGATCGTTCATGGCGCTCATCTCCATCGGGAACGATTACAACCGCGCTTCGAACCTGCGCCAAAGGTTCGTTGCGGCTTGGGCGGTGTCCGAACTTATACGGCCGACTTTTCGAAACTGGTATCAAGGGCACTATCCTTATGTGTTCGCGAAGTTTCGTTGCGTCTCCGGCGAGAGCCAATAGATCACGCAGGAGTTTCCGGAATTTCTAAAACAACACGGTTGAGCAATCGCGCGCGCGAGACTCCTCACTCTAACTCTCCCCGAAGGGGCGAGAGGACCATGAACTTGTCCGACAAACGTTCTTCACCTGAAGGCTGTGTGTCACCCCCCCTTCTCACCCTCGCCCTCCGGGAGAGGGAAGGGTGAGGGTTCGGGTATAGATAAAAACGATTTGACTTATAGGGAGTTTTATTATTAAACCGAAATTGGAGGGTGCGATGAAAAAATTCATAGCTGCAGCGTTGGCTTTATTCATTGTTATGGCTGCCGCCGAGATTTCGGCGCAGACGGTTAAAGAACTAAGGGTCTCCGCGATACCGGACGAGAACCCGCAGGAGATGCTGCGGATCTATTCTCCGTTCGCCGAGTATCTGACCAAGGAAATCGGCGTTCCGGTCAAGTTCACGCCGGTGGTCGATTATGCCGCTACCGTCGAGGGGCTGGCGGCGAACAGGCTGGATATGGTTTGGTACGGTGGTCTCACCTCCGTGCAAGCTGCAAAACAGGCGAAGGGTGCGCGACGGATTATCATGCGCAAAGAAGATGCCGAATTTAAGAGCCACTTCATAACAACCAAAGAAACGGGCATCAAGGCTCTAAAGGACCTCAAGGGCAAAACCTTTTCTTTCGGCAGCGTGAGCTCGACCTCGGGCCATCTGATGCCGCGCTATTTCCTGCTCAAGAATGGAATCAATCCCGAGAAGGATTTTTCGAAATTCAGTTTTAGCGGGGCCCATGATGCCACGGCGGCATGGGTCGAGTCCGCCAGGGTGGATGCGGGCGCGCTAAATTTCCTGGTTTGGGACAAACTGGTGGAGACGAAAAAAGTCGACACGAACAAGGTCGCGATTTTCTGGACCACCCCGCCGTATGTCGATTACGTCTGGACCGTCAGGGGCGGGATAGATAAGGCAACGGTTGAGAGAATCTCCAAAGCGTTTCTGAAGCTCAATTACAACAATCCTGAGCATAAGAAGCTTCTCGACCTGCATAGAACCAAAGGTTACATTCCGGCCAAAGACGAGGACTGGAAAAGTATAGAAGAAGCGGCGATCGCTGCTGGATTGATCAAAGGAACCACGTGAGGTCTTCACTGCACCAATATCGTCTCGAGAAGGTGCGGAAGCTCTTCGGCCGCAATCAAGTGGCGCTGGACGGCATTGATTTAACCGTCCGAAGGGGAGAGAAGGTGGCTCTCATCGGACCGAGCGGCGCCGGTAAAACCACGCTGTTTCGCCTTCTCAACTGTACGCTAAGGCCGACTTCCGGCAAAGTTTGGATGAACGGCGAAGACGTCGAAGGGCTGCATGGCCAAAAATTACGCCAGGTGCGGCGTCTGATCGGCACCGTTTACCAACAGCACAATCTCGTTCCCCGGCTGAAAGTCATTCATAACGTGCTTTCAGGCCAGCTCGGTCGATGGTCAACGCTGCGGTCCTTGGTCTCGTTGATCAAGCCGGCGGAGTTAAAATTAGCTCACCAGGCCCTGAGCCAAGTCGGCATTGCCGAAAAGATGTTTGAAAGAACCGATGAGCTTTCCGGGGGCCAGCAGCAAAGGGTCGCCATCGCCCGGGTCTTGATACAAGACCCCGAGGTAATTCTCGCCGATGAGCCCGTTTCTTCGGTCGATCCGACGCTAGCTTCCACGATTGTTCGGCTGCTGATCGATATCAGCGAGAACACGCGAAAAACGCTCGTGGTGAGTCTTCACTCCGTCGACTTGGCCTTGGCCTACTTTCCGCGCGTTATCGGGATCAAGAGCGGAACGGCCGCTTTCGATCTATCTCCGGATAAGATCACCGAGCCGATGCTGGAGGATTTGTACGCCGGCAATTTTCGAGACACTGCCATGATCGAGGGAACAAGTGAACGAGTCGACCCAGTCCCTTATCCGACCCTCTCCTAAATCTCTATTCCCCTATCTCTTCATAGCCTTGTTCATTCTGGCGTTCGTCGACAGCTGGAGAAGGGCGGGTATAGAGCCACTGGTCCTGTTTGAACGACAAGGCCGGGAGCATCTCTGGAAGTTCATTACGGGGATGTTTCCGCCAGACCTTTCCTGGAATTTTTTGTCTCTCATGGTCCGGCCGGCGCTGGAGACCATCCAAATCTCGTTGTGGGGAACTTTGATCGCCGTCCTGATCGGTTTCCCGCTCGGCTTGCTAGGAACCCAGACGCTGGTGATTCGGGGGATACTCAACGAGGCCGAACTCCAGGGCGCGCCGGTTCGGCGCAGCCTACGCTACGGGCTTTACTTTTTGGCCCGCGGCGTACTGAGCCTGTTCCGTTCCATCCCCGAATTCGTCTGGGCCTTCATGTTCGTCAGGGCTGTGGGCTTGGGACCGTTTCCCGGAGTTTTGGCGATTGGAGTCGCATACGGCGGAATGTTGGGCAAAGTGTATTCGGAAATCTTCGAAGGCGTAAACTACCGGCCGTTAGAAGCCTTACAGTCGCTGGGGGCGAACAAGCTGCAGATTTTTTTCTACGGCTGGTTTCCCCAAGCCCTGCCGAACTTCGTTTCCTATACGCTGTACCGTTGGGAATGCGCGGTCAGGGCCTCGGCCATCTTGGGACTCGTGGGCGCCGGCGGGTTGGGTCAACAGATCGAGATTTCGATGAGGATGTTCAATTTCAACGAAGTCCTGACGATACTGATTATGCTCTTTTTTATGGTTGCGACGGTGGATTATCTTAGCGCCAAGGTGCGAGCGTTGCTGTGAGCAAGAGTCCGGTACTCCATGCCGGCGATGCCCTTCCAAGGACAGGCCGCCCGGCTACGGGGAAGCATACTTTCAAGAACCTCTTGATTGCGGGGTTCGTCGTTGTTTTCCTCGCCTGGAGTTATCGGGGGGCGGAGATCCAGCTCTCGCAATTTTTCAGCCGCGACAGCTTCGGGCAAATCGTTATTTATATCAAGAAATTGTTCCCGCCGGATTTCTCCACCCCCGTGATCCAAGAAGCGCTGAAGGGAACTATTGAAACATTCGCCATCTCATTCATGGGAACTCTAATGGCGGTCATTATTGCGCTTTCAATCGTTTTTTTTGCTTCACGCAATCTGATCTATTCAGGGCTGCTTTATGAAATGGAGCCGAAAGAGGGGTGGAAACGGCTGGCCAGGATGGTGCCGTATCTCGGGGCAAAAAGTTTGCTGAACGTCCTGCGGACCATTCCGGAGATGGTCTGGGCCTTGATCTTTGTGTTCTTGGTCGGTCTGGGGCCGTTTCCCGGGGTCCTGGCCTTAGGAGTTCACACCGGCGGCGTGTTGGGGAAGTTATTTGGCGAGGTGTTGGAAGACGTGGACACGCAACCGATCGAGTCGCTCCAGGCCACCGGCGCCAACCGGCTGCAGATCCTTTTCTACGGTATCGTGCCGCAGGTCCTTCCGCAGTTTATCTCGTATACACTCTATCGCTGGGAGGTTAATATCCGCGTCGCGGCGGTCTTGGGCCTAGTCGGGGCCGGCGGTTTGGGTCAGAGAATCCACATCGCCATCAGCTTATTTTTGGAGAATCAACTTTTGACGCTTATCATAGCTATCTATATTCTCGTAATCATTGTCGACTATCTGAGCGCCTACCTGAGACGTAAGGTCATGTGACCCTTGGCGAGCTTTGCGGCTTTGCGCGAGACTCTTCCTGTCTCCACTATCCCGCTAATTTTTTGTCGCTGCCTGAATCGCCCGCGCGACATAAACATGGGTCAGGTGGGTGCGGTATTCGCCGGAACCGTTGACATCCTCGATCACCTCGATATTTCGTGTGGATTCTGCGGCTGCCTGTTCGATCAGGTTTGGAGTTAACTTCTTACCGCAGAGCATCTGCTCGACGCGATCGGCCCGGTAAGCTTTGTCAGTGACGCCGGTGATTCCTAAGGCGATACGGTTGCAGGCGCCTGAAGCATCCAGTGCCAGTCTCACGGCTACGCCCACGACAGCGAATCCGGACGACCGCGGCGCTGCTTTCAAGTAAGCGGTTTTGTCGCTGCCCGTGCCAGGCACTTTTATCGCCGTAACAATTTCGTCCGGTTCGAGAACGCTCATCAAAAGTCCGAGAAAAAATTCGTCTGCCTTGATCCACCGCTCGCCGTTCGGCCCGACCGCTTTGATTTCAGCATCGAGCGCCAAAATCGCTGCGGGCACGTCCCCGGCGGGATCCGCGTGAGCAATGCTGCCTCCGATGGTGCCGCGATTGCGCACTTGAACGTCGGCGATTGTGGTTGCCGTTTGCGGCAGAAGCGGGCAGTTTTTAAGCAGCAAATCCGAATTTTCAATCTGCGCATGCGTCGCCATGGCGCCAATCAGAATGTCGTTTTCATTAGGGACGATAGCATCGAGTCCGGGAATCCGGCCCATATCCAAGATGTATGCAGGTTTCGCGAGCCGCATTTTCATCAGCGGCAGCAAACTCTGACCACCGGAAAGAATTTTGACGTCATCCTTATGCGCAGCAAGGAAGCTCACGGCATCATTGAGCGAGTGCGGAGCATAATACTCGAAGGGTGCCGGGATCATGCTCCTTCCTTCTCCGAACCGCGACCATGCACTAGGCGCCAAACCGCCT
>DASTOD010000642.1:0-2256 GCA_035762645.1 Binatia bacterium | reverse complement strand
TTAGCACTTTGAATCGTCGACTAAAAGGCTAAAGAAAGGACATTTCTCCGCCCAACTTGAAGCACATGTGAGGCGAGCAGAACTTATCCCCGCTCTCGGGGACGTTCGAGGGAGGGTGGAGGGTCACTCATCGGCACTCCTCGAAAACTATGATGGATTGGACTTTTCTCCTGCGGATGACCATCCGCGTCGTTTAGGCCTGTGAAGGCCCGGTTTGTTTTGGATTCAACATCGGCCTGTCCGCTCTTTCGCTCTCGAGCGGAGTCCTCTGCAGGTTTTTTATGAGCTTGGATGCAGTTTTCAGAAATTCGTGCCTCAGGGAAGCGTCCAGTATCTCTTGACTGGTAGACTCGATAAGCTTGGCCAATTTGGTTTTGGGAAAAGACTCTATGCGGTGACCCAGTACGCGGATTTGGTCCCGTAGGACGATGTTGGCCATGGGACCCATCCCTTCCGTCAACTGGGCGACAAGCGCATCAAAAAACCTCACCGGGACATTCCCCTGATTTAGAGCCAACACCGAGCCGACCGGCGCATTTCCCTGGCTGTTTTGCGGCCCCGACCCTTTGGGCTCCATCCACTTTGCCTCAACCCGGGGGCCCCGGACGGCGTCCGGTCTGGGCTGTAATGGCTGCTCGGGCGGTGAGAACACCGGCACGTTGGAGTTGGAAAGTGCCAAATCTTCCGCCACTTCACGAATGATCGGGTTGTCGACTTCCTTTTTTCCGACGGCAAAAGCTGTCAACAAAGCATTGTCGCCCAGAACGTTGATCAGGCGTGGGACACCGCCGGAGTAAATATAGATCGACTCCAAGGCTCTCTTGGTAAACAGGCCGGCCGGCCCCCCGGCAATGCGGAGTCGATTCGCGACATAATTTTCACATTCCTGCAGGGACAAAGGTCTCAACTGATAACGTAGGGTCACTCGCTGTTTCAATTGACGGAGCCCCGGTCGATTAATTCGAACAGCCAATTCAGGCTGCCCGACCAGTAGAATCTGTAGGAGCTTGTCGGTTGGAGTCTCGAAATTCGACAAAAGCCGAATGCTTTCTAACACTTCAGCGGAAAGATTTTGCGCCTCGTCGATGATCAACGCGCAGGTTTGCCCTTTGCGGTAGTTTTGCAGAAGAAACTCGTTCAATAGGCTCAGATAGTCGTGTGCTTCGCGAGCGGGTTGCAGAGGTTCGACGAGATTAAACTCCTCGCAAACGCAGCGCAGCAAATCCAGCGAATTCATAATCGCGCTAAAGAGCAGCGCGGTTTGCGTATTGCCATCGAGATCCTTGAGCAGGGCATGGATCAGGGTCGTCTTGCCGGTTCCGACCTCGCCCGTAAGCACAATAAAGCCCCTGTGCGCCTTGATGCCGTACGAGATTTGCGCCAAGCCCTCCCGGTGACTCGCGCTCAGGTACAAGAATCCCGGATCGGGAGTCACATTGAAGGGAGCTTGCTTGAATCCGAAATACTCTTGATACAAAAGCTTCATAGAGGCTCAAAAGTACAGCGCCGCGAAGATTCCAAAACTGCTCAAGTTTGAATCGAGTTGATCCGGCAATTCAAAGCGATTTGCGGCCTTGTACCGATTCACCACAGTCTCCTGCTCCTCGAGTTCCCTTCGCAGTTCGGGCTTCTGCATGCCTGAAGCGTTTAGTTCCAATAGCCTGCTACTGTCTGGCCGCGGGTTTTGTTCAATGAATAAGGACGCCGCAAGCCCTCCACCGGGTTTGTGTCATACGCGGCAGGGTAATTCAGGAACAAGAACCCATGCCCCGGCCTAAGCAAAATATCCTGTCTTAGATCGCCTTGACAATAGCATCGTAGTTGACGATACATTCCGTGATCTTCTACCGTCCCGGATCCGGCGTGTCGGGCCGCGACTCGGAAATCCTGCACCCGAGATCCTTGGTGGCACACCTGAAAGAAATAGAGCCAGTCCCCTGAATGAATAATACGTAACCTGGTCATGGACTCTCCGCATTGTGGCTCCTCTTCGGATGCGTGAACCTCAAGACTCGTAGGGCGCGCAAATTCCGCACCACGAATAGGCGACTTAACAATACGAGAGCCATCACGGCAAGTGCATTTTCTCCCGTCACTGACGGTTTGCGTCACCCTTTAGCTTCGCGAATACATCGATTCTGCCCTATGTGTCCGAACCAAAAGAAAAAGGGGCACCCTTGCCCTTCAATACAACAATTGAGCCGTAGCACAATCGCCTCGAAAAAAGTAGCTAGGCTCAGCTTTTAGCGGGGAGCA
>DASTOD010000641.1:0-8995 GCA_035762645.1 Binatia bacterium | reverse complement strand
CACGGGGGCGAAGTTTAGGTTGATGCCGACCAAGGCGAGTTCCGCAGCCGTTGCGCGGCCGACCTTATAGGCGAGATCCGGATTGTTTCGCCTGGGAATAGAGCCGGCGGCGGGGAAATGGGTGAAGGGGGGCGGCAGGCGATGGACCCTGCCGCCTTCCTGATCGATTGCGATGAACGGCGGATGCGTTGTGCCGATCTCCCAGACAGAGCGGCAGAGCCGGGCCAGTTGCGCCGGCTCGCGGCAATTGTGGCTAAAGAGGATAAACCCGCCAAAGCGACAGCTCCTGATGGCCGATCGCTCTTCTTCGGTGAGCGCTTCGCCCGCCAACCCGACCATGAGCATCTGGCCGATTTTTTCTCTAAGATCGGTCACGACGCCAACTATAACATGGCGGCTATCGGCGCAGAAACGAGAACCCTAGACGTGAACACTGGTGTGCGTCCGGGCTCCAGACCCCCTTGGTCAAAACCTGCAAACGGCTTCTTGAACAGCTTTGCAGCGCCGTATATTGTTACAGGCTGTGAACGACCAAACAGTTCAGCGCCACGAAATCGATCTCTTGCACGGCCGGTATCAGACTCTGCTGGAGATCTCGGAGGCGATCGCTTCGCACCGAGAGCTCGACCAGCTCTTTCACGACCTTGCCCCGCGCCTGCACCGCGTCGTCGAATTCGATTTTGCCAATCTGATTCTCTACGAACCGGCGCGCGGCGTGATGAAGTCCCATGTCCTGGAGGCGCCCGATCCGGCCTACGCTTGCCCTCCTGGTGAATGCCCCATGGAGACGCCCGGCGGGTGGGTCCGCGAGACGCAAGAACCCTGGGTGGCGTCCAATCTCGCCAGCGAGACCCGATTTCCGGACGTCGCGCGATGGCTCTGCGATCGGGGAATTTTGTCGCTCTGCGTCGTTCCCGTTACGACCGCGTTAAGAAAAGTCGGGGCTTTGGCTCTTGGCAGCAGGGTACAAGCCGCTTACTCGGACATCGATGTGATTTTCCTACAGCAGGTGGCTCGACAAGTCGCCGTGGCGGTGGATAACGCGCTGAACTTCGAGCGGGCGCAGTCGGTTCAGCAGCAGCTCACGGAGGAACGCGATCGGTTAAGTCTCTTGTTGGAGGTGAACAATACTGTCGTCTCCATGCTCGATCTGCACGAGTTGCTCAATGCCGTTTCCGCATCGCTGCGGCGCTTGGTGCCGCACGAATATGCGAGTCTTTCTCTCTATGACGCCGAAACTCAGCGGTTGCAGATTCACGCGTTGGATTTCCCCGTCAGCAAGGGGCTGCTTCAGGAAGGTCTTTCGGTTCCCGTAGAAGGTTCGCCGACCGGGCGCGCTCTGACCACACGCCAACCGGTGTTTATAACGCGCCGCGACATCGAGCAATTCGGTTCCGATATCGCCCGGCGGATCCTCGCCGAAGGGCTCAAATCGGCCCTTTGCTTGCCACTGATTTCTCATGGCCGGCCCCTCGGCACGCTCGTGGTAGCGAGTTTACAAGAGGAGAATTTTCCCGAACGGGACGCCGAACTGCTCCAACATGTCGCCAATCAAATAGCGATCGCCGTCGAAAACTCGCTCGCGTTTCACCAGGTGGTGGATCGGGCCAAGCAACTGAGCGAAGAAAAACTCTACCTGCAAGACGAGATTCGCACCGAGTACAATTTCGAGGAAATTGTCGGAGAAAGCCCGACCCTGAGGCGGATCTTGGAGCAACTACAGACCGTGGCGCCAACGGATTCGACGATTCTTATCCTCGGCGAGACCGGTACCGGAAAGGAATTGATCGCTCGCGCCATACATAATCTCAGCGCGCGCCGCGAGCGCACCCTCGTTAAAGTGAATTGCGCCGCGATTCCGACCGGCTTGCTCGAGAGCGAGCTGTTCGGCCATGAAAAGGGCGCGTTTACCGGCGCCATCGCGCAACGGGTTGGCCGGTTCGAACTGGCGCACAAAGGCACGATCTTTCTCGACGAGGTCGGCGACATTCCCCTCGAGCTGCAGCCTAAACTCTTGCGCGTGCTGCAGGAGCAAGAATTTGAGCGCCTCGGCAGCGCCCGAACGATTCGCGTCGACGTCCGCCTCGTCGCCGCCACCAACACGAATCTGGCACATAAGGTGGCGGAGAATGAATTTCGGAGCGACCTCTATTACCGGCTCAATGTTTTCCCGTTGACGATCCCGCCGCTGCGCGAGCGCAGGGAGGATATCCCCCTGCTGGTGCGCTATTTCGCGCAAAAATACGCGCGACGCATGAAAAAACCGATTGACACGATTCCCGCCAAAGCGATGACAGCGCTGACCGAATACCACTGGCCGGGTAACGTCCGAGAGCTGGAAAACTTTATCGAACGCGCGATCATCCTCTCGCGCGGCGCCGAACTGCAAATTCCTCTGGCCGAACTCAAACAAAGGGCCAAGCTCACCTCGGCCGCCTCTCCCGATGGTGTCGTGACTCTGGAATATGCCGAGAAGGAGCACATCGTCCGCGCTCTCGGCGCGACCAATTGGGTCATTGGCGGACCCGCCGGCGCGGCCGCTCGGCTTGGCATGAAGCGGACGACTCTTCAGTCGCGAATGAGAAAGCTCGGCATCAGCCGCCCCAACTAAAAGCCGCTATTTCGGCGCCCGCCGATAAATCGGCATCGTGTTTCCGTCACAGCCCTTTTGCCCCACCGTGCTGCACAAGCCGGCGTGATTGAAATGCTTCTACGCACCAGCGCTTAGCTCGTACTTAGCTGGACCCATCACCTTTGGAATAGGTATTGCTGGTCCTCAATAACATCACAGAAAGATCAAGGAGGCCAGCGATGATTTCGACAGAAGAAACGCAAAAGCAGGCGAGCGTGACGGCGCTCGTCTTAAGCGGTCTTATACTTTGGCTCGCGCTTGTTTTTGTTCTCGGGGCGGGCGGAGCTTTTGCGAGGGCGCCAGGACGCCTGCCGCTGCCGATCCTTATCGGCGCGACGGGGCCTATCATAGCCTTTGTCACCATGTTCTGGTTATCGCCGACCTTTCGCGATTTCGTCCTGTCGCTGGACTTGCGCTTGATGACCGGGATTCAGGCTTGGCGTTTCGCCGGCCTTGGTTTCTTGGCGCTCTACGTGCATGGGGTGCTGCCGGGGCTCTTTGCTTGGCCCGCTGGAGTCGGGGATATCGTTATCGGAGTTACGGCGCCTTTCGTGTTACTCGCTCTCATTCGCCGTCCTAGCTTTGCCGGGAGCCGGCTATTCACGGTCTGGAATCAGCTCGGGATTTTGGACCTAGCTGTGGCGGTCGGCACTGGAGCGCTCAGCTCTGCACTCGCAATCGGCGTGTACGGAGAGATAACCACCGGCCCGATGGCTCGGCTACCGCTCGTGCTTATCCCGGCATACTTCGTTCCTTTGTTTGTCATGCTCCACATCGCCGCGCTCTTTCAGGCGCGACAGTTAGCAGCTCCATCTTTGGGTATCGGTCGATAAATTCGACCTGCTTACTTCGTGAGGGCAACCCAAACGCCGACATCACAAATATATTGCAAGCATTTTCGCAATTTGGAGAACGCCTTGGCACAACTCCTATCAGCGATGGAGAAGGGGAATTCAAACAGTCCTACCAGGAGGTTCTATGTCTCTTCCACTTGAAGGAAAATCTGCGCTCGTAACAGGGAGTTCGCGTGGGATCGGGCGCGCCATCGCCGAACGTCTTGCTGCGGATGGAGCGTTGCTGGTCATCAACTATGCGCGTAATAAGCAACTCGCGGAGGAAGCGGTGGCCGCGATCGTTCAGATGGGCGGAAAGGCAATTGCCGTGCCGGCCGACGTCGCCAAGCCCGTTGACGTGAGGCGGCTGTTCGATGAAGCTGAGAAGAAAGTCGGAAGTCTCGACATTGTCGTGGCCAATGCCGGTGTTGTTCTTGAGAAGTCACTCGCCGATAGTAACGAGCAAGACTATGATTACGTGTTCAATATCAATACCAAAGGTGTTTTTTTCACGCTTCAGGAAGCCGCGCGCCGTATCCGGGACGGTGGCCGCATTGTCGTCGTTTCGACGGGCGGTACGAAGATGCCTTTCGCCAACCTGTCACTCTATCTTGGCAGCAAAGGGGCGGTCGAGCAGTTCGTCCGCTCGCTCTCGCGCGAACTGGGGTCGCGTAATATCACCGTCAACACTCTCTCTCCAGGATTCACCGATACCGATATGCTCCTCGAGGAGTATCGCGCGTACGGCGCGAGCCTGTCGCCCTTCAATCGCATAGGCACGGCGAGCGAAGTGGCTGCCGTGGCTGCCTTTCTCGCGAGCGATGCCGCGCGGTGGGTAACCGGGCAAAATATACAGGCCGGGGGCGGCGTGGTGTAATTCGCTTACCGTCGATTCCTAGGCAAGTGATTGGCCGAGACCCGTTGTCCGGTAAGAGATCCGCGTACGCGGATGTTAGGACCATCCCACCGTTCGAATGAAAGGAGAACAAGATGATGACGACTGGAGGAAGAGTCCTGTCTGTCAACGTCGGTCGAGTGCGTAAGTTTGAATACAACGGCCGCCCTGCCGAGAGTGCCATTTGGAAATCACCGGTCGCGGGTCGTATCGCAGCCCGAGGTGTAAATCTCGACGGTGACGATCAGGCGGATCGTAAGGCACACGGCGGTCCTGATAAAGCGATCTACGCATACGCGATCGAAGACACGCGGTGGTGGGAACAGGATCTTGGCCGACCCGTCCAATACGGCGAGTTTGGGGAAAACCTTACGACGGAAGGGATCGTGGTGAACGATGCGCTAGTCGGCGAGCGCTGGGAGATCGGAACCGCTGTTCTGGAGGTATCCGAACCGCGCCTTCCGTGCTGGCGGCTTGGAGTTCGCATGGACGATCAGATGTTTCCGCGCCGCTTTACCGAGGCTCTGAAGCCCGGCGCATACCTGCGTATAATCGTCGAGGGTGAAATCGGCGCAGGGGATGAGATCCGGGTCGTTGACAGACCGGACCACGATCTACGTATCCGGGATATGTTTCGCATCTACACCCGTGATCGGCATGAGGTCGAACGCCTACTGGCTGTTCCCCGGATATCCGAAAGCTGGAGGGAATGGGCGAGAGAGTGGCTTCAGAAAGGCAAAGGCCGGCGCGCGGGGACGGCCGATCCTGGATGTTGCTAGGTGCTCGCCGAGCCAACTGCTATCGTAATGCTGGCTTTGATGATGTCGCCTTATGTGGTAGTCCGCTTATTATCGGCCGCGACGCGTCGAGACTTCAATCCCAAGGGCAGTGCGGCCATTGGACTCACAATGTTGTTCGTTTTTACCGGGATGGGCCACTTCATTCAAACCGAGCCCATGGCTCAAATGTTGCCACCTTGGGTTCCTGAGCGAGTCCTGCTCGTCTATCTGACCGGAATTTTGGAACTCGCAATCGCCGCTGCCTTCCTTGTGCAAAGGTTCACGCGATTCACGGGATGGGTTGCCGCCGTCATGCTTGTATTGTTTTTTCCAGTGAACGTCTACGCTGCGCTCAACCATGTCCCGATGGGCGGTCACGCATGGGGTCCAGTTTATCTTCTTATGAGAGGTCCGCTTCAGGCAATCATCTTAGTCTGGATCTACTGGTTCGCAATCAAGCGTTAATGCAGGGTTAGCTTTAAGAGGAGCAGACTTGGGGAATCAAGCAGTGCGGTCGTTTCCGACTCTTTGTTGGAGGTGAGAAACATGAGCAAGGTCAGTGTTCGCTACATCGTTAACGATGTCGATGCAGCCATACCGTTCTACACCGGCATGCTCGGCTTCAAGCTTGAGATGCATCCTGCGCCGGGTTTCGCGAGCCTGTCGCGAGGCGATTTGCAGTTGCTGCTCAACCGGACAGGCGCCGGAGGGGCCGGGCAGTCTATGCCCGACGGCCAACGGCCAACTCCGGGAGGCTGGAACCGAATTCAGATCGAGGTAAAGGATATTGAAGCAAGCGTCGAGAAGCTCAAGGGAGCAGGAGCGCGGTTCCGCAATGAGATCGTAACCGGCAACGGCGGCAAGCAAATCCTCGTCGAAGATCCATCGGGAAACGCGATCGAGCTGTTTCAGCCCTTCTGAGATCGTCAGGCCGCGCCCAACTGCTGAAAGAGTTTTAGTTTGCGTGTTTGAGTGCACAAAATTGTTGGCGACTGCTTGCTGCGGTGTGTTCTTCGGCGCGGCGCTCTACATTTCGCTCGTCCAGCATCCCGCAATGCTTGAGGCAGGCAGCGACTTTAGCGCGCGCTTCTTTGCGCCGATGTACGGGCGGGCCGCGGTCATGCAAGCGGGCCTGGCGGTGGTCGGGTGCGCGGCGGCGATCACGGCGTGGCTCATGGGCGCCGGCCGTTTGTGGTTGGCGGCCGCTGTTCTATTCGGCAGCGTGCTTCCGTTTACACTGCTGGTGATCAAGCCCGTGAATGATGTCCTGCTTGAAGCTCGCGACGTTTCCACGCCCGAACTTGGTGCGCTTCTCATTCGCTGGGGTCATCTTCACTGGGCGCGCACCGTCGCGAGCGGATTGGCCTTCGTGACGTGTCTTATCGCGATTGTTCGAGGAAAAGCCTGGACTGCAGGACGAGACGCCCCATGTTGAGTAACATTCAGTCGGGGGGTATTCTCGCGTCCATGAGTGGCCAGGAATCTGGGGATCAGAAATCCAAGGCACTGCGGGGTCAGTACCAAGCCCTCTTAGAGGTCACAGAGTCTATCGCCTCCCATCGAGACCTATCCGAGTTATTCCACGATCTCGCCCGGCCGCTGCGCAATGTTCTTCACTTCGACTATTTGAGTGTGAGGCTGCATGATCCGGAGCGCAACGTAATGCGAATACACATTTTGGAAAAGTCCGCGCCCGGCGAGTTGGTTACTGAATTACCCGTCGAGGGATCCCTCGGTGGTTCCGTATGGCAAACTCAGCAAGCGCTCCTTATTGACGACATTGAGCACGAAGTTCGCTTCCCGCGCGCGATGCAGAGGCTACGCGCAAATCACATCAGGTCCTGTTGCTGTCTGCCGTTGAGCACCGCGCATAGACGCCTCGGAGCTATGACCATCGGCAGCGTTCGAGAGAAAGCGTATCGGCCCACGGAGTTTCGGTTTCTCGAGCAAGTTGCAAGACAAGTGGCGGTGGCCATCGACAATGCACTTAATTTTGAGCGGACTCAATCCGCCCAGCAGCAACTGACGCACGAACGGGACCGCGTCCGCCTTTTGCTGGAAGTGAACAACGTGGTCGTCTCCCAGTTGGATCTCAATGATCTTTTCCCCGCGGTCAGCGCCTGCTTACGAAAGGTTATCCAGCATGATCGCTCAACGTTGGTGCTTTATGACCCAGAAACCCGCCAGTACCGAGCCCACGCGCTGCATTTTGCGAACAATGAATCCTTTATCGAAGAAGGACGAGTTGAGTCGGACGGCTGTATGAAATCACCAGCCGCGATCGCGATCACCACCCGGAAGCCAGCGGTGTTCGGTGAAGATGATCTGAAAAGCCTGTGTTCGGAATCGCCAGCCGCGCGACGCTTGGTTGCCGAAGGGGTGAAAGCCTTCTGCTCTCTCCCGCTCCTCTCCCACGACCGCATCCTGGGCGCGGTCAATGTCGGGCGACGCCGCGAGGATAGGTTTAGCCCGGAGGATCTCGAGCTGCTCAGCGAGGTCGCGAAGCAGATCGCGCTTGCGGTGGAGAATGCGCAGGCCTATCGAGAGATCAGCGAACTCAAGGACCGGCTGGCGAAGGAAAATATCTACCTGGAAGAGGAGGTCCGCACCGAGCACTACTTCGGGGCGATCGTAGGGGAGAGCGCCGCCCTGCGGCGGGTGTTGAAGGAAGTCGAAACCGTCGCTCCGACCGGCTCCACCGTACTCATCCGGGGAGAGACGGGGACAGGCAAGGAGTTGGTAGCCCGCGCCCTCCACGACTTGAGTCCCCGGCGGGGGCGTACCTTCGTAAAGCTCAACTGCGCGGCCATCCCGGCCGGGCTGTTGGAGAGCGAGCTGTTCGGCCATGAGAAGGGCGCTTTCACCGGCGCTATCATGCAGAAGGTCGGTCGCTTTGAGCTGGCACACCAGGGGACGTTGTTCCTTGATGAAGTCGGCGACATCCCACTGGAACTCCAGCCGAAACTACTCCGCGCTCTGCAAGAGCAAGAGTTCGAGCGCCTGGGGAGCACGCGCACCATCCATGTGGATGTGCGTCTGGTGGCGGCGACGAATCGCGATCTCGGACAGATGGTCGGCGACGGCCGCTTTCGCCGCGACCTCTACTACCGGCTGAACGTGTTTCCGGTCCTCCTACCGCCCTTGCGCGAGCGTCGCGACGATATCCCGATGCTCGCCCGCCATTTCACACAGCAGTTCGCGCAGCGGATGGGCCGGCGGATCGAGGCTATTCCGGCGCCAGTCATGGAGGCCTTGGTTCGCTACCCGTGGCCGGGCAACATCCGGGAGCTGCAAAACGTCATTGAACGCGCGATCATCGTTTCCCGAGGTCCGAGACTTCAACTTCCTCTGTCAGAGTTCACGCAGCAAACGAAAGCCGCTTCGGCCGATTTTTCAAGCGGTGTATTTACCTTGAGAGAGGCGGAACGGGAGCACATCTTGCGCGCCCTGACTGAAACCCGTTGGATCATCGGGGGGCCTGCTGGCGCCGCTTTCAAACTCGGAATGAAACGGACGACGCTCCAGTCTAGAATGCGCAAGCTGGGAATTACGCGTCCTCAGTAGTCTCACCCGCATATCGCCCCAGAAGTAATCAAGCCATAAGTATGCCACTATTTCGGCACCTGCCGATGATCGGCGGCGTTGTTTCGTGAGAGTCCTTCATTGCCACCTTGTGCTTCATTGCGGGGTTTGCAAAACTGTCGGCGGATGAACAGATGATCAGGTAGACTATGACAATTGTTCTCGATCACACTATCGTGCCGGCGAAAGACAAAGTGGCTTCCGCCGAGTTCTTCGCCGAAATCTTTGGCTTGAAGGTCAAGCCAAGCCAGGGCTACTTCGCGCAAGTGCAGGT
>DASTOD010000640.1:0-3193 GCA_035762645.1 Binatia bacterium | reverse complement strand
AATGACCCGGCAATGAACCTAGACAGCAACCGGCTAGCAGATCATACCGGCCGCGACGGTGTCGTTGGTCGCTTCGTCAATGACGATGAAACACCCCGTCGCGCGGTTAGAGGTGTAACTATCGATAACCAAGGGTTGCTGCGCTCGAATGCGCAGCCGTGCGATGTCGTTCATATAGAGCTGCGATACGCCGTCGATCGATTGCAGCGTATTCACGTCCACGCGGTAATCGATTCGAGAGATCAACGCCTTGACGGTCCTGGTGGTGTGCTTGACCAGGTACTTGCGCCGTAGATCGGCCGGTTGCTCGCTGAACCAGCAAACATCCGCGTCATATTCGCGGGCCACACGCACGGTATCACCCGCCTTGACGAACATGTCGGCGAAGGCGTACGACCGAAATGGAGTGTTGGAGTATGGGAGTATTGGAGTGGTGGGTCTTAAATGCATTACTCCATTACTCCATCACTCCAGTACTCCAATCTTCAGTACGTTGGAGCGAATCGGGCGAGCGCACCCTTCGACAATGCTCAGGGCAATCGGCAGATGAGCCTTTTTCACTGACCTGCTAGAAGTAACCTTCCTTTTTGCGCAGCTGCATCGATACCTCGGAGGTCTGGTCGTCCATGCGCGTTGCGCCGCGCTCGGTGATTCTCGTTGTGGCGGTCTCGGCGACGATTTCCTCCGCCGTTGCGGCCGTCGACTCGACCGGGCAGGTGCAGGTCATATCGCCAACGGTTCTGAAGCGGACGGAAAGTATCTCTACCTTCTCGCCCTTCTTCGGCTGAACCAACTCGGATACGGGAAGCAGGCCATTGTCCCGGCGGACTACCGGGCGGCGGTGGGCATAGTAGATGCTCGGCACATCGAGCCGCTCCTTGGCGATGTATCGCCACACGTCCAGTTCCGTCCAGTTGCTGATCGGAAAAACCCGGATGTTCTCCCCCGCGCGGACCCGCGTGTTGTAGAGATTCCACAGTTCCGGGCGCTGGCTTTTTGGGTCCCATTGGCCGAACTCGTCGCGGAAAGAAAAAATCCTTTCCTTGGCTCTGGCTTTTTCCTCGTCGCGGCGCGCGCCGCCGATGCAGGCATCGAACCGGAACTCCTCGATCGCATCGAGAAGCGTGGCCGACTGGTGCACGTTGCGACTCTCGCCGGGAGAGTTGAGGACGACTCGTCCCCGCGCGATGGAGTCTTCAACGGAGCGCACGATGAGCCGCTCACCCAGTTCCGCCGCCCTGCGGTCGCGAAACGTGATCACTTCGGGGACATTGTGCGCCGTATCAATGTGCAGCAGCGGAAAAGGAAAGCGCGCGGGGCGGAAGGTCTTTTCGGCCAAACGGAGAAGCACCAGCGAGTCCTTACCGCCCGAAAACAACAGCGCCGGATTGGTGCATTCCGCGGCGACTTCCCGCAGGATATGAATCGATTCGCTCTCGAGAGCCTCCAGATGGCTGAGTGTGTGGCGCTCACCGCAAGTCGCCGCCGCAACGGAGTCGTTGCATCGGAATGGCGGCGCTGCTCGTCCAGAAGTGTTTGCTTCAAAGTTCGCAGTTGCTTCCATCAGTGATCCTCGACGTAATTGCTAAATACCGATGAGTTGTTCGTCACGCGCTGACCAAACTTTCTCGACCGATTCCGCACCAGGCGTGAACCAATCCAGTCGGCTTCTCAAGCCAACTACTTTGCCGACAACGATAACCGCCGGAGATTTCAGGTGAGAGGCTTTGCCGGCGATATCGGCAAGCGTACCGCTCACGGTTTCTTGAGCTGGCGTCGTGCCCCAGCGAATAACCGCGACAGGGGTCTCCGGCGATAAGCCATGACTCGCCAACTCGCTTGCAATCTGCGGCAGGTTTTTAACGCCCATCAGAATAACCAGCGTATCCACGGCAGTCGCGAGCTTGGCCCAGTCCACGGACGCTTGACGCTTCCGCGTTTCATGGCCGGTGACGACTGCGAACGACGATGCAAACTTTCTATGCGTAACCGGAATGCCGGCATAAGCGAGGACCGCTATCGCGGAGCTGACTCCGGGAACGATTTCAAACGGAATCTCAGCGTCCGCCAGCGCCTCCGCTTCTTCTCCACCCCGGCCGAAGACAAACGGATCGCCGCCCTTGAGTCGAACGACCTCATAACCCAGACGGGCGTGCTCGATGAGCGTCTGATTGATTTCCTCCTGCGCGACCGAGTGGCAACCCGCCTGCTTTCCGACGAAGATCCGAATCGCCGCAGGCGAAGCCTCTTCCAAGAGAACCGGATTGACCAATTGATCGTAGACGACCACCTGAGCTCTGTGTAGCAGTTCTAGCCCTCGAACCGTCAAAAGACCGGGATCTCCGGGTCCCGCACCGACGAGATAGACCTTGCCTATTCGCATAGTGTCGCTCCCAAATCTTTGAGAAGAGAACCTCTCGCCTGGGCCAGATCCCCGCGCCGGACGTGTTCTCGAACGCCGCCGTTCAATGCTCTGCGCCATGCTTCATAGCTGGGTCGCAGGGAACGCCGCTGTAACTCGTCCCTCACCTCGGCGGCCAGTTCAACGAGCAATCCGTAATCATCGCTGAAATGACTTTCCAAGTCTTCGCGGATGCTTCGCGACAGCGCCGGGCTTTTGCCGGCCGTAGAGACCGCAACCGCGAGCGCTCCGCGACGAAGCACCGACGGAAGGATAAAGTCGCAGTGAGCGGGATCATCGGCGGCATTCACCCAAACCCCGCGAATCTTTCCCTCTTCGTAGACGGCAGCATTGATCGCAGATTCGTCGGTAGCGACAAAGGCGAGCTCATATCCGGCGATGTCTCCCGGCGAATAGCTCCTTGCGGCATGGCAGATTTTGCGCTCGTCAGCCCAGCGCGTAAGCCGCCCGGTTACGGTGGGGCTGATCACGGTCACGGCCGCGCTTGCTTCGAGCAGCCCCTCCACCTTGCGCTCCGCGACGGCGCCGCCGCCGATCACGACGCAGCGACGGCCGATCATTTCCAGATAGATGGGATAATAGCCCATGCGGTCCTTCTCCCGCTTCAGTCGATTTCCCAGAGCTCGTCCTTCCCTGCTTCCAACGCGCGCCGCGCATCCGACACAAACAGCGAACTGCCAAAGAGTCCGATGTCCACGGCCGATCCCCAGGCGCGAAGTTCGTTCCGGTAGAGAAACTCTGCCAGGCGAAAAATAACTTCGCCGTAGGGCA
>DASTOD010000639.1:0-4859 GCA_035762645.1 Binatia bacterium | reverse complement strand
ACAGTATCTGGACTTTTTCGGCGGCATTCTGACCGTCAGCGTCGGGCATTGCAACGACCGGGTGACGAAAGCTATCGACGATCAGACTCATAAACTGCAGCATGCCTCGACGCTCTATCCCAACGAGCCCCACGTCCAACTGGCGGAAAAGCTCGCCCAGATCACGCCCGGCCGGCTGCAAAAGTCTTTCTTTACCAACAGCGGCACCGAAGCGAACGAGACGGCGGTCCTGATCGCTCAGCTCTACACGAAGTCTCAGGACGTGATTGCTCTGCGTCACAGCTACAGCGGCCGCTCCTACCTGGCGTTGACGCTCACCGGCAACGCTTCTTGGCGGCTCGCGCCGACGGCGGTGCCGGGCATCCACCACATCCCCAACGCCTACTGCTACCGCTGTCCTTTCGGGCTGACTTACCCTAGCTGTGACCTTAAATGCGCCAAGGACCTCGAGGAAGCGATCCAGACGCAAACCTCCGGGCGCGTCGCCGCGCTCATCGCCGAGCCGATTCAGGGGGTCGGGGGTTACATCACCCCACCCAAAGAATACTTCAAAGAGATCGTCTCGATTCTTCGCAAATACGGCGGGCTGTTCATATGCGACGAAGTTCAGACCGGCTGGGGCCGCACCGGTGGAAAACTGTTCGGCATCGAGCAGTGGGGGGTGGACCCCGACATCATGACCTTCGCCAAAGGCATGGCGAACGGCGTGCCGATCGGCGCAACCATCGCCACTCCCGAAGTCGCCGACAGCCTGAAGGGATTGAACATCTCCACCTTCGGAGGGAATCCGGTCACTGCGGTCGCGGCGCTGGCGACGATTCGAGTCATTGAAGAGGAAAAGCTCGTCGAGAACGCCCGCCTCATGGGGCAGCGTTTACGCGAAGGACTCGAGGCTCTAAAACAGAAATATCCGGTGATCGGCGATGTCAGGGGCATGGGCTTGATGCAAGCGATGGAGCTGGTCGGCGAAAACAAACGGCCCGACACGGATTCGTTGAGACGGCTTTTTGAGGCCACGCGCAAGCACGGACTACTGATCGGCAAGGGCGGGTTGATGGGCAACGTGGTCCGCATCGCGCCGCCATTGAATGTGAGCCCCGACCAGATCGACCATGCGCTGAAGGTTTTGGATCAGTCGTTTGCGCAGCTGGGACAGTAGCGCTTGGCAGGGATGGCCGCGCTGGATAGCCGATGGATTAAAATAATATAGAGAGGCTTCGGGTTTCGAGCTTCCGACCAGATACCCATGATTAAACGCAGGCTCGTTGGGGCAGTGCCGGTCCTCTTCGGTATCTCCTTTCTGGTCTTTATGCTGATGCACCTCGCGCCTGGCGACCCCGTCGTTCTGCTCCTGGGGGACGATGCGACGCCGGCCGAAGTGGCCCGCGTGCGCCATGAATGGGGTTTTGACCAACCGCTCATCGTACAGTACTGGCAGTTCGTCTCTCGCGCTCTTGTAGGGGATTTCGGCAAGTCGCTCAAATTCGGCGAACCCGTCGCCAAGCTTATTGTCGAGCGGTTGCCGGCAACCATCGAGCTGGCGTTTGTGAGCTTGCTCGTGGCGGTCCTCATTTCCATTCCGATCGGCGTCTATTCCGCCATCAAGCGGGATTCTCTCCTTGACCATGCGGGCACCGGGGTGGCGCTCATCGGCGTCTCGCTGCCCAATTTCTGGCTTGGGATAATGCTAATTTATTTTCTCGGCGGCCAGTTGAATCTTCTCCCCGTTGCCGGACGAGTCGAGTACGGCATCGAAATCAAACCGATTACGCGACTGTACCTCGTGGATAGCCTGCTCACTGGCAATCTGGCGGCATTTTGGAGCACTGTACAGCATCTGCTGATGCCGGCGGTGACCTTGGGAACGGCCCTGGCCGCTATCGTCACGCGGATCACTCGCTCGAGCGTACTAGAGGTCATGCGGCAGGACTATGTCATGACGGCGCGCGCCAAGGGGTTGAGCGAGAGAATCGTGATCTGGCGCCACATCCTGCGCAACGCGCTCATCAGCGTCATCACCATCCTTGGGCTGCAGTTGGGCGCGCTTTTGAACGGGTCGGTCATCACGGAGACGGTCTTTTCCTATCCCGGGATTGGCGACTTGCTGATTCAATCCATTGCCGTGCGCGACTATTGGTTGACTCAAGTCCTGATCCTATTTTTCGGGGTGATCTATTTTGTCGTCAATATGCTGGTGGACGTTCTTTATACGTTGGTGGATCCACGGATAAAGCTCTAGGCTATGTTAGCCTATAGCGTATGGCTTATGGCGTATGGTTCGAAGCTGTGTGCCATATGCTATTTTCATCGCCTCGCCGCTGGGAGCTTTTTGAGCAGCCTGTCAAGATAGTTTGAGGACTTTGCCTATGGTGCGGTTGCGTTTCTTCAAGGTTTTTGTCGGCGGCGTCATTCTATGCTTGCTTGTCGTGTGCGGCGTGGCCGCTCCTTGGTTGGCGCCCTTCGATCCGCAGGAACAGCGGCTTGAGACGCGCCTCCAAGCTCCTTCGTGGGCCGGCGGCCAGTCAACTTCCAACTGGTTGGGAACCGACAACCTGGGCCGGGACATTTTGAGCCGGCTTATCTACGGCTCCCGCATCTCCCTGCTTGTCGGAGCGGCGACGGTTGTCCTCGCCGGCCTTGTCGGTTGCTTTCTGGGCGCGATCGCGGGCTATTTTGGTTCAGGCACGGATGAACTCATCAGTAAGATCACGGAAATTTTTTTGGCGTTTCCGTTTCTTCTTCTCGCTATCGCGCTGATGGCTTTCTTGGGGCAGGGAGTGCTTAATATCATCCTGGCTTTGATGATGAGCCGCTGGGTCCAGTACTGCCGGGTGGTGCGCGGTGAAGTGCTGTCTCTGAAGGAGCGCGATTTCGTCACCGCCGCCAAAGCGCTGGGAGGAAAAGATTTGTATATTCTGCTCAAGCATGTGGTGCCCAACACTTTCGCCAGCGTGACGGTGGTCGCGACTTTTGCGATGGCGATCGTAATCATCTCCGAAGCGAGCTTGAGCTTTCTTGGCCTCGGGGTCCCGGTTCACATCCCGACCTGGGGCTCGATGTTGAGCGAGGGGAGAAGCTACATGAACCGGGCGCCATGGCTGACGATCTTTCCCGGGCTGGCGATCTTCATCACCGTGTTTGGCATCAATCTCTTGGGCGACGGCTTGCGCGACATCTTTGATCCGAAATTGAGACGACAGATCTAACGAGAGTGTCAAGGAGGTTTTTATGGCAAAGAAAACCCACGGCGTCAGCCGGCGAGATTTTCTGAAAAGAACTGCTGCCGCTTCGCTCGGAGCCATGCTTGGCCCCACCATCGCGCGCGACGGCTTTGCGGCTTCCAGGGATCGGCTGACGATCTATAACTCCAGCGTCGCCGACTCGTTAAACCCGTACAATCATAGCTCGAGCCCGATCTACGGCATGTGGCAGCACATCATGGAGCCTTTGGTCGAGTATGACTACGGCCGCAAGCAGTACGTCGGCATCCTGGCCGATTCCTGGGAATTCCAGGGGAAGAGATGGGTGATCCGCCTTAAGAAAGGCATCAACTTTCACAACGGCGCGCCGTTGACTTCCAAAGACGTGGCCTTCTCCGTCGATCGGATGAAGAACGACAAGGCCAGCCTGCAGGGCACCAATTTCAAGGATGTCGTGGAGGTTCAGACCCCGGACGATCAGACCGTTGTTTTCGTCACCAAGCAGCCCGTTGCCGTTTTCCTGGATCGTCTGGAGAATCGCTTCGTACTGAGCAAAGTGGCGGCAGACAAGCACGGCGATCAGATGGATCAGAATCCGGTTGGCACCGGCGCCTACAAGTTTGTGAGCTTTCAACGAGGCGGCAATTTCGTGGTAACGCGCAACGATGATTATTGGGGGGGCCGACCGCAGATAAAAGACGTTGTTTTTCGCAAGGTGACCGAAGAGGCGGCGCGTCTGGCCGCGCTCGAAGCGGGGCAGACCGATGTCATCAATAATGTCCCGGTCCATGAGGTGCCGCGCCTAAAACGGCACGCGCGCGTCAGGATTGAGAACGTGGAGGGGCTCAGAATGTTTTTTCTCGCGCTCAACCCCGGATTCAAGCCCTTCGACAATAAGCTGGTGCGCCAAGCCGTGAATTATTCCGTGGACGCGCCGGCGATTGTCAAGAACATCTTCGACGGCATCGGTTTCGTCATCAACGGCCCGGTCGGCGGCAACGTGATCGGCGCCGATACGAAGCTGCAGCGCTATCCGTACGATCCCAAAAAAGCGCGAGAGCTTCTCGCCAAAGCGGGCTATCCCAACGGCTGCGATGTCCAGCTTTACTATTCCGCCGGGCGGTATCCGAAAGATACCGAGGTCTGTCAAGTCATCGCCGCGCAAATGGTCAAAGGCGGCTTTCGTGTGGAGCTGATCTCGCAGGAGTGGGCGATCTTTTGGGACAAGTCGGGCGTCAATGGGGGAAAGCTGCCCTTTTATTACATCGGCAGAGGATCTTTGACGGACGCTGATACGCTCTACGACCAATACTTCAGAACCGGAACATCCAAGCGCGTCGCCTACAGCAACCCCGAATTTGATCGCCTGATCGTGGAGCAGCAGCAGACAGCGGATCACAAAAAACGAGTGACCATTCTGCAACAGGCTGGAAAAATTCTTATGGAGGATGTGCCCTTTGTCCCGCTGTACAACCTGGCAGATATCTATGGCGTGGCAAAGAACGTTATCTGGAAGGCCCGACCGGATGAAAAAATTCTCACCTGGAATATGAAAGTCGGCTGACGCGAACCGTTTCAACCTTTAAACCGGAGGTTTCAAAATGCATTCCCGCAACCGAGCAATGAGACGAAGAGACTTTTTAAAGTACGGCACTCTTG
>DASTOD010000638.1:0-3868 GCA_035762645.1 Binatia bacterium | reverse complement strand
TGAATATGAAAGGCTTTTGAAAAGGCTTTTGGGCTTCTTTCAACCTTAGGGGCGATGCCGCGGCGCGTGCTTCGAGAGCCAAAAGCGCCGCTTTCGTCTCCAGACCGCCGGCAAAACCGGTAAGCGTTCCATCCGTACCGATAACCCGATGACAAGGAATCACAATCGATAACGGGTTCTTGCCGATGGCCGCGCCTACGGCCCTTGACGCTTTGGGTGAACCGATCGTCTTGGCCATATCGAAGTAACTCCTCGTCCTGCCGAACGGTATTTCTGTCAAAGCGCGCCACACTGTTTTCTGAAACGCGCTGCCGCGCAATTCGAGTGGCAGCTCAAACCGCGCTCTCGCGCCGGCGAAATACTCGCCGAGTTGGCGTTCGGTCTCAAGCAAGATCGGGTGACGCCGGTCGAGCTTGGCGGTATCGAGCTTTACCCGGTTGGGATCTTCCTTTTCCCAAAGCACGCCGACCAGGGCGTCGGCGCTTGCCACCAATTTGAGTTTTCCGACGGGGGATGGCATCTCCTTGTAAAACAACGTCATGCTCGTTGCTCCTTTTTCTCTTGGACAGTATTGAGGCGAATCCCTTCCAGAAATAGATCGCCGCGTACGATCTCCAGGGCTTGATGGCTTCCAAATCAAGATCGGGGTGAAGCTCAAGTACCCGCTTGAGGATCAAATCCGTTCGAGGAAACGCATCGGTGTCGCCGATCGATCGAAGGCTTATATACTCGGCCGACCAGGGACCGATGCCCTTCGTCTCGAGCAGCGCCTTCCGAAACAACAGCGGATCTTGAGCTTCCGAAAGTAAAATAGCCCCGCTCAGCACCCGGCGGCTAAATTCTCGAATCGCCTCTTTGCGAGCCATGGTGGTCTTGACCTTAACCAGATCGCATTCCGACAAGATATCCGCGCCGGGAAATAAATGGGTTGTCTCTCGTGATATCGGGTGAGCGATCTCCTCGCCATAGCCACGCACGAGCTGCGCGACAAGATTGCATCGCTGTTCAGCCGACACCAATTGGCCCAATATCGAGCAGACGGCCGTTTCAAAAGGATCCCATCCGCCCGGCAGCCGCAAGCCGGGAAAACGGTCGTACAACTTTGAGAGCAGTGAGTTCTGCGCGAAGCTGTTCGCGATGAGAATGGGATCGGAGTCTAAATCAAACATCCTCCTGACCCGACTGATCACCTCGAAGAGGATCTTCGGGTCTCCCGCAAGGATCCTGAGTTTGAGCCGCGGTTCGCCGATCATGGCTTGAACGCGGAGCAGTCCGATCGTGTTGTCGATACGAAAGAGCCGTTCGAAGGAATCCTCCGTAACCCATTCAACTCCGGGAATCGGATGAGTTCGGTAGAATCGAATGAGGGTCTGCCAATCGTAAGGCGGTCTGAAGGAAAGCTTGAGCTCGATCCCGTCTCTGCTATCGGTCTTGGAGCGCAGCCGTCTTAATCGCGAGGGCGCGCGGTGAAAGCGTCTTTGGAAAGCGTCATTGAATCGCCTGAGGGACGCAAAGCCGGCACTCCGTGCCACCGTCATGACCGGCATTTCGGTCTCGACAATCAGCTTGCGCGCGAAATTGAGCCGGTTGTTGTCGGCGATTTGCTTAGGGGTCTGGCCGATTTCTTCCTTAAACAGTCTTCGCAAGTGCCTCGCGCTCAGGCCCAATCGTTCGGCGAACTGGGCTTCGTTTGTTTGATGGAACTCGTTTCTGGCGATGAGCTTGAGCGCTCTCTGAACGACGGCCTTCTTTCCCCACCAGGCGGGCGACAGCGGAGCGCATTCCGGCCGGCATCTCAAACAAGGTCGATATCCGGCCAATTCCGCCGAGGCGGCGTCCGGAAAGAACTCGACATTTTCGCGCTTCGGTCGCGCTGGACAAATCGGCCGGCAGTAAACACCGGTGGTCTTGACCGCAACGAAGAATTTACCATCGAAGCGGTAATCCCTCGCCAGCATGGCTTGGTAAAAATCGCTCATTATGAAAGCAGTATTGAAGTAAACGAAGCCCCGGCGCAATACGCTTGTTCGCCGTTTTCGGACATCATCCTCGCTCTTTGACGCGGCAGGATCTCATTCCCCACAAGACGCCCGAAGATTATCCCTCATGGCCGGCTGTTTTATCGTCAGCATCCCATCGCGATTCTCCATAATTTCTTCGTCGATCGCTTCTTCGCGGGGTTCCCTCGGGCGCCATCAAGTAGCGGGTGAAGAGTTCCATTCCCCTAGGCAGACCCTACACGACTCTACAGCAGCACGTTCGAATTTCAGCCCCAACCTGCAAGAAGGCTCAGTCGCGAATGTCCTCGAGAAACCATTCCGTCGGAATCTCGCGGCCGAGGCCGGCGCGCTTCGCAAGCTCGTAGACTTTGCCGGCGACCGCGTGGAACTGGGCGCCCTGCAGATTGCCGCGTTCTGAATAGGTGATCTGGTCCGGCGAGGTGCGCCCCTTAACTTTGCCGGCGACGAGGTCAGCGAGCGTGATGCGGCGGTCCGGCAGTGAGTTGCCGTGCTTGCGGCGCCCACGGCGGCCGTCGCCATGCTTGGCTTGCTGCGGGCGCGCCTCATAGCCGATCTGCTCGGCATCGGTGGCGAGCTCCGGATGACCAACGGGCGCCGGCGTGTCGCCGAACCTCAGGTAGACATCTACCCGCTTCAAGCTTTCGGCGTCCGGCTTGCCGCTGCCGCCGACCACGACGATGTGGGTGCCCTTCTCGAGCAGGGCGCCGTCGGTCACCTCGACCGCGGAATCGGTGAGAGCCGCCAGGATGTGCGCGCCCTTGTAGACGTCTTCGGGGCGGTTGCAGACCTTCACCTCGATGTTGTATTTCGCCGCCATCTCGTGGCCGAAGCGCTCGCGGTTCTCGCGCGTCGGACTGAACACCTGCAGCTTCTCGATCTTGCGCACGCGCGTGAAAGCCTCCATGTGCGTGCGCGCCATGCCGCCGGAGCCCAGGATGCCGACCACTTCCGCGTCCTTATTCGCGAGGTACTTCACGCCGATGCCGCCGTCGGCGCCGACCCGCATGTGCTGCAGGTGGCCGTCGTTGATGAAGGCAAGCAACTCGCCGTTCTCAACCGAGGTCAAAAGGATCAGTCCGCAGTAAAGCCCGGGACGCATGCAATATTTCTCCTGCGTCACCACACCTTTGTATTCGGTTTCGTAGATGATGTCGGACTTCATGCGGATCGCGAAATAGCCGGCGGTCGATCCTCCCTCCATGGTGCCCCACTGGTAGTTCCGCGCCGGATCGCTGGTGGGTATGCGGATGTCGATGCGCGGGCGGCAGACCGCCTCCCCGGCCGCAAGCTGCAGATACCCTTGTTCCAGCGCCGTAATGGTGTCTTCCATCGTGAGCAGCTGTTGGACCTCTTGGTTATTGATGATGAGTGTCATGGCGCAAATACCTCTTCGCTATCCTCGTACGTATAAAAATGATGGATTATCTGTATCAGGAGCTGTCAACGGCAACCCCGATCTGGTCAAATGGCTGAACAACGAAGCCGTGCGGCGCTCCTTGGAGGCGAACACCCGGTCTCGCGGAACTGCTTCCGCGACTACGAGATCTATGTTTCAACCCAGACCGATGACGACTTTTCTTTTACGCGGGCGAGGAAAATCTCGTTATCGGTACCGACTACGGCCATGGCGATACCTCGAGCGAGCTCAACGCGATTTCCCGGTTCGAAGCCATGGAGGGCCTCAATCCGCAGGTCAAACGGAAAATTCTTTCCGACAATCCCAGACGATTCTACGAGATTTGAGGCATCATAGGCCGCTCTTTTGTCCCATCATCTGCGGGAAGACGTCGTTAGCGCAGACCATCACTTACAATAGTCTTCCGCTCTTAACTCAATGGGTTTGCCAT
>DASTOD010000637.1:0-5105 GCA_035762645.1 Binatia bacterium | reverse complement strand
AGAATTTTGACGTCATCCTTATGCGCAGCAAGGAAGCTCACGGCATCATTGAGCGAGTGCGGAGCATAATACTCGAAGGGTGCCGGGATCATGCTCCTTCCTTCTCCGAACCGCGACCATGCACTAGGCGCCAAACCGCCTCGGGCGTGAGCGGGAGGCCTCTTATTTTAACTCCCAAGGGGGCGAGCGCATCTTCGACCGCGCTGGCGATGGCAGCCGGAGAAGGTATCGCGGCTCCCTCGCCCGCGGCCTTTTGGCCGAGTGGAGTAAAGGGCGAAGGCGAGGGACGATGAATGACTTCGATTTTGGGAGTTTCGGCGGTCGAGCATTTGCCGTAGTCCAGGTAGGTGATGGTGAGAGGTTGGCCTTCGGGACTGTAGACGAACCCTTCTCCTAACGCGACCGCAATGCCGTGAGCGGCCGAGCCAAACACTTGGCCGTTCACGACGTCCGGGTTGATCACCGTGCCGTTGTCGCCAACGATCAGATAGCGCAGAACTTCCACTGTGCCGGTTTGTTTATCGACCTCGACCACCGCGGCGTGAGCCCCGGCTGAAAAAGTGAATTGCGCCCGCACGAGGCGATCGGCGCCGGGAACGATATTCGGCTTGGCGTGCGGAAAGGTGTAGTAAAAGGTCGTCTGCAGCCCGGCTTCCATGTCGTCAGGAATGAGATGCTGGTTATTGTAGGCGATGCGTCCGAGCTCCGCGAAGGCGATTTTTTTGGCCATCGAGCCGGGAAGTTGGACGACGCCGTTTTCAATCGTCAGTTTCGCGGGCTCAGTGTCGAGAACGTGGGCAGCAAGTTTTAGGATCTTCTCCTTGAGCCGAGTTGCCGCGCCGTGAATGGCGCCGATATCGTATAGATGAAAGTTATTGCCGCTGTTGGCTGCCGCCACACCCCATGGTGATAGATCGCTGTCGAAGGGAATACTCGTGCTGATCTGGTCGGGAGTCGTGCCGAGAATCTCAGCGGCGACCTGGGCCGTGGTGGTTTCATGGGCCTGGCCGCAGTTGGGAGATCCGAGGAAAAGAGCGATCGTGCCGTTCTTTTCCAACTTGATTGTGGCGCCGTTGATGCCACCGGAGCCGGGAGGCTCCTTCATTTCGGGGAAGATGGCCATGTCGCGAGCGGCGTTTCTCCCGCCGGGCTCCACACCGATAACGACGCCGATGCCCATGAGCTTGCCTTGCGCGCGCGCGTCTTTCTGCTCCTCGCGCAGCTTATCGTAATTGATTTTCTCTAAAAGCGTAGAAAGCAACCCCGGATAATCGCCGCTGTCGTAGACATTGCCGCTGATCGTGCGATAGGGCATCTCATTGGGCTGGATGAGATTCTTCCGCCGCACCTCGATCGGGCTCAGGTTCAGCGCTTGCGCCACGCGGTCCATCATGCGCTCCCAAACAAAACACATGCCGGGTTTGCCGATGCCACGGTTCGGAATTACCGGGCATTTGTTGGTGACCACCGCAAAGCCTTCCATGTGGATGGCCGGCGTCCGGTAGGTGTTGGAAAGATTGTTGAGCTTGTTGGTGAAATGAATGGTCAGGGTGCTGATCGAGCCGCCGACGTCGTCATATTCGCGGAAACGCAAGCCCAAAACCGTGCCGTCGTTCTTCACCGCGGCTTCCGCCTCGAATTCCTGAGCGCAGGCGTGACCGCCGGCCATCATATGCTCGCTCCGATCTTCGACCCATTTGACCGGACGCCCGGTTTTTATCGCGAGCAGTGAAACCAGCACGACGTATTTGCGGATCAGGTGAATCTTTTGGCCGAAGCCGCCGCCGACGTCGGGAATAATCACTCGGACATCCTGAAGGCCGAGCGCTTCGCGCACACCGTCGTAGATGACTTCCGGGACCTGCGCCGTCACCCAGACAGTCAAGCGTCTGCTCGCACCGTCGTAGGCGGCGACCACTACAAAGGGTTCGAGCGGCGTCGAGCTGTAGCGATGGATCTTGAGATTTTCCTTGACGACTCTGTCGGCGGAGCGAAACGCGCCCTCGATGTCACCATAGCTGAGCGAGCCCTGCCAGGCGAGATTGGTGCCGAGTTCATCAAAGAGAACGGCGGATGACGGCTTGATCGCTTCGCGCACATCGACGACCGCGCGTAGCGGCTCGTATTCGACGGCGATCCATTCGAGAGCATCTTCGGCGATGCCGCGATCGCGCGCGGCGACCGCGGCTACGGGCTCGCCGACGTAACGCACTCGGTCAACGGCACTTGCGTACTCATCGATGGGGCGCTTCAGTCCGGCGGCATAGCGGCCGGGCTTGAACGGTTTTGTTGCTCGTTTGATATCGTCCGGCGTAATCACCGCCATCACATTGGGATTCAGCGCCTCGGAAGGATCGACGCTCACGATTTCCGCGTGCGCGTGAGGGCTCCGAAGGACCACCGCCTGAAGCATGCCGGGCAGCGTGAAATCGTCCGTGTAAAAGCCTCGCCCGGTGACATGTCTGGGACCTTCCTTGCTACGGGTACGGCTGCCTACGAATTTAGCCATGCGGCGATCCTCTGGCGGCATCTTTGACGGCCTCGACGATCTGCATGTAACCCGTACACATGCAGAGATTGCCGGCGAGCCCTTTGCGGATCTGCTCTTCGGTTGGGTTCGGGTGATCGCGCAGCAGCGCATAACTCGCCAGCACCATTCCCGGAGTGCAATAGCCGCATTGAAGGGCATAGTGCTTGACGAAGGCTTCCTGGATAGGGCTGAGCTCGTCGTTTTTCGCCAGGCCCTCGATAGTTGTGATCTCACGGCCGTGCGCCTGCACGGCAAAATGCAGGCAGGACTTCACCAGCTTGTTATCGAGAAGAATGGTGCATGCGCCGCACTCGCCGACCACACAGCCGATGTGCGTCCCGGTTAAACCGATGTTCTCGCGGAGAAAGTGGGAAAGCAGCAGCCGCGGTTCGACATCTTCTTCGTAAAGGCGTCCGTTAATCGTGACGCGAACGGTATGTTTCATCCACTTTGCCAGCTGACTTACTTTTCCACCTGCGTGGTCGTACTCCCCTTGGCTGTCAACGCAATGTGGGAGAATGAGGAATCAGGTGTGGCTCCATGCCAGTGTTTCTCTTCCTGCGGAATGTGCACGACATCTCCCACGCTGATGACCTCCTGGCGCGTTTCTGTGGCGATGATGCCCTTGCCGGCAGTGACAAACAGCACTTGATCGCTGCTATGGGTGTGCATTTTGTTCCGGGCACCAGCACTGAAGTTGACGATGCTCAGATTAAAGTCGTTGCTCATCTCAGGGGTTACGAGCGGTTGTCGCGTCACGGCACCGCCCGTGAACAAGGGGCTATTCGCTGATTCTGCGGGGATCGCGTCGGGTTTAAGTACCTTCATTTGAGC
Source organism: Binatia bacterium (assembly GCA_035762645.1). Taxonomy (GTDB): domain Bacteria; phylum Desulfobacterota; class Binatia; order UBA9968; family UBA9968; genus DASTOD01. The sequence continues at coordinate 1,741 of DASTOD010000637.1, read as the reverse complement.
ATCCTCCTTCCGGTCTCTGGTTCTTCATGCCCCTCCTGACCCTTTCCTATTTCCCATTATCGTCATAAAAGAGTTTCGCGATTTCTTTAATACAAATCAATGAGCGGTTGCTTTCCTAGACCGCTCGGTCATCTCCAAACGCGCCTTTTGCCTTACCCGTCGGGAAACAAGTCCCGCATTTCAGGAATGATCCACAATGGGGGTTGATCATTGGCCACGCGCTGAATATTGGCGTAGCCATTGTGAAACCGCTTGCGAAAACTATCGAAAGTGGGGCCGGCGCTGTGTGGCGTCAAGGTGACATTGGGCAGGGTCAGGAGCGGGTTCGTTGGATCAGGCGGTTCCTTGGCCTGCGTATCCAGCCCGGCTCCCAGAATGCGCCCCTGGCGTAGGGCGTCAATCAGCGCTTCTTCCTGCACCACCTCACCGCGACACGTATTGATCAGAATCGCCTTGGGCTGCATGCGTGTCAGGGCCTTGGCATCGATCATCTCTCGCGTGGCGTTATTGAGTGGCACATGCAGGCTCACCACATCGGCCGTTTCCAGCAGCGTCTCGAGGGGGACGTAGCGCACGTTCAGGCGCGCTTCTTCCTCAGGACTGCGGCGGATCGGATCGTAATAAATGATGGTGACATCAAAACCCTGCAGGCGACGGGCCACCTGCTGGCCAACATTGCCCATTCCCACCAGCCCGACGGTTTTCCCCTCCAGCTCAAGAACGTCCACGGTGCGTGGTATTCCCCGGTGCCACCGACCGGCGGCCACATTGGGATGGAAAGTTACCAGCTTACGGTATACCGCCAGAATGAGCATTATCGTATGCTCCGCCACTGCCACTGAGTTGGCACCGCCGTTAGAACAGATGGGGATGCGTGCGGCACGGGCGCCAGCGATATTGACCCGATCATAGCCGGCACTCAGCACCTGCACCAGTCGCAGCCGTGACGCCCGGACATAGGCCTTATCCGGCAGGAAGCGCACAAATCCCATGAGGTACTCCGCCTCCTGCATGGCGGCAGCAATGTCCTCGACACTGGCGCCCGCTGGCAGAACGTGCAACGTAAATCGTGGTGGCTTCATCACCTGCGCCTGGGTCAGCAGGTCGGCTGGCAACTCACCCCCTTGTGTAAAGACAATTGTTTCTTGCGCCATGATGCTCTCCATCCCCTCCCAACATGCGCGCCGCTTCTAATGGCGGCGGACGAACCTCGATCCATCCTACGGTTCGATTAACTCACCGTCCCGAGGAACATCGAGGGACAGCCAGTTAATTTAGAAGCTTCTGTACCCTAACCCGGAGCCGATGTCGACCCCTGCCCACTCAAACAGCCCAAGGCGAAGTTGACATAACTCCATCTTGTTAGATAGGCTCGGCCCGAAAATCGCGGTCCCCGGTTAGTGCCTCATCTTTGCCACTGCATCGGGATCTTGAACCCGGGCTTTCGCGCGGTCACGCTCTTGCTTCTCCTCTCCGAACCAAAGCAGGAGGTTGCCATGAAAAAATTTACGATACGCGCGGCTATTTTTTCTTTTCTCTCATTCTTCCTCGCGGCGAGTTTGCTCTCGAGCACGGCGCTTCATGCCCAGGCTCCGTTCTACCAGGGAAAGAGCATAACCCTCATTATCGGCAATCAGGCCGGAGGTCTATAGGAATAAAACTCAACCTAGTCACAGGCTATACGGGCGGGCCGGATGTTGACCTTTGCCATGGAGAGGGGCGAGGTGCGCTGTCGTTCGAT
>DASTOD010000636.1:0-15524 GCA_035762645.1 Binatia bacterium | reverse complement strand
GTGCTCGTGGCTCGTGCTCCCTCGCTACGGCCTTACGGCCTACTCGAGAATCCGGCTAATCCCGAGTCTCTCGTTACGGCCTCCGGCCACTCAGGACATCCGGCCACCCCGAGTAGCCACGACGTGGCGCAGCAAGGGGAGCCCGTATCGAGGGGACACGATCACGCTCTTCCTCACTTCAAGGCTTCCGCCGTGCCGACGATTTCCATGAGCTCGCGGGTAATCGACGCTTGCCGCGCCCGGTTCATCTGCAGCGTCAAACTGCCCATCATTTTCGCCGCGTTTGTGGTGGCGGAGTCCATGGCCGTCATGCGCGCCCCGTGCTCGCTGGCGGTCGCCTCCAGCAACGCCCGGAAAATGGCCACTTCGGCGATTTTCGGCAGCAAACTGACAAGCAATGCGTCGACGCCCGGCTCGTACAGATACTCGATCAGTTGCTCGACGCTTTCGGTCTCCGGAAGCGCTACCGGAAGAAGCTTTTCCAGCGTCGGCACCTGCGACAGCGCCGAACGGAAGCGGCTATAGAGTATATAAACGGCGTCGGTCTCGCCTTTGACAAAGCGATCAATGACCTTGGCGGCAACCTGTGCGGCCAAGTCTTCGGCGGGAGTGGCGAGAATGTTGACATGACGATCGGCGATCTCAGCCCGCCGGCGCCGAAAATAGTCCGCGCCCTTGCGTCCCACCATGACGAGGTGGATCTCCCGACCGGAGCCTTCCCGGCGAATAAATGCTTCCGCGGCGCGAATCAAATTCGCGTTGTAACCACCGCAAAGGCCGCGATCCGAGGTAAACAGCACCAGATGAATTTTCTTTTCGTCGCGTATTCTGAGCAGCGGATGGGCCTCTCGCGAGACTCGAGCCGAAACATTGCGCAACAACTCCGCCATCTTATCCGCATAGGGACGCGCCTGCAGCGCCGCTTCTTGAGCGCGCCGCAGCTTGGCCGCCGCGACCATCTTCATGGCCTTGGTGATCTGCTGCGTGTTGCGGATCGAGCTGATCCGCTTACGAATGGCCTTGAGAGTCGCCATGTTTAAATAAGCTACGGCAAAGAAATTTATCGCGCCACGACGCCAAGGCGCAAAGGAAAATCGTCTTTTTTGTCCGAACTTCGCATGCTTTGCGTCTTTGCGCGAGACATTTTTCGGGGCATTCGGTTCCCCTACGGTTTGAACGCTCTCCTAAACTCATCGAGCGCTTGCGTCATCCTGGCACGGAGATCGTTGTCCAGTTCGCGCTTCTTGAGAATCTCCGTGAAAATTTCCGGATGTTTCGATTCGATAAAAGAATAAAGCTCCTGTTCGAATTTTTTCAGCGCGGTCAGTGGCAAGTCGTCAATAAAGCCATTGGTTCCGGCGAAAATAATCACGATCTGTTTTTCTACCGGCAGCGGCTCGTATTGTCCCTGTTTCAGCAACTCGACAAGGCGGCTGCCGCGGTTGAGCTGACGCTGCGTCGCCTGGTCCAAGTCCGAGCCGAACTGAGCGAAGGCCGCCATCTCACGGTATTGCGCGAGTTCCAACCGAAGCGTTCCGGCCACCTGTTTCATCGCTTTGATCTGCGCGTTGCCGCCAACTCGAGATACCGAGATGCCGACGTTGATGGCCGGTCTGACCCCCGAATAAAAAAGATCGCTCTCGAGGAAGATCTGCCCATCGGTAATGGAAATAACATTGGTCGGAATGTAGGCCGAAACGTCTCCGGCCTGCGTCTCGATAATCGGCAGCGCTGTGAGCGAGCCTCCGCCCCGCGCGTCGCTCAATTTGGCGGCTCGTTCGAGCAACCGGGAGTGCAAATAAAAAACATCTCCTGGAAAGGCCTCACGGCCCGGCGGCCGGCGCAGTAGCAGCGACAACTGCCGATAGGCCACGGCATGTTTCGAGAGATCGTCGTAGACGACCAAGGCATGGCCCCCGCTGTCGCGTATGGCTTCGCCCATCGTGCAGCCGCTGTAAGGTGCGATATATTGCAGCGGGGCGGATTCGGAAGCCGTCGCGGCAACGACGATCGTGTAGTCCATGGCGCCCGACTCCCTGAGCTTGTCGACGACCTGCGCCACGGTCGAGCGTTTCTGGCCGATAGCGATATAGATGCACACCACATTGCCGCCCTTTTGATTAATGATGGTATCGATCGCCACCGCGGTCTTCCCGGTCTGTCTGTCGCCGATAATGAGCTCGCGCTGCCCGCGCCCGATCGGGATCATCGCATCGATGGCTTTGAGCCCCGTCTGCAGCGGCTCTTTCACCGGCTGGCGCGCGACGATCCCCGGAGCTTTGATCTCGATTCGTCTTCGTTCCCGGGCGTCGACGGGTCCGCGGCCATCGATCGGCTCACCCAAGGCGTTCACGACGCGGCCGACAAGAGATTTGCCCACAGGAACCTCGGCAATCCGGCCGGTGCGCTTGACGGTGTCGCCCTCCTTGATCAGGTGCGTCTCGCCGAACAGCGCTGCGCCGACGTTGTCTTCCTCCAGGTTCAGCGCAACCCCGTAGATCTCATGCGGAAATTCAAGCAGCTCCCCCGCGGCAACCTTGTCCAGTCCGTAGACCCGGGCGATTCCGTCCCCGGTCGAAAGCACCGTGCCGATTTCTTGAATCTCAACGCTCTTATCATAATCGCGAATTTGCTCTTTGATGATGCGGCTGATTTCCGCTGTTCCGAGCTCCATACTCCGCTCCTTCAGTACTCGCGCGCGATGCGCTGTTTCATTTTTTCAAGCTGCGTCCGCACGGTCCCGTCGTAAACCTTCCCCTCCAGGCTTACCCGCATCCCGCCGATCAGCGAGGGATCGGTTTGCTCATGCAACACCACCTCTTTGCCAGAGATCCCGCCAAGGAGTTTCCGCAAACGCTCTATCATGGTGGGGTCCAGAGCAGCGGCTCCAACCGCCGTTGCCTCGACGCGCCCTTTGGCCAAATTGAGGAGGCTGCGGTAGCGATCCACAATCGACGGCAGGTAAACCAGACGATCCCGTTCCAGTAAGATCGCTAGAAAGCGAATCGACACGGGGGAAAGGCTCAGGGCTTTGGTTACCTCAAGCAGGATCTTTCTTCGGCTATCCAGACCGAACGTTGGGTTGTTCAGCACCGTCTGCAGCGCTGACACCGCGTAGGCCGCGAGGAACCGCTCGAGCTCCTGACCGATGGCCTCCTCGCTCGCCTCTTCCTGCGCGAGCTGGAAAAACGCCTTGGCATATCGTCGACTTAAACTCCCCTCAATCATCTAATCCGCTCGACGTTTTGGATAAAGTCTTCTACCAGGCGTGCTTGATCATTTGGCGAGAGATAGCGTTGAATGAGCTCGCGGGCGGCGGCTTCCGCCTGCTCGGCGATCTCTTGACGAATTTGCTGCCGCGCGACCTTGACTTCTTGCGCCGCGAGGAACCGGGCATCCGCTTTGATTTTTGTCGCCAGAGCTTCCGCTTCGTGGAGCAGTTTGTTTTTTTCTCGTTCGGCCTCGGCTCGCAGCGACGACTCGATCGACTGGATTTCCGCGTCGAGGCGCGCCAATCGACCCTTGTATTCCTCTACGAGCGCCTCAGCCCGCCGTTTGGCTTCGGCGGCTCTGTTTATGGCGCTTAGAACTTCTTCGCGACGGCCACGAAGAAAATCCGCCACCACCGGGATGGCGAAACGTTTGATGAGATAAGCGAAGATGAGAAAGTTGACGAGCGGAAACCAAATCTGATGAATGGAGGGAGCATGATGCTCTGCTTCCGCCGCGGACGCCCAAGCCTGCGCCAAGGTGACCATCTCGATCAGGCTCACGCGACGTTCCTCCCAAGTATCTTGCTCGCCATCGCCTGGGCGACGCTCGCCGCCTCAACCGCGGCAACTCGTCTTTGAGTCGCCATTTCCCTCTGGAGCTCTTCGCGAAGCCGCTCGAGCGTGCTGCTTGCCTCGTCACGCGCCGCAGTCAAAATTCGTTCACGCTGCTCGCGAGCCGCTTGAAGAATTTCATTTTTGGCGGCGTTTCCGGCTGCCTCGGCACGAGCGATTCTTTCTTCGTACTCGGTTTTCAGCCGTCCGCCCTCAACCTCCAGATCGGCGGTTTCGTGTCTCGCCCCCGAGGTTCTCCCTTCGCGCTCTTCCAAAAGCCTCAGGTAGGGCTGGAACAGTATTTTACTAAGGACAAGCCCCAGGACAACGGTGAGGATAATCTGGTAGAGAATCGTGGAGTCTAAGGAGATCATCGTCTTAACTACTGAAGCAGTGGTCTTGAACTGCGAACTCTCACCAGCCGAGGCGGTTTCGTCAGTGTTTGGTTCACTTGGGCTCCAGGGCAACCCAGGGCCACAAAGAAAACAGCCTATCTCACAAGCGATCTATTTTGAACGTGAGATGTCGGGATGGGATGAACGGCGTGAAGTCTAGCTATCAGAACCAGGATCAAGCAGCGGCGCTTGACCCGCCGCAGCTCTATCAGCGCTCACGCTATTTGAACTCGCGACTCCACCTTTTTGCTTAGCCACTCCCATGGAGCAGTCACCGTCAAACACCACGCCCTCTGTGATGACCAGCCGAGGGGCGTTAATATTGCCATAAAGACGTGCCGGCGCTATCAACTCGACCTTTTCCTTGGCTGTTACGTTGCCTTCTACCCTGCCCCGGATCGTGACGACCTGGCCGGTAATCTTGGCCCGCACCTCAGCTCCCTCGCCGATCGTCAGGGTACCGTGACAGTGAACCTCACCGTCGACATTGCCTTCGATTCTGGCCGCACCTTGAAACGTTAGCTGCCCGCTGATACGGCAGCCCTTATACAGATAGCCAACCAACGCCGATTCCGCTGGCTCGGGAGCAATTTCCATTTTGGCACCGGACTCGGGAGTCAGCGCAATCGGCACCGGCTGCGATCCTGTCTTCGCCGGTTCAGGGGCGGTTTGAGACTCTTCGCCTTCCGCGTCCTTCTTTCCAATAACGTTGCGATCGAACCAGACCATGCAAACGCGATCCCCTCTTCTGGCAAATTTGCTATAGCATCCCATACCGGCGTTGTCAAAAGACCGTGTATCCATGCGGCTTCACGGATGATTCTTGACCGGCCCGGCGGCTTCGTTTAGCTTAAGAGGCAATTCAATGACCAAGCCTCTACACCACAAATTACCGCGCTCGAAGTTTATAGTGAGGTGAGAACCTAATGTTTGTAAAAATCCTGATCATCATCATGGCGATACTGAGTGCAGCTTTCAACGCAGTCCCGGCGGAGACCCCAGAAAAAAAGGGTCCCCTCTACGCGACGTTGAAAACCAGCATGGGCGAGGTCGTCCTGCGGTTGTTTGACGATCGGGCGCCAAAGACGGTGGCCAATTTCGTCGGCCTGGCTACCGGAGCGAAAGAATGGACCGACCCCAAGAACCAGGAAAAGGTCAAGCGCCCACTTTACACGGGCACCATCTTTCACCGCGTGATCCCCGGCTTTATGATCCAAGCCGGCGACCCTCTAGGAAACGGCACCGGCGGACCCGGTTTTCGCTTTGAAGACGAGTTTCACGCCGATCTCAAACATTCCAAGGCGGGCACTCTCTCGATGGCCAACGCCGGACCCAACACCAACGGCAGCCAGTTCTTCATCACGTTGGCCGCTACTCCCTGGCTGGACAACAGGCACACCGTGTTCGGTGAAGTTGTCAAAGGTCAGGAAGTGGTTCATGCCATCGCCGGCGTACCGCGCGATTTCCGCGACCGTCCCATCAAAGACGTGCTGTTGAAGGAAGTCGTTATTTCCCGAGGCGGTTTTTAGATTGTCGCCCGGTTTGGAAAGAGCTGCCCGTCTATATGACAAAAAGACTCCACGCGAGTAAGACAACGAAACAACAGAGCACGACCCAAACAATGAAACCGATCGGAGGCCGGTGGCGATTCGGGTCATAGAAGACTCTATCGCCCCGCCTCTCGTCGCTTCCGTCCGTCGATCGAGAGATCCAACGCGCGGCGAACTCGGCAGGGTTGGCGCACGCCTGGGATAGCCGGTGTGCGAAATTTAGCGCTGCCAGTTCGGTCACGGCAAAAAGCCGATCCAGTGAAACAACAGTCAGCTGGAAGATGGCCGGCGCGGGCTTGCGGTAAAACCAATCGAGATCCAACGTGATCTTTCGTTCGACGTGAATCGTGTCGATCACAAGCCAAAAAGCAAATCCCGTGAATGCGAGCAACTGCAAGGTCTCCAGCAGGTGAGCAGCGGTATAAGGTTTGTAAGCGACAGGAAAAGGCATGACTCGATAGAGCAGGTGCGGATAGATACCGATAGCTATATTGATCCCTGCGGCCAACATCATGCCCGCGTACATGTTCCACGGTACCGGCCGCGTCTCGATCGACCGATCGGGGCCGAACCAGGTAAAATACGGCACTTTCAAAGCGATGCTAAGAAAGGTCCCGACCGAAGCGAGATTCAGCAGCAAAACCATTACAACGCGGTGGTCGAGTTCCGCCGAATGGACGACCAACGACTTGCTCACGAAACCACTAAACAAAGGAAACGCAGATATCGACAATGCACCCGCCATGTAGAGCGAGAGCACCCATGGCAGCGACTGCGCTAAACCTCCGAGTTCCGACATCTTACTCTTTCCAGTCGAATACAGAACCGCCCCCGCTCCCATGAACAGCAACCCTTTGTACAGAATGTGCGCAAAGGCATGCGCCGTAGAGCCATTGATGGCAACTTCCGTTCCCAGCCCGACTCCAGCGACCATATATCCGACTTGGCTCACGATGTGATACGCGAGAACTCGACGGATGTCGTTCTCCATAAAAGCAAAGATGACGCCGTAGAGCGCCATGATCGCTCCGGTCACCGTCAGGATCTCCCAGCCAGCGAAGCCCCGGGCCAAAACGTACACCGCCGTTTTGGTCGTAAACGCGCTCAGGAAAACGCTTCCGGTGACCGTGCCCTCAGGATAGGAGTCCACCAACCAGGCGTGCAGTGGAGGAATGGCTGCGTTGATAGCAAAACTGAGCAGAATCAAATAGGCCCCCGGTCCTCCTGCGGGACCGTTGAACAAAATCGAACCTGTCTCCACGTATTGCCAAAGGATCCCGGCCAAAAGCACGTTGCCTCCGAAAAGGTGTACGATCAAGTACCGAAACCCTGCCGCTCTTGAGCGATCGGCGCGCCGGGCGAAGATGAGATAGGCTGACGCGACCGCCATAATCTCCCAATAAACAAACAGGGTAAAAAAGTCGCCGGCGAAAACAACTCCCAGAGAAGAACCCGCGTACACCAATGCGGCCATCTGCTGGCCGGTATCTTCTAAATGATAGCCGTAGACGCCGCCCAAGAACGCAATCACAACGAAGACATAGCCGAAAGCGCGGCTCAGACGGTCCACCCGCAGCGGCACCAACTCGAAGGTTAGAAAGCGGAGCGTTAATGAGCTTCCTTCCTCCAGGGTGCCGACAACAGCCCAAGCCAGCAAGGGGAAGAAGAGAAACGCGAGCGATCGCGCGCGCCGCGGCAATAACGGCAGCACGAGAGCGCCCGATATCAAGATGATGGCGGGCGGAAGACTGCTCATGGCGGATTGCTTCCGTGGTAATAATCCTCGCCACGCTGCAGCCACGGACCTACGACAACCTTGGCGATTAGCATTATGGCTAGACTGCCGAAGAAACCAAGAAGAGAGAAGAACCCGTAAACGTCGGACCACCAAAACTCGCCGTGATGCTCGCCTGCTAAAAACCACGCGTCGGCCATCGCGGCGACAACGAATCCGCCAGGAACGAGTGCGACAGGCGGGCGCCTCATGGGGCAACCCCTTTGAGAACACTCGCGACAGCTTCGGAACTGAGAGAGTAAAAGTAAAAAATCCCGTCCGGATAGATTCCAAGGAGAAGAGCAAATGTAGCGGTAGACAAAAGAGCCATTACCATAAGCGGCGGGGCTTCGGCAAAATTGGTAAAATCCTTTGATGATTTAAAAAAAGCACGAATGAGAATCGGGAAAAGATAGCCCGCGTTCAACAATCCGCTAGGTAGCAGGGCTGCCAACAACATAAGCTGTCCGCTTTCCACAGCGCCTTGGACCAAAAACCATTTGCTTATGAAGCCACCCACGGGGGGAAGACCTGCCAGTCCCAACGATGCGACGGCAAAAGCCGCCATCGTAAGTGGCATCTGTTTTCCGATCCCATCGAGCTCGCTGATATTCTCACGGCCGGTCTTCACGTAGATCGCTCCGGCACAGAAAAACAATGTGATTTTCATTGCCGCGTGTGTGGTGATGTGAAACAGTCCGCCCAACCAGCCGGCCGGGGACGCCAGGGCCGTCCCTAGGATGATGTACGCCAGATGCCCGACCGTCGAATACGCCAGCCGGCGCTTGAGATTATCTTGGGCCATTGCCAGGAGCGAGGCCAGGATAATCGTGCCGCCTGCAACTGCTACGACCAGAGTCGTTGCGCCGATTTGGGTCACGGAGTCCGGACCAAAAACAAAACCGACCACCCGGGCAAAACCAAAGACACCGGCTTTCACGACGGCGACCGCATGCAACAGGGCGCTTACGGGTGTAGGAGCAATCATGGCCGAGGGCAGCCAGCTGTGGAGCGGCATTAACCCCGCTTTCGCGCCGACGCCAATCAGAAACAAGACAAACAGCGCAAGCAGTTTCGTTTGACCGATCGACGGAGATAAAAATCCTCCGGCGGAAAAACTCAAGCTGCCGGCGATTGCTTGAGTTAAACCGACAGCCAGTAGCAAGGCGCCTCCGGCGGTGAGCAGAAACGCCAGATACTTTCGCCCGGCGCTAATTGCGGCAGCGCTCTCATTGTGGATGACGAGGGGATAAGTCGCAATTGTGAGGACCTCATAAAAAATTAAAAACGTCAGCAGATTTGCCGCAAACGCGATGCCCATTGTCGCCGAAAGGCAAATCGCAAAGCTCGCGAAGTAGCGCGTTTGATGATGTTCTCCAAGCGCCCGCATGTAACCGATGGAATAAAAGGAAGTAAAAATCCAAAGAAGCGAGGCGGAGAGGGCGAAACTTAGGCCCAGAGGATCCGCCTTCAATGCGAGCGATATACCCGGAGTCATCTCGAGAAGAGTGACCTCCGGGTACCGCCCGGACAGGACGGTCGGGACCATCGAGCTCACCACTGTGAACTTACACAGAGCGGCAACGATCGTCCAAGTCTCGCGTAGGTTCGGCCGACGCCTCGACAACAAAATGAAACCGGCTGCGATCAGCGAAATCAGCACCGCTACAAGGGGGGCCAAGGAAAAATAGCTCTCCGCCACCCGCGACATCTCGACCCCCGTGGTCATTGGAGCGGCGCCACGATGAGTCTTAAGACGCCGCTGACGATCAGACTATTAGTCACACCCAACAGCAAGACGCCGGCCCCGAGCACCACGGTCGGTAGCAGCATGCCTGCCGGTGGATCGGAGACATTCTTGTAAGCGCTTCCGTCTTTCGTTTGAGCGGCGTAGACCTGCTCCAGCACGCGAAAGAAGTAAACTGCGGTGAGCAGGCTACTGAAAAGGATCGTCGCCACAAAAATCCAGTTTCCTGCATCTATCCCGCCAAGCAGCAAATACCATTTGCTGAAAAAGCCCGCGGCCGGGGGAATGCCGACCATGGAGAGCGCCGAGGCGGTGAAGGCAGCCATCGTCCAGGGCATTTTCCTTCCCAATCCGGCAAACTGGGAGACCTCCCACTGGCCTGTCCGGAAACGAATGCACCCAGCAACCAAAAACAGACACGCCTTCATAAACGCATGATTGAGAATGTGGAGCAGGGCTCCTGTGAGACCCAGGGGGTTGGCCAGCCCGATGCCAAGTCCAATGTAGCCGATCTGGCTGATGCTGCTGTAGGCCAGCATGCGCCGAAAATCACTCTGCGCGATCGCCATGATCGAGCCGTAGACGATTCCTGCTGCCGCTAACCATGCGATGACGGACGTCACCGGCAGGACATCGCGCAGGTATGGCGGCTGGAAAACAGTGAGGAGCATACGGATGATCGCATACGCAGCGACTTTGGTCATGATCGGTGCGATGAGTCCGGCGATGGCCGACGGCGCATACGAATAGACATCGGGAAGCCAAAGATGAAGGGGGAAAAGCGCCATCTTCAAACCGAGAGCGATGAAGATCAGTGTCACAGCGGCCACCACAGCGCGCGATTGGTAAAGGTCCGGCAACCGCTGAGCCACGTCCGCCATGTTCAAAGAGCCCGTCGAGAAATAGAGAAAGCCGACCCCCAAGACGTAAAAACTCCCGGCGATGCTTCCCAGAATCAAGTAGCGGAACGCCGCCACGGGTCCGCGCTCATCGCCCACCGCCATGAGCGCGTAGGCGGAGAGCGAAGCGATCTCCAAAAAAACAAAAAGGTTGAACAAATCCGCAGTAACGATGATCCCGGAAAGGCCCGCGAGCAGCAGCATCGCGAGCGCATACATAGGGACAACGCGCTCCGGCGCCTCCTGGAGAATCGAACGACGAGAATAGAGTAAGACTAAAGATCCGACGAGCGTGACCACGGTCGCCATGAACGCCGACAAAACATCCAAAACGTACTCGATGCCAATGGGTGGCGCCCAGCCTCCAAGATCGTAACGGAGCTCGCCTTCTGAGATTACCACCAAAAGACCCAAGGCGGAGAAAACAGCTGAGAGACAACCTCCGATTAAAGCGATGGCAAAAGCGAAGTCTCTTCTCAAATACCCGGCCAGAGGAATGAGGAACGCTGAAAATAAGAGCGTAATGGGAATAAGAACGGGAAGATGGCTCACAACGCTTGTCTCATTCGTTCGAGGATGATTTCTTCCTCAAGACTGCGGTAGCGCCGATAGATCGTAATCAACAGGGCGAGGGCCACGCCCGTGGTGGCGACGCTGACCACAATCGCTGTCAGAATGAGGACGTGGGGCAATGGATTGATGTAACCGGCAGCTTGCGTGCTTATTTGCGCATCCCATACGGGCACCGTGGCCCCTGGTTTCGTCGCTTTCTGAATGAAGAAAAGAAAAATCGCGGTTTGAAAGATGTTCATCCCGATGACTTTTTTGAGGAGGTTGCGTTTTCCGATCATGCCATAAAGACCCAATACGAGCAGGGCCGCCGTCGTGATATAGGTATAGTCGGTGATCAACGCGCTCACGGTTACGGCTCGCGGCCGATCAGATGATCAAACAGAATGACAAGCGTTCCCCAAACCACCAGCCCCACGGCTGTCTCAACGATGAGAATGCCGTGATATCTTAACTCGGCGCTCGAGAGTCCGGGAATAGGCAGGTAGGCGTAATCCAGGAAGTTTCCTCCCCAGGCCAGAGGCAGAAGACCGGCAACGGCGTAGATAAGCATCCCGACGGCGGCCACGGTACTTGCAACAGTCGGGGAAAATCTCCGGTGCTCATATTCCTCGCCGAGCGAAAGCCGCAGGAGCATCATCGACGCCGCCAAAACCACACCGCCTTGAAAGCCCCCTCCCGGACCGTAATGCCCGTGTGTGATAACGTATAGGGCGAAAAGTTGGATAAAGGGAACTAAAAACCTCGCCACCCCTTCCACCACCAGATTTTCGAAGCTTCCGCGCATCGAATTTATCCTCGTCCGGCGTTTCTGGGCAGGATCAAAATCACCGCGATTCCGGCCGTCAAAATGACAACGGTTTCCCCCAAAGTGTCATAGCCGCGGTAGTCCGCAAGCACCGAGGTTACGATGTTCGGCGTGCGCGTCTGCGGATAGGATTGCTCTATGTACTGAGGAACGACATGCGTGCGCGTCGGAGCCGAAGGGTCTCGGGAATCGGGCAGATCGCTTTCGGCATAGACAAGCAAGGCAAAGAAAAGAGCCAAGACGGTCCCGGTCAGCCAGTTCAATTGTTCGATCTCCGTTCCAGGTAAAACAGCGCGACCAAAAATAGCAGGCCGCTTACACCCGCGCCGAGGGTCGCTTCCGTGAAGGCCACGTCGACGGCTCCCATGGTGACGAACAAAAGCGCCATGACAAAACTATAGCCGCTCAAAACCACCGCTGCTGCCAATAAGTCGCGCACTTCCAGAGCAACGACGGCTAACGCGACAAGGACGAGGAGCAGCCAGAACTCAACCTGCCAAATCACGGCTGGTGCGTCTTCCTTCCGCTCGCCATATTTTCAGCCCGGAGCGCATCGCGGCGCGCGTCAGCGCATGGGTCGCGGTCGGATTGGTCACGGCGACGATGAGCAAGATGAGAAGGAGCTTCAAGCTGCTGAGCGCCGCGCCGTTATGCAGCGCCAAACCAACGAGGATGAGCATACTTCCTAAGGTTTCCGCCTTGCCGACCGCATGCGCGCGCGTGTAAAAATCCGGCAGGCGAAGCAAGCCGAGGCAACTGACGAGCAAAAAGAACGCTCCGCCGATGAGAAAGACGGCGGCAACCCCGGTCATCATGCCTCGCTCTCTTTGTGTTCGAAATACTTCGCAAGCCCGACGATACCGATAAAGTTCAACATCCCATACGCCAGGGCGAGGTCCACGAACATGTCGATGCGATGGTAGAGAAAGCCCACCAACACCAAAACAAGAATGGCATTGGTTCCGATCAAGCCCGCACCAAGGGCTCTGTCAAACAGGGTGGGCCCGGCCGCGATCCGATACACACTGGCGGCAAAAAGCAGGGCGATAAACACGGTCAGGATCAAAAGGAATGTGCTCACGAGAGGCTCCCGTCTTCCCGCACCCATCGAATCTCCGGCTGTGGCTCCTCCGGCTCACCGAAAATTGCCTCGAGTTTGGCTTGCATTTTCTCTTCCAACAGAGCGCCGGCAGCTTGCGGCACAAGGGCGTGCACCCAATAGGTTCCTTCCGAAAGATCGACCGTGATCGTTCCAGGGGTCAAGGTTATCGAATTAGCGAGAATGACATGGCCAATGGGACTGCGCAGCCGCGTTCTGAAGCGAAGCAAGCCGGGCTCGATCGGCAATTTGGGGTGGAGGACGATATAGGCGACCTGAAAGTTGGATTGGACGATCTCATAAATCAGCCAGCCGAAGTAGGCAAGAAGCCTCCATCCGGCTTTCAAAAAGCCGGCCATGCTCGGTGAAGTTTTCCGCTGGCCTTCGGGGGACTGCAACAGATCTTGCGTTACGAATGTTACGAGCGCAGCCGAAAGCAGTCCGAACAGGAGATACTTGACTTCAAGTTTCCCGGATAATAGGAGCCAAAAGACAAACAGGACGACAAACTGAAGAGCCAATCTCCTAGCCTTCTCCATAGTCATAGCCAGCCTTCATTCGGACAAGCTTACGCTCCTTTCACACCTCCGGCCAAAGCGTTAGCCTTAGTTGAATACCAATAATCGGCTGGAAGCAAGTCCAATTATCTTCTCACCCATAACAGAGGACCCACGAGTACCCCAAGGGCATGGGCGAATTGAGCCAACTCTGCCGCATGAGGATAACCCTACTCTCGACTCACAGGATGCGGTTAGCCTGCTTTGGCTTAACTCGTGTGTCTTTCTTCAGATTCTTATCTAGAATGGCAACGAGGATTAGGACAAACGAGAGAAATCTCACAAAGTAGAAAACCGGCCGTCCCTCGTTTGGATCGCCGGTGAACCCGAGTCCGGCACGATTGATTCCTTCGACCAGGAAGGAAATGGCAAAGAAAAGAAAGAAGCGATCCCCCGTATCCCTCCAGAAGCGGAGAAAAAATAGACCGGCAATCAATGAAGCCATGGAAATCGCACCCAACAGCATCAGGTCCATAAAATCCCCTCAATCAGCATCCCAGATGATTCCATACAACAGCACGATCATCGCAACCAGCGCGAGTAACAAACGCCAAGTGAACAGATTCACTTCGGGGAAGAGCAACTTGTCCGCGGCCAGCAATGCATTATTTAGCGTTAAACCCAAAAAGCAAAGGCCGCCCCATAGTAACAGCTTATAATGACTCACATAATAACTTCGCAGCAGCAGGAAGGAGCAGAACAGAGCTGTTATCGTGCAAAGGGCATAGAAGAGAGGGGCCATACTTATTTGTCCTTCCTTAGCCTGAATGCATCGGCGAATTCTTGAACTCGGGTTTTCGGCTGCGAGTGGATCAAATTACTTACCGGCACAAGGTGTTTGGAATATATTTTTGCCACCCGGTCCACCATATGTTGCAGTTCGATCGAAATCGGCTGGTATCGGTATACTACAGATTCATCTGAGGTCGCTGACAAGAAACCTTCTGTGCTAAGGCGAGCCAATATTTCGGCTGTCTGCCCCTCGTTGATATAAAGTCGCTGCGCCAACTTTTCAGTCGTCCATCCCTCTGCTGGATTATTGCGCAGAAGGAGCAGTGCCTCAATCTCCGCAACAGAGTCGATTTTTTCGACAATGAATCGCTCCACATCCTCAGGGATCACTTTATCGCTCATGGACTGATCTCGGGCTTACGTGGATCATGACTCCAAGAGGATGACCGCAAGCGCTTCTTTGATCTTCTTGCTCCAAGTTCCGTCGGCTTAAAACACGTGGTGGTCAAGTGGCGGTAGTTCCCCTACACCACGGTGAGTCTTAGTTCGGGTTGCGGTTCGATTTGAGCAGAGCGGTGAATTGCTTGTGGAGCTTCTGAAGCTTTGGGGGGATCGTGACCTGGCAGTAAGGTTGGTAGGGATTATTGGCATAGTACTTCTGATGGTAGTCTTCAGCGGCGTAAAACGCGCCGAGCGGTTCCACCGTGGTCACGATCGGATTCTTGAAGGCGTTGGAGTCGCCAAGTTCTTTAATGAAATTTTCGGCTTCGCGTTTCTGCTCCTCGTTCGTGTAGAAAACGGTTGAGCGGTACTGCGTGCCGACATCGTTGCCCTGCCGGTTGAGCGTGGTCGGGTCGTGAGTCGCAAAGAAAACCGTGAGCAGGTCCTTGAACTGGATCCGGGTAGGATCGAACTCGACTCTAATCACTTCGGCGTGTCCGGTACCGCCGCCGCACACTTCTTCGTAGGTGGGATTC
The DNA here is from genome assembly GCA_035762645.1 of Binatia bacterium. Taxonomy (GTDB): domain Bacteria; phylum Desulfobacterota; class Binatia; order UBA9968; family UBA9968; genus DASTOD01. The sequence continues at coordinate 592 of DASTOD010000636.1, read as the reverse complement.
CGCGTCGTCCCGCCGGCGTATCCCGGCATCACTGAAATCACCCCATGAAGCTCATCAAAAACCGCCTCTGTGCACCAGAAACAGCCGCCCCCGAAAACCGCGACGTGAGATGTGGTATCCCTCATCGTTTTGCTCCCGATTATTGGTTTGATCTCCCGCTTTAGAGAAAAGTCGTCCCAACTTAGAAACTTGTCTCTGCGGCCCAGATTAACCATCCTCCGCGCCCAGAGCAAGCACCTCGCGCAAAGGCGCTCAAATCAAGCTATCGTTGTAATGGCTCTTTGGCACGAAATTGAAAAAATGTCCCGATCCCTCGACGATTCGTTGGGAGTGAGGAGTGCCGGCGGGAATGTGCACGCCCACTGGACTTTCAACAACGACTTTCTGTTGGGCGATCACGAACTCGGTTTTGAGGCCGGTCAACTCGGGTCCGGCGCCGATCGCGATGTGATAGGTATCGCAGTTGTGTGTGTGCCGGTCCACATAGCTTGGCTGCGACGATTTTACATTCGCGACGCTCCGGACAACGGTGTAAAAAGACGCCGCAGGTTGAATCTTGCCATCGATAAAAACGTAGCGCACCCCCGGGGCC
>DASTOD010000635.1:0-6399 GCA_035762645.1 Binatia bacterium | reverse complement strand
TGTCGGCATCCGAGCCCGCGATCTCGAAAACCTGGCCGATTTCTACCAGTCGGCCCTGCCGATAAGAGAAGCCCGGAGGGTAATCGGATCGAGCGGAGAAGCTAGCGCCATCTTCCTCTCGGCCGGCACGACAACCTTGGGCCTGTTAAAAACATCCAGCAGCACGAAGAGCGGTCTCGAACGGATCGGCTTTCAAATCAATAGCATCGAAGAGATCAAAGAAAGACTCCACGAGGCGCCTCCGTTTCTTTATCCCGGCGAGCCGGAAGTGACTGTAATGACGGCTCCGGCCGGCGATCCTGGAAAATCTCTCTATCTGAAAGATCCGGATGGCAATATCGTCGAACTCTCCGAAGAGGGGTGGGCGTAGATGGCCGACGATCCAGTCACACTGGCCTGTCGGAACTACGACGGCACCAACGCCATCATCCGCGGAGCCGTGCGACCTCGCGGCGTCAACCTGCAGGTGAACGAAGTCAATGATGTCGTTCAGATGTTTTCCGCCATGTTCAAAGGCGGGTACGACGTTTCCGAAATGTCTCTCGCCGAGCTGGTTTATTATCTGACGAGAGACCGCTGCGACTTTATCGGCATTCCGGTATTTCCCTCGAGACTGTTCCGGCACAGTTTCATGCTTTGCAACGAGTCTGCTGGCATCCGCGGACCGGAAGATCTAAACGGCAAACGGATCGGTGGCTTGCGGTGGGTCCAGACGGCGTTTATCTGGCTACGCGGTATGTTGGTCGAGGACTATAATCTTTCGGCGAAGGATACCCACTGGTACGTCTCGGCCCTTCATCACTGGCATGAAAACGGCTCGGAGGAAAATATCACTCCGCGCGATGGCTCGGTCATAGAACGCTTCACAGGAGAGGGAAGCGACGACTATGAAATCAACTGTGGCGCTCTCCTCGATGGGACCATAGACCTGCTCATGACCACCGAAAATCCACGATACGACCGCCTCGCGGGAGATGGGAGAGCGCGGCCGTTGTTTCCGAACGCCCGAGAGGCGGAAACCGCTTACTTTAGAAAAACCGGGATCATTCCGATCATGCATGTTCTGGTGATCCGCCGGTCCATGATTGAACGATATCCCGAGTTGCCAAAAGAACTCTTCGAGCTCTTTTGCCAAGCGAAAAAACTGGGACGGGAGTGGATCAGGACGGTTCCCAGTCTCAGCATGGCCTGGAAGAACCAGTATCTCGGCGAGGAGCTCGAGATTTTCGAAGGACGCGATCCCTGGGCTTATGGTCTCAAGAAGAATTTGGCTGCCTTGACCAAGTTTCTTTCCTATTGTCACTGGCAAGGGATTAGCGCGAGACAGATCGGCCCCTATGATCTTTTTGTTCCCAGCACATGGGAACTTTTGGAATAGTATGTCTTTGCTTCGCGCAAAGGCGTAGAGCATGTCCTGAGCCAAGTCGGAGAGCGTGCGCGTTGTCATTTCGAACGAAGAGAGAAATCTTTTAGATCCTCGCATCCGCTCGTGATGACGGACTTTGGCCAGTCACTTTGCGTTCTTGGCGTCTTGGCGCGAGAATAATTCTAACTATTCATGAGCACTGAACCCAACAAAGTTATTTACTCAATGGTCGGCGTTAGTAAATACTACGACAAAAAAGCCGTTCTCAAAGACATCTATCTCTCCTATTTCTATGGCGCCAAGATCGGCGTGATCGGTCTCAACGGATCGGGCAAATCGTCGCTGCTGCGCATCCTGGCGGGGGTGGACAAGGAGTTTAACGGCGAGGCCGCCATCTCCCCGGGCTATACCGTAGGCTATCTGGAGCAGGAACCCTTGATCGACGATTCGCGAACCGTACGCGGGGTTGTCGAAGAAGCCGTGCAAGAGACCGTCAATCTGCTGAAAGAATTTGAAGCGATCAATGCTAAGTTTGGCGAAGAGATGTCCGACGACGAAATGAACGCGCTGCTCGAGCGGCAGGGCGAGGTCCAGGAAATGCTGGACCGTCAAGACGCCTGGGATCTCGATGCGCGGTTGGAAATGGCGATGGACGCGCTCCGATGTCCGCCGCCAGACACGCCGGTGAAGGTGTTGTCGGGCGGCGAACGCCGCCGGGTTGCGTTGTGCCGGTTGCTGTTGCAGAAGCCCGACATTCTTCTGCTTGACGAGCCGACGAATCACCTCGATGCGGAGTCCGTGGCATGGTTGGAACATCACCTGCAGAGCTACCCGGGAACCGTCATCGCGGTGACCCACGATAGATATTTCCTGGACAACGTCGCGGGTTGGATACTCGAACTGGATCGCGGCGAGGGCATCCCGTGGAAAGGCAATTACACCTCGTGGCTGGAACAGAAACAGGAGCGGCTGCGGCGCCAGGAAAAGTCTGAAAGCGAAAAGCAGAAGACGCTCGAGCGCGAGCTCGAATGGATTCGGATGTCGCCGAAAGCGCGTCGCGCGAAGGGCAAGGCACGCATCAGTGCGTATGAAGCATTGCTCGGCGAGGAGTCACAGAAGCGGCGTGAAGATCTGGAGATTCACATTCCACCGGGGCCGCGCCTGGGCAACATCGTCATAGAAGCGGAAAAGGTAAGCAAAGGGTACGGCGATCGCCTGCTGGTGGAGGACATGACCTTCGCGCTGCCTCCCGGCGGCATCGTGGGCGTGATTGGTCCAAACGGGGCCGGCAAGACGACGCTGTTTCGGATGATTACGGGTCAGGAACAACCCGACAATGGGAGGATTCGAATCGGTGAAACGGTCACGCTGGCCTACGTCGATCAGAGCCGCGCGCTCGATCCGCAGAAGTCGATCTGGGAAGAAATCACAGGCGGGGCGGACTTATTGAAGCTCGGCACTCGCGAGTTGAACTCGCGCGCCTACGTGGCGCGGTTCAACTTTTCCGGCACGGACCAACAAAAGAAAGTCGGCCGGTTGTCGGGCGGCGAACGCAATCGAGTTCATCTGGCGAAGATGCTGAAAGAGGGCGCGAATGTTTTGTTGCTCGATGAGCCGACCAACGACCTGGATGTAAACACATTGCGCGCGCTCGAAGAGGCGTTGGAGAGCTTCGCCGGTTGCGCGGTGGTGATCTCTCACGATCGCTGGTTTCTCGATCGGATCGCGACCCATATCCTGGCGTTCGAAGGCGACAGCAAGGTCGCTTGGTTCGACGGCAACTATTCGGAATACGAGTCCGATCGAAAGATCCGGCTGGGTGCTGCCGCGGAGCGACCGCATCGGATCAAGTATCGACAGTTGACGCGAGGGTGAGCGACCACGATGAAAATCGTTGTTACAGGGGGAGCCGGAAGACTTGGACGATTTGTCATAAAAGCGTTGGTGGCACAGGGTCATGATGTTCTATCTATCGATACGGTTGTGCCCCCGGAACAGGCCTGTCCCTCGTTGGCGGTGGATTTGGCGGAGGTGAAGGGTCTCTTTAGTGTCTTTGATGGCGCGGAGGCTGTTATCCATCTAGCCCGTGTACCGTTTCCTTACACGGCCAATGGCTTCGATCCCGCGAGCGGGCTGTGGAAAACTCCAGATGTTGCGGCGGACACGCAAAGATTCTCTCAGAACGTGACGATTACCTACAATGTCCTGGTTGTGTCCCTGAAAGCCGGAGTAAAAAAGATCGTTTGTGGTTCGAGTCTTGCGGTTTACGGGCTTTACTATCCTTCCCGCGCGAATGCGCCTGATTACCTGCCAGTCGACGAGAATCACGCTCTCGTACCGCAGGATCCTTATGGGTTGACGAAGCTCGTGGGCGAAAAACTCTGTGATTCGTTCGCCAGGCAAAAAGAGATCCAAATTGCCAGCCTGCGCTTTGCCGGTATCGCGACCGATGAGCAATATCCCATTTTGATGGAGAGACGAAAGCATCCTCTCGGGCGGGGAACCGGGGCGTTGTGGAGCTATATTGATGTGAGAGATGCGGCGGCAGCGTGCCGATTGGCGGTCGAGAAGGATTTTTCTGGGCATGAGGCCTTCAATGTATGTGCGCCCCTCACGATGATGAAGGAACCCACCCTGGAGCTTGTGCGGCGCTATCTTCCTCAGGTGAAACTCATCAAATCAGGACTCAACGATAACTGGTGCGGATATGACGCGGGTAAGGCCGAGAGGGTTTTAGGTTTCCGCGCCGCACACCTGCTCGTCGATTAACAGGCGAAAAGAGCCGCACAAATTTTTTGAGGCGGGCTCAGGCGCTTGACGCGCTTATAACGCTGAAATACCTTGCTCACACAGCAGCGATCAAAGGAGAAAGCATGGTGAAGGCCGAAGCGCCGTTCCCGAATAGGGAGAAGTTGCCAGTGAATGATAGACGGGCGCAACTGATCAGCCGGTTGCGGCAAGACGTTCATCCTGCCGAGGGGCAGATTCCGGCCTACATTTTTTCCAGCCCTGAGGTCTACGAGTTGGAGATGGAGCGTATTTTTCCGTGCTGCTGGCTGCTCGTGGCCCATGAGTCGGAGATCCCGGAACCGGGAGATTATGTCACCCGGTCTTTAGGGCCATATCCCGTCATTGTGGTTCGCGGCGAGGACGGGAAAATTCGAATTCTGTTGAATGTCTGCCGCCATCGAGGAATGCGAGTCTGCCGTGCGGATTCGGGCAATACCGCGGATTTCCTGTGCTCCTATCACGGCTTTAACTACAAAAACACCGGAGAGCTCATCGGCGTGCCTTTTGAAAAAGACTCCTACGGCGCGTTCGATAAATCTCAGCACGGCCTGTTAGCAATGAAGGTTGACAGTTACCACGGGCTGATTTTCGGCGCGGCGCCGGGCCTAGAGGAGTCCTTGGATCAGTTTTTAGGCGGTATGAAATGGTACCTCGATCTTTATGTGAAGAGGGCTGAGATGACCGTGACGGGTCCTCCCCAGCGGTGGGCCGTTCAGTCGAACTGGAAGCTCCCGTCTGAGAATTTTGCTTCCGATGCCTATCACGTGCCGAACACCCATGCGTGCATGCCTAGCTTGGGACTCTTTCCAAATATCTCCTATGCGAAGTTCGGCTACCATATCCATGCGGGTAACGGCCATGGTATCGGCATCGGAACGGGAGTTGCCGATTCTCCCACCATCTGGCCTGAGACCTTGCTTCAGCAATTTGAGAAGAATTTGAGCCCTGAGCAGTTTTCGATCCTCAAGACGGTAAAAAATGCTCACGCGACGGTTTTTCCCAATCTATCCTTTCTTATATCTTCGATGACCTACGAAGGTCAGCCGATCTATCACACCACGATGCGGCTTTGGCAGCCCGTTGGATACGATACCATCGAGGTGGCCTCCTGGGTCTTAGTGGAAAAAGATATCCCGGAGGAATCGAAAAAGAAGACTCAACGGGCTTATATCCACACCTTTGGATCTTCAGGCATGCTGGAGCAAGACGACACGGAAAACTGGATCAACGTCACGGAAAATAGCCGCAGGGTTCTTCAACTCCCCGGTGTGACCTTTAACTACCAGATGGGTTTGGGGCGCAAGCCGATGGATTCCTTTCCTGGTCCGGGGGAGGTTTATGAATGTAAGTTTCACGAAGCCAATGCCCGGGCCTTTTACCAACGCTGGCTCGATCTGCTTCTTGGGGATGGAGGAGATGCATCGATTTGAGTTAGAACGCGAGGTTGCGGAGTTTCTTTATCGCGAGGCGGAGCTGCTGGACTCCAATCGCCTGGAGCAGTGGCTTGAGCTTTTGACCGAAGACATAAACTACGAAATGCCGCTTCGCATGACCCGCGAGCGCGGCCAGCCCGATGTCTCGTCTCAAACGGGCCATTTCTCGGAGGATCGCCGCTCGCTCGAGCTCCGCGTGAAGCGCCTCGGCACCGACTTTGGCTGGGCAGAAAATCCTCCTTCCCGGACGCGCCGTTTCATTTCCAATATCCGCGTGGAAAACACAGCGGACGCAAATGAAGTGAAAGCCGACAGTTATTTCCTTCTCTATCGAAATCGCGGTAGCTCTACACAGGCGGATCTGATTTCCGGAGAACGCCAGGATCTTTTGCGAAGACGCGACGGCGGATGGAAACTTGCCAGCCGACTGATCCTCGTGGACCAGGCTGTATTGGGGACGAGGAATTTAGCGATTTTCTTCTAAAGCGTGTCAGCTCTTCTCGGCCTGGAAGAGCCCGCGGACGCCCAAGCCGCCGTCGCTGTGGATGATCTCGCCGGTCATTGCCCGAGTTTGGTCGGATGCCAAAAGCAGATACGCGGCGACGTGGTCTTCTGCACGCATGGCAAGCCGCAGCGGGTTCCGTGACCGGCTGCGCGCCTCCCTCGCTTGAGTCTCCAAGGGCGCCGGCGCCAAAGACTTTAGACTGGCGACGACACGAAGATTGGTCACCGTCCCTCCAGGGGCCACTCCGTTGACCCGCACCCGCGGGGCCAGCTCATACGCGAGCTCCTGGATGAGCCCTACGACAG
>DASTOD010000634.1:0-4312 GCA_035762645.1 Binatia bacterium | reverse complement strand
CGAGCTTACCGGTTGCTTGGTATGAGACGCCGCGACTGAAGTAGGCAAGATGCAATAGCGAACTTTTTTCCAGAATGGCTGGGTTCAAGGCTAACGCGTCTGTGTAATCGGCGACGGCCAAGTCATGGCGGCCCTTGTTTGAGTATGCGAGTCCTCGATGGTAGTAAGCGAGGGCAGATTTTGGATTAATTTCCAACGCTTTATTAAATTCGGCGATCGCCGCATCATATTGGCCTTCTTGGAGAAAGGTATTTCCCCGGCTGTAGGGCACGCTACCGTAGATCCCGCATGATCCTATCGCAGGTAGCAGCGCCATCAATGTCAGGAACGTAAACTTTTCTATTCGCGTTGCAATCGAGACGGTCATGGTTACCTCACATCTGCGTTCTTAGGGAAGGACGCGCGTTCGAAAGCCGTTTTCACCCATGTGATCTCAGCTGAAATCCACGACTATGGGTGAGCAAGTTCTGCGCCGTGGTTTATCCGGTTAATTTGGCCGAAAATGGGATAATTCCGTGGAACTTTGGGCCCTCCAGGGCCAGAGCCCTGTTAGAGGATGGGATAGGTGATAGGCCAATTTTGTGCCAACCATGACGGTCTCCGACTTGCCATACTTCCGTCGTATAAGACTCCTTTGGAAATTCGAATGGGGAGTGAAAAGGGTAGGACTCTAGAAGATGTCACCCCCGAACGTTTTAATCGGGGGTCCAGTTCCGATTTGCACTCTTACTGTCCCACGACCCTCACCACAGCCGTCGAACCCGGATAACTATCTCCAACCAACGGTTCGGCGCGGCCGCCGAGGCATCCCGATAAGAAGGCCTCTGTTCGTGCGTTGAAATCGATCCGGTTCTCGGGCCGAGCAAAACCGTGCCCTTCATCCGGGTAGAGAACATAGGTTACCTTCCCCTTGTTCTTTTCGATCGCCTGGACGATCTGCTCCGATTCCTTCTGGTTAACCCGGGGATCATTGGCTCCGTGACCGATCAAGAGCGGGCGGATGATTTTGTCGGCCTTGAAAAGGGGAGAGGCGTTCTTGATCAGCTCGGCGTCCTTCGGATCGTCAACGTTCGCCATCCTAACGTCGAAGATCGAGCGGATAGCCTTCCAGTAGGGCGGAATTGAGCCGATTAGGGTCTTTAGATTCGATGGCCCGACGATATCGACCGCACAGGAAAACTTTTCCGGCGTAAAGGTAACGCCGGCGAGAGCTGCGTAGCCGCCGTAGGAGCCTCCCATAATGGCGATCTTCTTCGAATCGGCATATCCGTGTTGGATTGCCCAGTCCGCGGCATCGATGAGGTCGTCGTGCATCTTGAGACCCCACTCTTTATATCCGGCCTTCAGAAACTTCTTGCCATACCCTGCCGAGGCGCGGAAGTTGACCTGCAACACGGCGTAGCCGCGATTGGCGAGCCACTGCACTGTGGAACTGTACCCCCAGAAATCTCGCCCCCAAGGGCCGCCATGGACCAAAAGGACCATGGGCAGGTCCCTCGGCGCGACGCCTACAGGCAGCGTCAGGTATGAGTTCAGATTGAGCCCGTCACGGCTTCTAATGACGACTGGGTTCATCGCGGCGAGCTGCAGTCCCTCGAGCTTCGACTGATGGGCGAAGAGAAAGGTGCCTTTCCTGGCGTTGCGGTCCCAAGCGTAATAGCGAATCGGGCCGCGGTCGGAGGTGAAAGCCACGAGCCAGAGCGTGTCTTCGTCGTCACGATTGATGATATCAAAGTCACCGTCGTTGAGCTTGGCGATACCATCGAAATCAGCCCGGACCGAGAGATCTACCACCGTCCACTGCGCGCGCCCGGGCGCGAAGGAAACTGCCTGAACGATGTGCGTTCGAGGATGGATGATTACGTTTCCCGCGTCGACCTCGGCTGACGGCGCGATGACTTTCTCGGAGTTCGTTGCGACATTCCGCTCGCTCACGCGACCGGTGTCGCTGCCGATCGAGGAGATGAGGCTGACGGCCTTTCCATCGGCAGTGAAGTCGAGAAATCTTAAGATCTCGTCTGCTCCCACCTTGATCCAACTTTTCCACGGCGACTGAACGTCGTCGCGAATCCGGATCTCGGTGCCTCCGTCTGGGGTGTGCATCTGCGCCGCACGCACCTGAAAATGGTCGTCTGCTCCCCAGCGCGCTACGTCGCCGGGGTTTTCCGTGTCGAGCATGAGAGCGCCAGTCCCCAAGTTCAACCGGTAGACGTCGAAGAGCTTGCGGTCGCGGAGGTTCATTTGCACGAGAATTTCGTCGGGAAACTTCGGATTGGTGCCGACGATGTCGGCTCGAACACCTTGGAACGGCGTGTAATCGCGGACGTTACCTGAATTTAGGTCAACCCCGTAGGCATGCCAGTTTTCATCGCCGTCCGCATCCTGTAGGTAGATCAATGTCTTGCTATTTCGGGCCCAGAAATAACGGCGGATGCCACGCCTCTTGTCAGCCGTGACTATTTTATCGTCATCTTCTCCCGCTGTCTTGATCCAGATTTGCAAAACATTCTTTTTGTCGGGTGCAATCCAGGCGAGCCGTTTTCCATCCGGAGAGAGCTGAGGGGCGATCTTCTCGGGATTGCCAAAAAGGACATCGCGACCAATCAGCGGAGGTAGCTCCGCCCGAGCGCCAGGTATTGGGCCAAAACAAAGAGCGATAAAGATTCCGGCACTCACACTAGAAACGATGAACCCCACCATGCTTCTCCAGAGACCTTGAGCCAACTTCTCGACTACTTCGTCACTCCTGCGTGGCCGGTGAGCTCTGTTGCAGGCTCGAATCGCCCTCCCAGGTGTTTAGCCAGAAATTCCTCCGCCTTGGCGTAGAAGTGGTGGCGATTCTCGGCGCGATTGATGCTGTGGCCTTCGTCTTGGTAAACGAAATACTCGACGGGCTTATTCGCCTCGCGCAATGCCCGCACCATTTGCTCGCTTTCGGCGGCGACAACGCGCACGTCGTTCGCGCCGTGGGCAATTAACAAAGGAACCTGCACGCGGTCGGCAAAATAGAGCGGTGATCGGGATCTGAGCATCTCTTCGTCTTTTGCGGGATCACCCATACGGCGGGCCCACACGCCACGCAAAGGCGACCAGTATGGCGGTCGGTTCTTTTCATGCGTCAAGAGGCTGCTGATGCCAACTCGGCTCACCCCGGCGGCGAACAGCTCGGGTGTCAGTGTTACTCCGACGAGAGTTGCATAGCCACCAAATGACGCCCCCATAATGGCGATTCGTTTCTCATCCGCAACGCCTTGTTCGATGAGCCACCGTGCCCCGTCCACCACGTCTTCGTGCATTTTGCCGCCCCATTCCTTGTAACTGGCAATGACAAAATTTCTGCCGTACCCTGTAGAGCCGCGGTAATTGACCTGAAGGACGCCGTAGCCGCGATTAGCGAGCCACTGAACGGCGCCGTGGTAGCCCCACCGATCGCGCGACCAGGGTCCGCCGTGCACCAACATAACTACAGGCAGGTTCTTGGCCGGGATACCGGCGGGAACCGTCAGGTAAGCGTGGATGGTGAGCCCGTCACGCGATTGGTAGGAAACCGGCTGCATCGGCGCGAGCTTGAATTTTTCGAGCTTCGGGCGGTCGGCAAACAACAACGTCGCCGTCTTGCTGTTGCGATCATAAGCGTAGTGGAACATCGGACCGTCAGCGTTATCGTAGGAAACGATCCAGGTTCGATTGTCGAGATCGCGCCGCCCGAGATTGCGTGAAGGCAACATCGGTGACCCATAGGGTGCATGAAGCACGGTGAATTGCCCCGGGTGCAGTTTCGCAAGGAGCCCAAAGTCATCAGCAATGCTCGGATCGAGGACCTGCCATTCGAGCTTTTCTCTGTGAAAAGCGACGGCCTGAATTTGGCGCGTGAGCGGATCGATGAGAACGTCCTCGACGTCATATTTTGGATCGTGCGCAACCACGGTTTCTTCACCGCTGGCGATATCCACCGCCAAAACCGCCTCGGTATCGCCGTTGGGAATGCTGTTCAAAACATAGAAAGTTTGGTCGTCACGTGACTGGCCGATCAACCTTCCCGAACTGCCGTCCTGCCACCGGCGCGCGACCCTCCAGGGCTGCGCGGGAGAATCTCTGACGATGACTGCGGCCGGATTGGCCGCGACGCGGACTCTCAGCCGTGAGTCCGCTACCCATCCATACTGAAAACCACCGTTGCGGCTGACCATTTGTATTTCGCCGTTCTGAAGATTCAATCGGTAGACGTCGTGGAAACGACGGTTTCTCAGGTTCATCGCGATCAACATCTCGTCCGGACGCACGGGGTCGAGCGCTACCAAGCGTGACTGAA
>DASTOD010000633.1:0-2073 GCA_035762645.1 Binatia bacterium | reverse complement strand
CGCTCTGCTTGTACGCCGCGGCTTTATCGCCGAAAAGACATCGCACCGCGCAACGCCCGGTGTTGCGTCCAAGAGGATCCGCTCGGAAGTCATTGCGATGCCGGTGAAATGGCCGCCGCGGTAGCCGAGCGCCTCTCCGATGAGCGCCAGCTGAGCCTTGCCGATCCGCTCCGACAAATACGCCCGCAGCTGCTCCCGCCGGATGCCAGGAGCTTGCGGACCAATATCGTTCGCCGCATCGACCTGCCACCATGGATTGAAAACGGCGCCTCGCGGAGAAGACTTCAACAGAGTCAAGAACCCTTCGATCGACTGGTCGATGTCACTTTTGGTCAGCGCCATAGACTAGAATCGTGTGACGCAAGCTGGATTACGGGACACAGTTTGTTGATCGATTTTGGTCTTCCCCCGAAAAAGTAGACTTGTCGGGCGCAGAGGGAATGTTGGTTAGTTTAGATGGGGATTTTGGTTTTGAAAATGACTATTGAGGAAGGCGGTAGGAGAAAGATAACCGAGGGAACTATGGAGGCGCCTTCGGTTGTAGAAGGTCTCCAAGTAATCGAAAAGCGCAGTGGTGGCGGCGCCTTTGGAATCGAAGGGAAGGCCATCGCTGAGGACTTCAGACTTCAGAGAAGCAAAGGCGCTTTCAGAAAAAGCGTTGTCGTAACAATAGCCTTTGGCGCTCATGCTTTGGCGCAAGCCATGTTGGGCGAGCAACTCGCGGGTGATGGTTGCCGAGTATTGGCAGCCGCGATCGGAGTGAAAGATTGCTCCTCGGGGCACGAGGCCTGAGTGGATGGCGCGTGTGGTGGCATCGACGACCAGATCGGCGTGGAGCGAGTCGGAAAGTTTCCAGCCCAGAATGGCGCGGGAGAACAGATCGATGACGACAGCCAGATAGAGCCAGCCTTCCCTGGTAGGAATGTAAGTGATGTCGCTAACGAGCTGAGCACCCGGAGTCGAAGGTGGCCCGGCCTCTGAGAGCAGATTAGGCGAAGGATGGGCCGCGTGATCGGGCTGGGTAGTCTTCGGTCGAAAGGGACGCCTGGGACGAGCTCGTAAGCCCTTTGAACGCATGATCCTGGCGACACGATTTTCCGAGCAGACAGTTCCGAGAGCTCGAAGTTCACGAGTCATTCTTGGGCTGCCGTAGCACCGGGTGTGGCGGTCAGAGTGAATGATTCTGATCTGTTGGAGGAGCTGCTCATTGGCACGGCTGCGCCTACTGGGCTCGCGTTTGCCGACGTTGTAGTATCCGGAGCGGGACACCCCGAGAGACTCGCAGAGTTCAGTGATAGGGAAGTTCGTCCGCATAGAAGAAATCAGCGCATACCGCTCTGCGGGTCCTCCGAGAGTATGCTCATAGCTTTTTTTAAGATCTCGCGCTGGCGACGCAGATATTCGACTTCGCGCTGCAGGCGGCGGATCTCCCCGGCCGGATCGGCAAGGGGCGCTTCGCTGCGGCCTTTCGGCTCCGACGAAGCGGCCGGCGCTGCGCGCCCCTTGCCGAAAGCCCTATCCCGCCAGGTTCGTAAGGAATTGGCGGTAACGCCGAGTTCCGCAGCAACACGCGTGAGGGGACGTCCACTGCTGAGCAAGAGATTGACGGCTTCCTGACGGAAGTCCTTGTCATAGTTGCGATGGGTTGAAGGCATGTTAGCAGTCTTTTCTCGGATATCTGCGCCTTCCCTGTCCATCAAATCGGGGGAACTTTAGGTTGATCACATCGCTGACGAGATTAAAGCGATCGAGTTGATTGCGCACACACATATCAAACGGTGTCGTGGTCGTGCCCTCTTCCTTGTAGCCGTGCACATGCAGATTGTCATGATTGGTCCGCCGGTAGGTGAGGCGGTGGATCAGCCACGGGTAGCCGTGAAAAAGCGAAAATGATGGGCTTGTCCGTGGTGAAGATCGCGTCGAACTGGCTCTTGGGCAGTCCATGGGGTGTTCCTCCGGCGGCTGGAGTTTCATGAGGTCGACGATATTGACGACGCGCACCTTGAGTTCAGGCGTGTGGCGGCGCAGGAGGTCAACGGCGGCGAGGGTCTCCAAAGTGGGGACATCGCCAGA
>DASTOD010000632.1:0-2595 GCA_035762645.1 Binatia bacterium | reverse complement strand
AACCGTGCCGGCGCGATAGCCGTTCCTTTAATCTGAAGAAACCCGCGATCATCGGGTGTTCCTTTTCGATGAGCGCAGCATTTTTGTACCAGAAAAAGATCGACATGAGATTCCAGTAATTCCTCGGGTGATGGCTCCACCGCGACAAGATCTTGATCATGTTGTCCTTACTATAGAAGGATTTCCATGCGTTCTCATAGGCCTGAAACCACTCATCTGCAGTCATGTTGGGATGCTCGATGGTGGCATGGAAGGAATCGCGCTTGTTAAAATCCGGATCCATCCACTCGCCGCGTTGCTTCATCTCGCGGTGATCGTGGGAGCCGGGCAGGGGAGTCAGCATGAAGAAGGATGCCTGATCCGGCCGGATCACATCCATGAGGTAGCGGATGTCCTGCGGCACTTGCTCCTGGGTGTCGAAAGGAAGTCCGATGATGTAGCCGGTATGGACGACTATGCCGGCGTCGTGCCATTCATTGATGATTGTCCGGTACTCTTCGACGTGATTTTGCCCTTTGCCTTCGGCCTGAAGGTTTTGGGGGTTCACGCTCTCCATCCCGATAAAGACCTGGGTGCAGCCCGCGTCGGCCGAAAGCCGCACGAAATCCTTCGGCTTGCGCGCGAGGTCGACCTGCATCATGAAAGAGATCTTGATGCCTTCTTTCCTTAGCTTGATGATTTCTTCGAACGTCTCCCGCCAGAGTTTTTTACGGGCAAAATTATCGTCGGTAAAAAAGTAAAAAGAGACCCCGTGCTCGCGATAGTTCTCGCGCAGCAGCTCGGCGATGCTCTCCGGGCTGCGCTCGCGCATTTTACGGCCCTGGACGTTGATGATGGTGCAAAAGGAGCATGTGAAAGGACACCCACGGGAAGTATCGGCGGTGCCGAAGGAGGGCTTGGCAAAGTGGCGCATGGTTTTGGGACTGATGCGGGGCAGCGGCGCACTGCCGATGTCGACCAGGTTTTGCAGGTCTTGGGCGAATGAATAAATGGGTTTTAATCGGCCATGGAGCGCATCCGCCAGGATCTCCGCCCAGTTCTCCTCGACTTCGCCGGATACAATCGAAATAGATTCACTGACGAGCGCCTGGATGTCCGGCTCCTGATCGCCCAGCATGTTGATGGTGCCGCTCGTGTGGAAACCGCCGACGATCACGTCGATCCCAGCAGCGCGGAACTGCCGGGCCAGATCGAAGGCCCGCGGAAACTGGTTGGTTTGGACTCCCACTAATCCCACGACAAGCTTGGTAGAAGAGTCCCGGCTCCAGCCGATGATTTTGTTTACCGGAAGTTTTTCTGCAGTCTCGTCAAAAGTGACGATCTCAATTGCGAGGTCGTCGAAGAGGCCGCTGCTTTTCACTTCTTCGGTCAGGCCGTGCAGGACGTTGAGCGTGTTGCTCGGGAGGACGCCTTTCCAAAACCGAATGACATAACCGTCGTCGTCATACTTGGAGGGTTTGATCAGAACGATCCGGAATTTCTTAAACGGCAGCTCTGATATTGGCCCAGTGACCGAGTCACGCCCTCTCACAGGTTGGCTTAACATACCTTTGCCCCTTTCTAAGATCGTTATGGTCGCTGTCTTCTTTCCTTTAGGCTCCGTGAGCCCGTTCTCTCACTTTGAGAGCCTCGTCGACCTGCGCCTCGGCCACGTTTTTTGTCTCTCCCATCACTTCAGAGATCTCGCAAATCAACATCCTTCTCGCCTTATCCAAAATCTGGCGGTCGCGCGGGGTTAATGCTTTTGTCGCGTTCAATTCAGTCAGTGAGTCAACCACCTCAGCCAAGTCAAAGGCTGAGCCGGAACTTAACAATTTCACGTTGTCCATGGCCCGTTGTTTCCAGTTGGTGGCTGTTGCGGCCCCTCTTTTCAAGTGGCCAAGCAGTTTCGGAATCTCAGATTTTTGCATCAATTGCCGGATACCGAGGCCGCCGACTTTGTCGAGCGGCACGAACAGCTCGCCGCCGGTATTATCGAGGAGAGCCAACTGGTAGAACCTCGTCGGGGTGCCACCAACCGTCTTCTCGACTACGGCGCCAATGCGACAGGGACCCCGATACGGATAGACGATCTTATTACCGATGCTTAGTGTCACTCGATTCTCCTTCCCCGGCTTCATAAAAATCTAACTTCTCTGCGGCGCCCGAAGCGCTGGAATTGCTACCGGACACCGATACTTCATCTGTGACCCGGATCGACAGGCGATTTAGCGTCGGGACGGTAATCGAGGGACGGAATCGCGCCTCTAGGATCTGTCGGTCGGGAGGTACGGTCTGGATCCGCGCCGTACTTTCATAGTACAAGAGCCGTATGGCGCATCAAGCGCTCACTGTCTAATTTTGAACCATTTTGCAAAAATAGTTCGCCAACCGGCCCAGCGGCGCAGCCGCGCTAAGCGATCGGGCGAGAGCAAAAGCAGTTTGATCCGGCCGTTCTTGATGAAGTAGATAGGGTCGTTGAAATATTAATGCTGGTAATTACGTCCGGAAAAGTGGCGGTCAACGTTTTTACTTCTGGGGGATGCCTTTTTCAGAATAGCGACCAAAACTAGACGGGCGAGGCTATAAGCCTCTTTCGTGTTATGGGAATATTCA
>DASTOD010000631.1:0-13712 GCA_035762645.1 Binatia bacterium | reverse complement strand
AAAGGAAACGTTCACGAGCCGACGCTTTCTTGGTGCGCACTCTAGTGCGAGACGGATAACCTTGGCAAGCTAAATCTGGAGCCGAAAAGCTTTGGTGTCTGTCGGCGTCCCATTTTTCGGACGGCGGATGTCTCCAGCGTGTGACAATTGGTGCTGAAGCGCAAAAAAACAATTCAAATGCAAAGCTTGGCATAAAGCTTGCGTCAGGAAAATTGCCAAGGCACGAAGATGCAGTAAGCATCCGTAACAACGGATTTTCTTAGGGCAATCGTAGGGGGCAAATCCCTCACGGGCTCAGACCATGTATGAGAAACACTTCGGCTTTCTGGATCTACCCTTTCGCGTCACGCCCGAACCCGTTTATTTTTATACCAATCCGAACTATCGAGAAGCTCTAGCGACACTGTATTACGGCATCGAGGCGCGCAAGGGCTTCATCGTCATAACCGGCGAGGTTGGAACCGGCAAAACCACTCTGCTCAAAATTTTTATGGGCACCGCGGAGCCACTTATACACACAGCCTTTGTGTATAATCCAACCCTCAGTTTTACCGAATTGCTGAGGTTTATTTTGGATGAGTTGGCGATCCCCCATTCGACGGACGATAAAAGCGATCTGATGGAGCAGCTCAACGGGTATCTTCTCGATCAGCTCAAAAAAGGACAGTTCGTCGCCCTGCTCCTCGATGAAGCTCAGAGTCTAACCGACGGATTGCTCGAAGAGCTCCGGCTTCTCTCCAATTTCGAAACTTACAAGGCGAAGCTGATCCAGATCGTATTAATGGGTCAACCCGAGCTGGAACAAAGGCTCGAGCAGCCGAACTTGAGGCAGCTCAAGCAGCGAATCGCGCTCCGCTGCCGGCTTGCTCCGCTTAAGAACGAAGAGGTCCGGCACTACATCGGTCATAGGCTTGCGACGGCTGGCTACAAAGGCACAGACCTTTTCGAGCGAAAAGCCATCGAGAGGATCACCTTTTATTCGAGCGGGATTCCGCGGCTTATCAATGTGATTTGTGACAGCGCGCTGTTGATTGCTTATGGAGGTTCCAAACACAAGGTTTCAGCCGAGATGATCGAAGAGGTGGCGCGCGATCTGAAACTAGTGGCGGCACCTCAGATCGAAAAGCCCGTTCTCCGATCGGACTTTCCGAAAAGTTCAGAAGATTTGAAGAAAGACAACATGCGTCGCGCGGAATCCGGGACGAAGCAATTGCCCGCCGCGCGTGGTGTCGATAAAAACGTAGCGCGCCTGGCAACCGCCATTTTATTAGTCCTTCTCTTGGTGAGTGCCGGCGGCACCGCCCTCTATTACCAGCGAAGTAAAGATTATCTCTCGCAGGCAGCAGGGGGAATCAAGGATCGTTATCTGCAGAGCAAAGACTCTCTCTCGAACGCAGCGGTTGCGGCGAGACATTTTGTGGATACGTATTGGGATAATCTTCAGCGGGTCAACCTCATCCCGGAAAGTTCGAATAGAGAAAGCTCACCGGATAATGCCCCGAAGATAATTCCTGAAAAACCGGCTGATTCTAATGCTCTTCAAACAGCCGCTCCTCAGCCGCCCATAATAGAAAAGCAGAAGGACGATCTCGCCCCCGTTCCAAAGAAAAATGAGATTGCTCGATCTGAGGCGCCGAAGTCTGAGGGTGTGCGAGCCGACAAACCCGCAAACGCTGGCCCGACGAGCGATCGGACCGAGAGCGCGAAGCCGCAGCGTTCGGAGCGACGACAGTACTCGGAGACCGAAAAGCCCGCCGAGCGCGATTCTCTGAAGAGCGCCAACGCTCGCCGATTTTTTCGAGGGCACTTCGAAGTCGTGGAAGAGTCGGTCGTTGTTGCCAGGCCACAAAGGGACGCGACGGTTGTCGTGACTCTCACGCCCGGAGCCTGGATACGCGTCGAAGAGCAGGTCGGAAACTATCTCCGTATACGCTCACTGAATGATCCTGAGGTCCGCGGCTACGTGCATATCGACAACGCTGTCCTCGACTATATCGGATTTACCTACTAGCGGGATCCTAAAGAAGTGTTCGGAATGCTTCGGGACAAGCGCGTCCAAAACAGAACTCCCCCTTGCTATAGATCGCCTCTACGCGGTGATCACGGCTGCGGCGCCAATGGCGCCGCTTTCCACCCATTCGTCTCGGCCGCGATCCAGATCGCGTATTTTCACGCTGCCTTTTCCATCGGCACCGCGAGTGATCTCGATGCTCCTCGACTCCCCACCCTTTAACGCGAAGACTCCCACGGGCGCGTCGGACACGTTGTCGTAAACCTCGAACCGGTTCATCGATAAAGTTGTATTCTTGTTTGTGAGGACGACGGTAATTTTGTCTTGCGAGTCCATGAGTCGATGTTCAGCGTTTGCTCAGCCTGGACAATCTTTCGGCGGCAGCGGCAAGTGTTTCATCTTTCTTACAGACTGAAAAACGCGCGAGATGTTTCCCGAAGTGTTTATCGCAGTCTTGATAGAATGCGCTGGGCGGGATGCAGGCGACCCCGATTTCCGTTGTCAGCCACTGCGCGAACTCAATGTCATTTTTTACCCGTGGTGGAGCGACGCCGCGCCAGTCGGCCATGATGAAATAGCTCCCCTGCGGTGTGTAAACCGCGAAACCCGCGCTGCCCAGGGCGTCCATCATCCGGTCCCGCTTCGCCTGATAGCTCGCGCGCAAATTCTCGAAGTAACTAGATGGAAGGGTGAGCGCGGTCGCGGCGGCGGCCTGCAGCGGCGAGGCGACTGCAAACGTAATGAACTGGTGCGCCTGGTTTACCGCCGCAATCAACGACTTGGGACCGATGGCCCAACCGATCTTCCATCCAGTGACGCTGAACGTTTTTCCTAAACTGCTGACCGTGAGCGTGCGCTCTGCCATTCCAGGTAGCGTCGCCAACCGTGTGTGGGTGACGCCGTCATAGAGGATATGCTCGTAGACTTCGTCGGTGATTGCAATGACGTTACGCTTTTCGCATAGAAAAGCAATGATGGTGAGCTCGTCGCGCGAATAGACCTTGCCGTTGGGATTCTGCGGCGTGTTCACGATAATCGCCCGCGTGCGGCGGTTAAAGGCTCTCGCGAGCTCGTCAGGGTCGAAACTCCAGCTCTCTCCACGCAACGCGACATAGCGCGGAGTAGCTCCCGCCATGATCAGGTTCGGCACATAGCTGTCATAGACTGGCTCGAAAACTATGACTTCATCGCCGGGGTCGGTCAGTCCCAGAATCGCCGCGAACACGGCTTCGGTGGCGCCGGCGGTGACTAAGACCTCGGTCTCCGAATCGACCTTTTGCGCGTAGAAGCGCCGGGCGTGTAGCGCAATCGCCTCACGCACCGCCGGCATGCCAATGCCGGGCGCGTACTGATTTAAATCGCTGTTGACGGCCTTGACCGCCGCGGCGAGGATCTCGGGCGGGCCATCGAAGTCCGGCGCGCCTTGTCCGAGATTGACGGCATTGTGCTGCCGCGCCAAACGATTGATCTCGACGAAGACGGTCGTTCCAAATCCGGCTACACGCCGTGCCATGGCCGACATGGGTTGATGCCTATTGCGGTTCGATTTTCTCTGCGCGGAGAATTTTCTCCACCAGCGTTTTCAATTGTTTGACTGCTTGCTCGGATTGAGCGCGCATCAAACGGTTCACTTCGTTCGGGTCGGTGGATATCGACTTAAGATCCTCCACGTGGTACTTCAATTCCCGGGTGAATTCCGTGAGGTTTCCTCGCGGATTGAACGAATAGGCGATCCGAACCGGCGATCCCTCCGCTTGCAACACAATGCGACGACCACGAACGTGCTCCGCTACTTGCCAGGTAACCTGAAATTCACCCTTTCCAATTCGCCCTGCTTCGATGATGCGGTCACCGAGTAAATAAGGCCGTTCGGTCACTCCGCTTACGCCTGTAGTCGCCGGGTGCCACTGAGGCCAGAAGCGTGCTGTAGTGACGAGGTCGAACACTGCCTCGGGAGCGCCATCGATGGCAGTGGAATTCTGCACGGAAACCAGCGTTTCTTCCCGCGGACCGGCTGGCATCGTCGGGGTTAATGAGCCGCTTGCGCAAGCGGAACAGATCCCGATCGCGGCCGTCAAGGCCCTTAGGATTTGAAGATTCATACTTTCTCGGTCGCGAAAACCAAGTAGCTAGATTGCTCATAGCACACGTCTGCCGTGAGGTCGATATGGTGGTCAATCATTAGGGGATCGGAACTCGCATCGTGCTTCAGTGGCAGAAGCTGTCTGTCCATATTGGCTTTCTTTTGCCTCTGAGAGCGTAGAAATGCCGGCGTAGAGAAAATTGATTCAATTTGTCCTGAAAGAATTACTTAAGGCCTTGCGCTTCTGCTGGTCCTCGCTTTGCTACGTGAACGAGGGCACGGCGCAACCGGCGTGAAGCGCTGTTGAGCGAAAAAACAAAAGGACCGATCTTTCCGAATTTTATTTCGTATTTTGATGGGTCTTGCTTCTTTGCCGCTCAAAACAGGGAACACAAAAACAGCTCATGCAGCGACAAACTTGTAATTGTGGCGGGTGGTATAGCGATGCCGATCGTTGAATCAGATCCCTGGCGCACCCAGTACTTCACCGCCGTTGCTTGTCCCGACAGTGTCTTCGTTCCGACCGACGACGAACTAGCCTACCAGCTGTTTCCCAGGCACCGTTGGATCTACAACAAGCTCCTCATATGTGAAACCCAAGGGCTGGATAATGCCCCGCATGACATTATGCCGCGGCGATTTCCCGTTTTCAGCAAGCCGATCTACAATCTGCGCGGCATGGGCAGCGGCGGCAAAATCATTGAATCGGCCGAGCAGTTCAGGGCCGAGCTGCAGCCCGGGCACATGTGGATGCCGCTTCTCACCGGTGAGCATGTCAGCACCGATGCTGCGGTGGTCGACGGGGAGCCGGTATGGTGGCGGCACACCATCGGCAAAGCTCTGCCTGAGGGGATGTTCGATCACTGGGTGGTGCTGCGGGAAGCACGCCCCGAGATTGAACACTACTGCGGTGATTGGCTCGGCCGGAATCTCAAAGGTTACACGGGTTGCGTGAATTTTGAGACGATTGGCGCCAAGATCATCGAGGCCCACCTGCGGTTTGCCGATCAATGGCCCGATCTATACGGGCCGGGTTGGATCGAATCCGTCGTCGATCTCTATGCGAGCGGCAATTGGCGCTTTCGTGACGACTACCGCCAGACAGGATACAGCGTCGTGCTATTCGGAGCGCACGGTCCCAATTACAAGAAGCCGGACGACAGCGCCATAGAGGAGTTTCTCACCCGGCGCGAGGTTTCCAGTATTCAACTGACCTTTCACGACGACCGGCCGCCTGAGACGCACTCGATGCCGCCAGGCGGTTTCAGGCTCGCCATTATCAACTGCTGGAACATCGAGATGGGATTCAGAGTCCGCGAACGGCTCGCCGCGCTTTTCCAGGAGAAGGCAGTTCGACGTTCAACGTTCAATGTTCAAGGTTCAACTTGGCCCCTCGAACTTTGACCGAGTGTCCTGCTCAGAAGCTCATTTAGCAAGTCTGCATCTCTCCAGTCATCATGCCACGACGTGAATCCAGCTTTCCTGGATTCGGCTTGGACCATTCAACTCAACTGGCGTCCGGTGTTACGCAAAATAGTTCGGGCGGGTATAATGGGCGCGCAAACGAAGCCTAAATGAAGACCATCGATCAATTTCCCCATCTCGTCCGCGTGATCGAAAACTGCTGGATCCCGCTGTCGGACGGGTGTCGTCTGGCGGCGCGCATCTGGCTACCGGAAGACGCCGCGACGGTTCCAGTGCCAGCGATCCTGGAATACATTCCGTACCGCAAGCGTGACTTCACGCGCGCGCGCGACGAGCCCATGCACCACTACTTCGCGGGTCATGGGTATGCCGCCGTGCGCGTCGACCTCAGAGGTTCAGGCGATTCGGGCGGCCTGCTGTTCGATGAATACTTGAAGCAGGAGCACGACGATGCTTTAGAGGTGATCCGCTGGATCGCGCAACAACCGTGGTGCAGCGGCGCCGTGGGGATGATGGGCAAGTCCTGGGGCGGATTCAATTCCTTGCAGGTGGCGGCGCGTCGCCCGCCCGAGCTGAAGGCGATCATCACCGTCTGTTCCACGGACGACCGCTACGCCGACGACGTGCACTACATGGGCGGCTGTCTGCTGAACGAAAACCTCATCTGGGGCTCCGTGCTGATGAGCTACAATGCCTACCCGCCGGATCCTGAGCTTGCCGGCGAGAGCTGGCGCGCGATGTGGCGCGACCGTCTCGAACACGCGGTGTTTTTTCCCGAGCTGTGGCTCGAGCATTCGCGGCGCGACGATTACTGGAAGCACGGGTCGGTGTGTGAAAACTACGCCGCCATCGCCTGCCCGGTCTATGCCATAGGCGGCTGGGCCGATGCGTACAGCAACGCGATTCCCCGGCTGCTGGCCGGGCTCCGGTCCCCGCGCAAAGGCCTGATCGGACCGTGGGCTCATCTCTACCCGCACGACGGCGTGCCCGGTCCGGCCATCGGATTTCTACAGGAGGCGCTGCGCTGGTGGGATCAATGGTTGAAGGGCGCCGACACAGGCATCATGGCCGAGCCGATGCTGCGTGTCTGGATGCAAGAGAGCGTTCCGCCGAAGCCATTTCATAAACAGCGCCCCGGCCGCTGGGTGGCGGAAACGGAGTGGCCCTCGCCGCGCATCATCTTCGAACGTCATTGGCTCGAGCCGGGGCGGCTGAGCAGCTCCGCAGCCGGTGAAACACAACTCGATTTTCGCTCGCCGCAGACTACAGGGCTCGCGGCAGGAGAATGGTGCGGATTCGGCGCGCCCGGAGAAGCGCCGCCGGACCAACGTAGCGATGACGGCTGTTCGTTGACTTTCGACTCCGAGCCATTGCGGAATAAAATCGAAATCCTGGGTGCGCCAAGGTTGACGCTGGAGGTCGCGGCCGACCGGCCCGTGGCTTTTATCGCCGTTCGCCTAAACGACGTCGCTCCTGACGGCGCGAGCAGCCGAGTGACCTATGGAATCCTCAACCTCACACACCGCGACAGCCATGAGCGTCCGGAACCGGTGGAGCCGGGCAAGCGCTACCTGATTAACCTGGCGTTGAACGATATCGCTCACGAATTTACCTCAGGTCACAAAATCCGCTTGGCCGTTTCGACAAGCTACTGGCCGACCGTTTGGCCAGCGCCGCAGCCGGTGACGGTGAGCCTCTTTACCGGCCGGAGTTTTGTCGACCTTCCAGTGCGACCGCCAGACCCGCAAGATTCCGCGCTGAGTCCCTTCGAACCGCCCGAGCGCGCGGCGACCGAGACAACCGAGCTTCGGCCCCGGCCTTCGAAACGCATAGCCGAGCGGGACCGCGCCACCAACGAGACGGTCTATACGGTTTCCAGCGGTCGCGCCGACTCGGCGCCGCGGTTGATCAAGGCGATCGAGCTGGAGATTGGCCATACGACGATCAAAAGTTGTCGGATTGCCGAAGAGGATCCGTGCACGGCCGAGGCCGAGGTGATTCAGAAGACCTGGTTTCGTCGCGGCCCATGGAACGCCCGTGTCGAGACGCGCACCCGGTTCTCTTCGAGCGCCACGGATTTCAAGCTCGAAGCCGAACTCAACGCATACGAGGACGAAGAGCCATTCTTCACGCGCGCCTGGGCTGGGCGAGTGAAGCGAGATCTCCTCTAAAATAATTACTTTCCGCTCTGTTCCTTGTCTCCCCTTGACGCGCGTCCGCGCCCTGGCCTATTTTACGAAACGAAAGCGCGGGCGATCTGTTTAACGTGAAGTCTTCCTTTGTAAAGGGAGATTTAGAGGGATTTCAACGTTCAAGAATGGAGGTTCTATGGGACTACTGAAAATCGAGGGAGTCACACACTGGTCGATTCCGGTGAACGATCTCGCGGAATCGGAAAAGTTTTATGGCGATCTGCTCGGCCTCAAGCCGCTCGGACGGCTGGGCAATTCCGGCATGTCCTGCTTTAACGTCGGGGACAACAATATCCTCCTTTGCGAGCGCGCGAAGACCGTCGATAGGTCATTTGTCGAAGATCACAACGTGCATCATTCCTTCACCGTGAGCCCGGAGACCTTGGTGCAGGCGTGTAAGATTTTCTATGAACGGAAAATTCCCATCGATCGGCTCTACTATCGCGCGAAGGGTTTTTTCACCGGAAGGGAGCTTTATTTCTTCGACCCGAGCGGTAACCGGCTCGAGTTGCGCGACCCGACTTGGAAGGAGGGCATGCCCGAGCCTACCTTCGAAGAACTCGCGCGCTCGTGAGCGTGAGCACGGTCGCGGCCGGCAAACTTCGAGATCCCGGCGATGATGGAAAATTTGCAAAACACCAGATGGGCGGCGCTGCCGCTGCGGCTCGTGATGGGGATTATTCTTTCGGTCGCCGGCTACGCGAAACTGGTAGCGATGGCCGGCACGATCGAATACTTCGCCAAACAGGGGTTTCCTGTTCCAGTCGCAACGGCCTGGTTCATTACCTTGCTGGAGTTGTGCGGGGGAATCGCGCTGATTTTGGGATTGTTCGTTCGGTATCTCGGCCTTCTCTATACTATCCAGTTCATCGTGGCGGCGTTCTGGGTCAAGCTGCCAACGCAGGGCTACATTGGGGCGCGGCTTGATCTCATGCTTATCGCCGGCGCTGCAGCGCTCTTCATCCTCGGGGCCGGCCCCTGGTCCATCGACTCCGCCTGGTTAGAAAAACGAAAGAACTAAAGGTCACTGGAGAAACACAGCGGGATTGACGCTAACCCGCCAAGCGCAAAGCGCGAGAACCGCAGGGGCGCAGAGTACGCAGAGGAGTTAAAGCAAGGCGGGAGAAGCGCAGAGGCATAGAGGACGCCGAGAAAAATACGCGCTCGCGCAAAAAAATGGGGCACCGCTTCCGGTACCCCATTTTATGCGACCCAGCAAGAGTTATTTTGTCGCCCCTACTTTTATTGTTTTGGCGTCGCCCTTATCGTGATCCACCGTGACGCTCTGGCCTTCTTTTAGCTCGGAACGTCCCTTCACGCCCTCGATGGTGGTGCG
Organism: Binatia bacterium; assembly: GCA_035762645.1. Lineage (GTDB taxonomy): Bacteria > Desulfobacterota > Binatia > UBA9968 > UBA9968 > DASTOD01. The sequence goes on along the minus strand of DASTOD010000631.1, from coordinate 4,665 downwards.
GCTGCCGCTGACTTTAACGGTGACCTCCTTGCCGTCCTTTGCTTTCACCGTTATTTCACGGCCCTCGCCTTCGACTTTGGTGATCTTGCCCTTGACTTCCTCTGCAACGACGGAGCCTACGAGGGAAAGGGTCAACAAGGCAATGGCAAATAAACTGAGAGCTGCTTTCAACATTGGTGTCACCTCCTTTCTTGTCGAGTTGATTATGGCTGTCCGCTGGCGGAATTTATCGGCTTTTGGGCGGTTGTCAAGACTCCGACTTTTGGTCCGCCCTTACAAGACTAGCAGGTTGCTCCTTTCGTCCAGGCGCAGTCGACGGCTGGTGCCGGAGCCGTCTCTCTAAAAAAGTTTGTGCTCGACCGACAGGTAGAGAAAGATCCCGTAGCGATCCGCTGGCCGATTGAGGCCGATCGGCGCTCCGAGGCCAATTACCGTTTGTAGAGCCTCTTGATTGACGACAGCCGCGCGGATTCCAGGTGAGATAATCGCTTTGAAGTCGCGCGCTTTTTTTCCGCGTTCATTGATCTCCTCTTCGAATTCGCCCACCCATTCCAGCAATGCGTGAACATACGAGGAAAACGCCACAACAGCGCTCGTGCCGAGACTGTAAGAGACCAGCGAGCGCTTGGGCGATAGTCGCCTATCATCGTCGTCCAGGACGGCGCGAACTTTGGGGAGGTAGGTCAGCCCGACATTGGCGTGAAAGGCGAGGCGTGAAGCGACTTTCTTGCTCGCAGCCAAGCTCCACTCGTATCCGACAACTCCGTTGCCGGTTCCTTTGTTACGGTTTCCCGTAGGGAGGATAAGGCTGAACTTGGGCGCGAGCGCGGGTAGCTTAGGATCTTCTTCCAAGAGTTGATACCGATACTCCAGGAGCGCGTCTCCAATTCCCCGCTGGCTCTCTCCTTCTTCCCGAAGCCGATAGAAGGGGATGCTGTACGACACCTGGTGGTGCTCGGAAAAGAGCCACCATTCCTGCGTGAAGTTAAATGACCAACCCCGGCGCTTCGGATCATTGGTGTAGACGGCGTTAAAGACATGCTGAACCTCGCCCTGTTCCTGGTTGTAAGCCTCCTCGATGAGAAAGCTGTTGTCCGAGATGCCGTCGATCGGGCGGGGTTCAGCGGCTTGCGAGATCGCTTGAAGGATAGCGGTCAGCAGAACTGAAGCTATGATCAAGGCTCGTTGGAGCGCAGCCTTCATGTTCTGCTGCGCTCGCTGCAGCGCCCGCGCCACGCCGCCCGCTGTCGTATAGGAAATCACGAGACTGTATCGGGATAGTCGAGAAATTGGATACAAGCGCCTACTTGCTCGCGCCAATGGTCCAGGCTGCAGCCCGGCGCGTCGTTATAACCCTGCCCGGGCATCCGCGTCGCATGATTGACGGCCAATGCATTGAGGGGCGGCCAGCCATTTTCGCTGCACCACTCGGCGATCTCGCGCAAGAACTTGCCGGCCGTATTTTTGAGATGGGCCATCCCGGCCGATTCGAACAGATCACCGTAAGGGATCAGGCACGATTCGATGCTCAAAGTTTGAGCCCGTGAGCGGCAAACGGTTTTATGATGATTCAGCAGCGCTTGAGCCAACAGCTGAGCTTCGCGTGTCATTCCGAAACCGTCAGTGGCGTTTGAAATACTGGACAGCCCGCTCATGTCTTTTGGCGGCTTCGAGGGTTTTGAACGTTCCAAGGTTTCTTCTCTTGCCGGTTCTGGGATCTTTCTTGCGGGAGTAAAGCCGGTACTCGCCCGACGGCAGTTTTCTGATCATCTCGAGCGACTCCTCTTTGCCTGCACTACGACTGGCTTATGGCAAGTGGCTTATGGCGTATGGTCCGATCTATAGGCCGTAAGCTAGCTAGCTATCAGCCATATGCCCATTCACGAGTAACACTGTACGTTCGAAACAAACGCGGATCAATGGCTTCGAGCAGCCTCCATGCTGTTTTCGTGAGAACGAAAGCAGGTGATCAGATCGCGTGCGTGGTTCGCGTGGTCCAAGGTTTGATCAAAAAGAGATTCAATATCGTTGCCAGGGATAAGGCGGCAAAGAGTCCCCAGAGTACGGACTCGTAGCTCTGGCTCTGATCATAGATGGCCCCGGCGAGAACCGGGCCGGCGAAGCTACCCCACATGTAAAAGAAGCTCATCATGCCGCGAATGGTTGCGAAATGCCTGCGACCGAAGAAATCTCCGACTATGGCCCAGACGACGGGAAATGAAGCATCCAGCACTGTGTAAACCATCGTGAATAACCAAAGCGGCCACCGTCCATCACTCGAGATCACCGGCAGCACCGACAGGGCGGGCGCGATGTGGCAGATGACCATCAGCCACGGCTTGTTCACCTTGTCGGCGACCCAACCGAGGAGAAAATGAGACACGAGGTTGATCAAAGCGAAGGCGCCGAGCAAAAATGCCGCCTGATCTTGGGTTAAGCCTTTCCAGACCATGACGGGCACGAAATGAACGGTGACCGTGCTGAAGGCCGCCACCCGCGCCGTCATCGAAACGACCATGAGCCAGAAAATAGACGTCCTCATGGCCTGACCGGCGGTGAAATCCACTTGGTTCGGTGAATTGTGCACATTGCTGCCTTCCCGCCCGCCGGCGCCGGGTCCTTTCTGCGGCGGGTCACCGTCGGGCAATAGTCCCATACTCTCGGGAGACCGGCGAACTTGGAAACTCAGCGGAAGGCAGACGAGCAAAAAGATGCAGCCGGAAAAGAAAGCCGCCCAACGCCATCCGATGGCGTTTACGCTCATGGCGAGAAAGGGGGAGATCATAGCGCCGCCGACCGGCACTGCGGCGCTGACCATCGTCATGGCGCGCCCGCGATGCCGGATAAACCAGCTATTGGCAACCACCATGGGTGAGTGAACGAAGCCCGCGACGAACGCAAGCGAGATGACGCCCAGGTAAACCGCGAGAAAGCTTGCATAGCTGTTTACCCAGGAGAGAAGGATGTAGCCGATGCCGGCTAGAAAGGCCGCGGCGGCGATGATCGGTCGAGGACCGAAGCGGTCGATCAGATAGCCGACGAGCGGCGCCTCGATGGCGCCCTCCGCTCGCGAAAGAGAAAACGCGAGAGAGGTCGCGGCGCGACTTATTCCGAGATCTTGGCTTATGGGAAGAAAGAAAACCGTGAAGCCATACTGATGGAGCCCGCCGCCAATGACGCGGATCGCGGAGACCAACCCTACCATCCGCCAGCCGTAGTACAGGCGTGAAAAAAATCTCGTGATCGAGGAAATCAAGTAAGACCTCGTACACGTTATTCGAACCCCCGTGGAGCGTCAAGGAGTTGAACCCGACCTATCTTGACCACTGGAGCGGCACTGTAATACAAAACGAATCAGCCAGAACCGAAAAAGTTTTCCGGAGAAGGGTGAAACATGACGGAAGCGACGGTCCGAAAACCGGGGAATGAACTCGGCGCCAAGACCACGTATCAGCAGTTTTTAGACCGTGAAGCGGTGCCGGCGGTCCGGGCCTTTTACATCGAAAATGTTCGCGAAGTGGACCTTCACCCCTGGCCTCGTATGGACGGGCGAGGAGTGTACCTCAATCTCGATGGAACCGAGGGCGTGAATGACTGCTACATCTGCGAGATTTCGCCGGGAAAATCCCTCCGCCCCCAGAAGCATCTGTTCGAAGAGCTCGTTTTCGTCGTCAGCGGGCACGGCGCTACGACCGTCTGGCGCGACGGACAAAGAAAACAGACCTTCGAGTGGGGCGCAGGATCGCTCTTCTCGCCGCCGCTCAATACCTGGTACCAGCACTTCAACGGGCAGGGAGACAGGCCGGCGCGACTCCTCGCCATGACCAACGCTCCAACCGTGCTGAACCTGTTCCATAACATCGATTTTGTCTTCAACTGCGACTATCCCTTTACCGACCGCTACGCGGGTGAAGAGGATTTCTTCAGCGGTAACGGCAGGGCTCCGGCGGAAGGCTTCTATGATACGAACTTCATACGGGATGTGACGGGCTTCGAGCTTGTGGAAAGAAGGGACCGCGGCGCCGGCGGGAGAATGATGATGATCGAAATGGCCAACAACGTCATGTCGGCTCACATCTCGCAGTTTCCCGTGGGTACGTATAAAAAGGCGCACCGGCACGGCGCGGGCGCGCACGTCATCATTCTGAAAGGCGAAGGGTTTTCATTAATCTGGCCCGAGGGGAAGGAAATCAAGCGCTACCGCTGGGGGGCGGGAAGCCTGCTGGTTCCACCGGAGCGCTGGTTCCACCAGCATTTCAATATCGGCGGCGAGCCGGCGCGGTATCTCGCGCTCAAACCGTTTAGCAGCAGAAAATTTCCGGGACTGCGAAAACAATGGGGTATTTCCGAGAGCGTAAAAAGCGGCGGGGACCAAATCGAGTATGAAGACGAAGATCCGCGCATCCGGCAGATGTTCGAAGAAGAGCTGGCGAAGCGGGGTGCGCGGAGTCAAATGACAATGTATTCAAAGCCGCTAACCAGGAGTGAAGATTTGTTATGAGGAAGCTATATTGCATCCTGCTGGCTCTCTCGATTCTCGGAATACGCGGCGGGTCTCTCGAAGCCGCCGACAAGGTGCGCGTCGCGGTGACGAATCCCAACATGTCTTTTCTTCCTTCGGGAGCCGCGTTGAAAAAAGGTTTTTTCAAAGACGAGGGCCTCGAG
>DASTOD010000630.1:0-7440 GCA_035762645.1 Binatia bacterium | reverse complement strand
CTTTAGGCCTGCCAACATCGAGCTCAGGGGCCCCGCCCTCATCGGATCATCCAGGGCCACCATTCCCTTATACTTCGGATTGGCCACATCTTCCCAACTCTTGGGCAGGTCTGCCGGTTTCATCTTTCTGGTGTTATAGGTGAGGGCCTGAACCTGTAGGCTCACCGTCGGAATGGTCGGGTCATGAAGAACTAACACATCTTTCTGTACAGTTTCATAGGAAGCCAACGCACCCGCAGCCCTCAGCACCGCTGGCGCATTATCGGAAAGAATGCTATCCACGCTCGACTGGCCGCCTTGAAATTCCGTGAGCACACGCGTGACGATTTCGGGATTTCGCCCCTGCCAGTAGGTTGCCTTGATACCGGGGTATCGCTTCATGAAGGCTTCAGTTATGACGCGAAGGTGTTCGACATCCCAAACCGAATAGATAATGAGGTTTCCTTCCTGCTTCGCTTTGGGATAAAGTTCCTGACTTACCTTCTCGAATGCCTTGGCCGCACTGGCGGTCGCGCTTGATGCCGCCGGTTTGGAAGCTGCTTGGGGTGCGCCTTTTTGAGCGCCCTCTTTGGCCGCCTTTTCCGCAGATTGACCACCCTGCCACGCGAACAGGATGGCGAGAAAAACAACCGCCGCCGCCAATGTAAATCTCTTTCTCATACCGTCAACCTCCTTTGGTTTTCACTGAACTCGCTCCAAGCTAGCCTATAGCTTATGGCGTATGGCGTATGGTTCCTCTGATTCGATCTATATGCCATAAGCTATCAGCCATATGCGATTTGTTCATAGACTAAACTTCATGTTGAATGCAACCTTGGCGATAGAAACGGCCACAATCAGAATAATGAGGTAAATCACTCCGCCGGCCGCTGCTTCAGCCCACTGCCCGACTCTGAAGTATTCGAACAACGTGACGGGGCCATACTCTTTACCCGGCGAAGTCAGCAACACGGCGACATCGACGTTCCTTATAGATTCTATAAAGATATAAAACAGCGCGCCGCCGACCGACGGCTTCAAAATAGGCAAGGTGATCTTAAAGAACACGTGACGCCACCTCGCTCCATGCACCCACGCCGCCTCATCCAGCTCTTTGTGGATGTTTACGATAGACCCCGACGCGTTCCGGAACGCATAGGGAAAATAGGCGACGAAGAGACCTAATCCCAACGCCCACAGGCTGTTGTACAAGGGGGTGCCGAGAAACACGATGACGAGACCGACCGAGAGGACGAGCGGCGGAAAAGCCAGCGGCAACGTGCCGATAAATTCAAATACCTTCGTTCCATAGGCTCTCGTGCGGTAGATCGTAAAAGCCATGACAATGCCGACGAAAACGGTGACGACGGCGATCGTAACGGAAAGCACCAGCGAATTGTACAGTCCCGTGATGAAGCTTGGGTGCTTCAACACAACGTAGTAGTTCGTCAGCACCGCGTTCGTCGGAAATTTCATGAAGGTTTCGTAGTCGAAGTAAGGAATCATGGAAACCACGATCAATACCACGAAAGGAATCGCAATACCCGCGAGGAAGTAAGCGAACACGCATAAAAACGTCAAGTACTTCCACTTGCCGATATCCATCACCTTGACGCGATACCCTTTTCCCGTAATCGTCGCGTAGCGCTCGGAAAATCGCGTCGTCCGAACATAGAAAAACAAGGCCACGATCGAAAGGATGACGAGAACAATGCTATAGGCAGTCGCCAGCCCGGTATTGAACTCCAGGGCCATAGAATCGTAAACCCGGCTGACGAAAACGTGGATTCCCCCCGGAGTGCCCTGCAAAACCGGGGTCTCGAACGAGCGCAAGCCTCTCAGAAAATTCAACACGAAGGCGGATAGAAACGCCGGCACAGCCAGCGGAAAAGTGATCTTGAGCATCGTATTCACCGGCTTGCTGCCGGCGATGTAAGCGCTCTCTTCAAGCGACGGATCGAAAGATAGAAACACCGGCAGCAAGAACAAGTATCCTAACGGGACACACGCCAAACCAAATACCCAGATCATGCCCGCCATGCTGAACGCGTTAAAGAGTTGCCATTCGATACCGAAATACTCCAGCAGGAAATTGTTGAGAATGCCCGACTTGGGGGCTAGCAGGAGAATCCACGCGATGTTTTTCATGATCGGCGGCATGAGAATCGGGTAGAGCGGCATGAGCTCAACCAAGGTTTTGCCTGGAGTGTTGGTGCGAGCGACGATCCAGGCCAACAGCGCTCCTAACCCCGTTCCGAGCACCGCCGAACCGGCCGCATAGGTAATCGAATTGCCCAACATCGGCAGAATATCGCGGTCGGAAAAGACCCGAAGGTAGTTCGTCGCCGTCAAACCGACAGAAAATCCCAGTTTCCCTGTCGTCAGACTTCTCCACAAAACGATCGTGACCGGCGTGATAATGGCCGCGCCTGCAATCGCGCTTGCCGCCAGAGGCACGAACGTGCCCTGTTGAAAAGCCAGCTTGAATGATTTCCAACTATTCGTACTTTTTCCCCGAGAGACCAAACTGCGGGCGACGCTCAATGGCCCGCTATGATGCTGATCGCCGATTTGTCGATGGCCATGTATATATTTCCACTATCCTCGTCGACATTGATCATCGGACACATTTTGTGAGAAGTCACCACGATCTCTTTCGAACCGATTTGAATGCGGTGATCCGTCAATCCGCCGCGAAATTCCCGGCTGGTCATCCGCCCCGCGAGAATATTGTCCGCTCCGCCCGATATTTTCTCGTGACTCAATCTTATTTCACCGGTTCGAATGACCACCGTGCAAGCATCACCGGGTGAGCCCGTTCCGGGCGCTTGAGAGATAAGCATCGCTCCCCCAAAATCCGGGATGCTGACCACGCAACCTCCGTTTTCGACCCGAACGATCTTTCCATCCAGGAGCGTCGAATGGCCGATAAAAGACGCGACGAACCGATGGGCCGGATGATTGTAAATCGCGTCGGGGGCGCCATATTGCAGAATTTTGCCCGCATCCATCACGATGACGGCATCCGAGATCGTAAACGCCTCCTCTTGGTCGTGGGTCACATAGAGCGCGCTGATGCCGACCTTTTTTATGAGCCTTCGGAGTTCCACGCGCATCTCTTCGCGCAGCTTGGCGTCGAGATTGCTCAACGGCTCGTCCAGCAGGATCAACCGCGGCTCCAGCGCAAGACTGCGCGCCAACGCTACGCGTTGTTGCTGGCCGCCGCTCAGTTGGGACGGATAACGGTTCTCTTTGCCTTGGAGCCCCACCAGTTCCAAGGCAGTCAGGACCTTACGTTTTATCTCATGGTCGGGAAATTTCCTGAGCTTAAGGCCAAAGGCGATGTTGCTGAACACGCTCATGTGCGGCCAGAGCGCATAGTTTTGAAAGACGAAGCCGATGGCTCTCGAATAGGGCGGGACGAGAATACCTTTTTCGATCGAGGTCTGAACCTTATCCGCGATGGAAAGGGTGCCGAAGTCCGGGATTTCAAGCCCGGCAATAGTCCTTAGCAGAGTCGTCTTGCCACAGCCGGATGGACCCAAAAAAGAAAGGATGCCTTTTTCAAATTCAAAGCTGACGTTATCCAGCGCCTTGACGTCCTTGTAGAACTTGGAAACGCCTTCCGCTTTGATAATAGACATTGTTTATTGTCGACCTGCCGTCGCACGCCGAGTCTTAACACGAGCCCGCGAGATACTTCAACAGCGCACCTGGTTATTTGACGCGACGACCGGCCGACGCTTAGCGCAGGACGACACTTTCTCCATACTTGGCTACCGCCACATTCCATTTGAGCCTTTCTCGAATGAGCTTGGCCAACGTGGCGGCCGCCTTCGGTTCGCCGTGGACCACGTAAATCTTTTGCGGCGCTCTTTCAAAGCCCTCGAGCCAGCGAAAAATCTCCGCTTGATCGGCGTGCGCCGAGAAGCCGTCTAGGGTCGCGATTTTGGCGCGCACGGGCACCATCTGGCCGAACATTCTTAGCTCTCTCGCTCCCTGCTGGAGGTGCTGGCCGCGCGTGCCTTCGGCCTGGTAGCCGACAAAGAGGACGGTGGTTTCGGGATTGGGAAGCCGCTGTCTCATGTGATGCAGAACACGACCTCCCGTAACCATGCCGCTGGAGGTTATCAAAATGAACGGCCCTTTGAGATTGTTGATAGCCTTTGACTGTTCCTGTGTCCGATGGATGAAGAACTGGCGGCTGCAAAGAGGGGGGTCCGTTTTGTCCGTCAAAAGCCGCATATCCAGATCATGCTCTGCGGGATGATCACGGTAGATCTCGGTTGCATGGATCGCCATCGGGCTGTCGACGTGCAGCGGGAGCACGGGAATCTTTCCTTCATCTTCGAGTTTTCTGATACTATAGATCATTTCTTGTGTGCGGCCGACGGCGAAAGAAGGAACAATCAAACAGCCTGACCGATCGGCAACTTCGTTGACAATTTTGGCCAGTTCCGCTTCCGGATTTTCCGGATGGAGACGGTCGCCATACGTCGACTCGACGAGCAACCAATCCGTTGTCGTCACGGTCTCAGGATCCCTCAGGATCGGTCTACCATAGCGACCCAGGTCGCCCGAATCGACGAGCGATTGTCTTATCGGCCCCATGTCATAACTGATGCGAGCGGCGGCCGCCCCGAGCATATGTCCAACGCGAGAGAAACGAACCCACAGTCCAGGTCCCAACTCCACTTCGTCGCGAAATGGGGTCGGCCGCAACAATTGGAGCGCGCGCTCGGCGTCCTCAACGGTATAAAGCGGCAACGCAGGATGATGTTTTGAATAGCCCGTTTTATTCGCATAGCGGGCTTCCTCCTCCTGGAGATGGGCTGAGTCTAAGAGGAGAATTCTGAGCAGATCGCAGGTGGCAGGGGTGCTGAGTACGGGTCCTCTGAAACCCTGGGCAACAAGCCTGGGCAAGTAACCGGAATGGTCGAGATGGGCATGGGTCAGCACGACAGCCTGCAACCCTGCCGCTGGCACCGGAAACGGAGACCAGTTGCGCAGCCTGAGGTCTTTCAGTCCCTGAAACAGACCGCAATCCAGGAGGGTCTGCCGGCCGCCAAACGTGATCAAATATTTCGAACCGGTAACACCGCCGGCCGCGCCCAAAAACTGTAGAGTCGGTCGATCTCGCTTGACCGCTGCCATCGGAGTTTTCTCCCTCCCCCTCTCCCGTTCACCTCCAGATTTTTGGCCCTGGCGCTTTTTGCGGCTCCGACCTTCGGTCTTGTATCCCCGCTCCGTAGCGAACGGTCGCGAGCGTTCCCCTAAATTCATATCCCATTTCGGATTAATTGGCGGAGGGGGCGAGATTCGAACTCGCGGTCCACGAAGTGGACGCCGGTTTTCAAGACCGGTGGTTTCAACCGCTCACCCACCCCTCCGGCTTCAAAATCCGATACTTACGCTGGCGATGCTTTGGCGGGAGAATCTGTGTTACTAACATGTAACAAAATTCCGAACGATTTGGCAACGTCGGAGCGCTGCAAAATGATCTGCTTTTTGATGCATCTGCGGGGCTTGTGCGTCCTGAACCGCCGATGTTTTTAGGTTCGCTCTATCGGGCGCTCATGTCGGATCTCGCTCACGAGCTCTCGGAATGCTCCGTTAGAGGAGCCCTCTGCATACCTTCAGTTTTACCTCTTCGGCCCTCAGGCACAATGACGCGATTTTCTCATCAATGGCCATCAAGCGCATGGAGGCTTCACCCAGGCGGGCTCCAAGCCAACCGTCGCCAAGCCACGGCGCCATCCTTTTCTCAGCTCATTACGATATATAACCAAAGCTCTATAAAAATATATCGTGGTTATAGTTGTCCCGAGGGCCATGATGCGTTTATCGTGCTCGTCGTCGCTCCCAAGGAGAAAACACCATGGCTAATTTATTCTACAAGGAGCGTTTCATTATTGCGTCAACTAGCCCCGTCTGGATTGACATTGGCTGGCGAGACGAGTTCGGTCGGCACAGCCACATCATCCGAAACCCCAATATCAGACCAAGCGCCGATAAGACTGCGGAAGACTGTCTGCTGGAACTGGCGAAGAAGTGGATAGACGCTCACAGTCCCAGACGTTCCGACGCTGCGACCGTTCGTCGGCGAGAAAATACTCGATATCTCATTCCTCAACCTTCGAGCGATGGCGTGGACCACAGTTTCAGCGGCGTCCTTCGTGAATTGTTCGATTCGCTCACCCGCGCTATCTGCCATCCTCATCGCAATCCCGGTCGGCGCCTTCCTTTTGGGGCACGCCACGGAAGAGATAAGGATGCGTAGCGCGATTTAGCCAATTCGCGCCAGCCCGCCCATGTACGGACGCAACGCCGCGGGAATGATTACACTGCCGTCCGTCTGCTGGTAATTTTCCAACACCGCCACGAGGGTTCTTCCCACCGCCAAGCCGGACCCGTTCAGTGTGTGGACAAAAAGCGGCCTGCCTTTTTTCTCCTTGCGGTAGCGAATCTGGGCGCGCCGGGCCTGAAAGTCTTCGCAATTCGAGCAGGAGCTGATTTCCCTATACATGGCTTGGCCCGGCAACCACACTTCCAGGTCATAGGTCTTGGCTGCGGCGAAGCCCATATCACCGGTGCACAGTTCGACCACCCGATAAGGAAGCTCGAGGCGGCGGAGAACCGCTTCCGCATCCTGCACCATCTTTTCCAGTTCGGCGTAGGAGGTTTCCGGTTCGGCCAGCTTCACCAGTTCGACTTTGTTGAATTGATGCTGCCGGATGAGCCCTCTCACATCCTGGCCATAAGAGCCCGCCTCGCGCCGGAAACAGGGTGTGTAGGCGACATAATGGATGGGCAGCTCCTCGATCTCGAGCATTTCCTCGCGGTGAATATTCGTTAGTGGCACCTCGGCCGTCGGGATGAGAAACAAATCCAGGTCGGCCGTGCGAAAGAGATCCTCTTCAAACTTGGGAAGCTGGCCGGTCCCCGTGAGCGCCGCGCGGTTCACAAGCGCGGGCGGCAGCATTTCCTTGTAGCCGTGCTCCCTCGAATGCAGGTCTAACATGAAATTGATAAGAGCGCGTTCGAGCTGCGCGCCGGCACCCTTATAGAGAGCAAAGCGCGCTCCCGCCAGTTTCGCGGCGCGGGCAAAATCCAAAATGCCCAGTTCCTCCCCGATGTCCCAGTGATTCTTGGGCTGAAAATCGAACTTGGGCGGCACACCCCAGAGTCTGATTTCTTTATTGGCCCGAGCGTCCCGCCCCACCGGGACACTCGGGTGTGGCAGATTCGGCAGTCGCAACATGAACTGCTCGAAGCGCTGCTCGATTAGTGCGAGCGGCCCTTCGCCTTCTCGAATCGCCGCCGCAACTTCCTCGACCTCGCGCATCAAGGCGCTTGCATCGCCGCCGCCCTTTTTGATTTTGCCGATCTCCCCAGAAAGCCTGTTCTTGTTTTCTTTAAGCCTCTCGATATGGGCCAGAGCGTCGCGCCGCTCGCGGTCCA
>DASTOD010000629.1:0-2148 GCA_035762645.1 Binatia bacterium | reverse complement strand
TTGGGTCGGTCCGGAAAGTCTTTTTGTCCCGCCCCATAGCCGATCTTCTCCACGGTCATCTGAGGCTGCTCACCGAAACCTCGTCCCAACGCGCTCACGATCGCCGCTCCGGTGGGTGTAACCGTTTCGCCTTCAACATGGATTCCTTGAACCGGAATGCCCTTGAGTAATTCAAGCGTTGCCGGTCCAGGGACGGGCAACGGTCCATGTCTGGAGCGAATCAGGCCGTGTCCCAAAGGAATGCGAGAAAAGTGGATAGAGTCGATCTCAAGCTCGCGACAGCCGATGGCGGCGGCCATGATATCGACGATGGAATCGGTGGCGCCGACCTCGTGGAAATGAACTCGGTCAGGCGCTATGCCGTGAACCTTTCCTTCGGCCTCAGCAAGACGGGCGAAGATTTTGTTGCCCGTCTCCTTCACGTCGGGATGAAGTTTGCTGCGGTCGATGAGACTTCGAATCTGTTTCCAGGAACGCCCGGACTCCTCCTTCGGACAGCTCACGCGAAAGCGAGTCGCTCGAATTCCATGAACGCTTTTCTTGCTGGCATCGAGCTTATACTCTAGCGTCGGTATTTTTTTGAGTTCAGACTTGAGCTTATTTAGAGACAGACCGACATCGAGAAGAGCGCCGGCAAACATGTCGCCGCTCACGCCGCCGATCAGGTCACCGTAGGCTATGCGCATCGATGAATCTGAAGATAGAGGATGGAAGATAGAAGATAGCGATCGTCGATCATCGATTTTCCATCTTCGAATCCCTCAAAACGGCGTGTGGATTTCTTTGCCGCTCGTTTCGACGTATATCTTCTCCGATTTAAACGGTTTTCCCGCCAAACGGTCCGCCAGCCAATTGACGATTAAGGTTCGCGAGCGGGGATTCCGAATGGAATGCCTTTCACCTTCGTAAACGACGAGGACTTTCGGACCTCGGACTTCCTCCATGAATTCGTAGACGAACTTCATGTCACAGTGCTCGTCGTCCTCTCCCGCAACGACCAGGTAAGGGCAAGCGATCTTCGAGGCGACGCCCTTGAGCGTGAGGGTCTTGGCGAATTCATCGAACGCCGCTTCGTCGTCGTAACCGGACATATACATGTAATTGAGCTTAAACGTGGGCGATGACATGTTGAAGATCGCGTATTGGCCCGGTTCGACGCAGACCGCGCTGACAGCGCAGGCTTTGAAGCGCGGCTCTTCGGCCACCACCCGCGGGCCCCAGTAAGAGCCCATGCTCGAGCCCATCACCGCGAGGCGGTTGGGATCGATTTCCGGTCGTTTGACCAGATAATCGCATGCCAGCCTGCCCGCGTCGGCGTAATTGGCCGCCGTGCACTTGATGCCTCGTTCTCGCGTCTCACCCTGGCCCGGGCCGTCGATCGACAATACGGCGATGCCGCGCTCGATGAATGGATCGCCGTAAAGCGGGGTGTCTTCTTTGACACCGTCCATTCCTGGAATGTACATGACGCAAGGGACCTTCTCTCCGGCTTTCGCGCCGGGAGGAAGATGCAGCAGCGCTTGGATGAGGTTTCCCTGGTAGGGAAGCTCCACGCGTTCGATAGGCCGCCCGGCATATTGGATGAACTTGTCGTAACAGGCCCGTTTTCTTTCTTGCCAGGCGATGCGCCTGGGGTTGCCGTCTTCGTAGATCGCCCACATGGCGTTGGTGTAAAAACATGCCGCAATGTAGTAGTGATCGCGCGCTTCGATCAGATGGCCGGCTTTCTCGGTTTCTTTGGCCAGGTCTTCCCGGCGCGCCGCCACGCGCGCGAACTCACGTGGGATATCGACGAACTTTTGCACTCTGCGGGCGATCTCCTGAAGATCGCTTTGCGCGCCGGGACCGCAGTTGCGCAGAATCTTCCCGGTGCGCCCCTGGTCCCAATCGAGGCCACGCGTTTGGATCACCTGATCCAGCAGCCACCGCTGCTCGCGCCAGCGTTTCATTTTGCGTTCCGTCTCTACTCTCATAACACCTCCGATCCGACTATTTTGCTCTGACAAATCGGTCGTCGACGAATCTCTTCAAGTCGGCTTGTTTGAGCTGAGGCGTTGCGTCTGTGAGGCTATCGCGCACGCTCCCTAAGCCTTTGAGAGAAGGATAGGGCGGGCTGGAGATCGCGGCGTCGTATTCTTTATAGCCGCC
>DASTOD010000628.1:0-3140 GCA_035762645.1 Binatia bacterium | reverse complement strand
TGCTTGACAGGGCAGCGCGGCTCGCCGTAGAAGGCGCTGGATGGACGAATTACGATATCGTGAATCACGCCTCTGCCGGCTGCTCGGCAATCCTGTCGTCTATCAGATCATTACCTTGTTAGCGAAGAATGGACGTCTCACACCGGCCCGACTTGGCGCTCTGTCGGAGCGCTCCGTTCAAACCATCAGTGGACATTTGGCTACCCTCAGAACAGCAGACGTGGTTCGCTACGAGACGAGAGGAAGGCGAACGCGGTATTGGCTAAAGCACCCGAAGGATATCGAAGGATTGTTGAGAGCGTTAGAAAAGGTGGTGCGAACTTCGACTGGACTGGACTGAAGGTCTATTTACGACCTTTCGGGAATTCCCGAAAGCTGGGGTTTCCGTCCCATCCTTCCGCCAGCCGAATTTCCAAACTGTCAAGATGGTAAAGGCCCTGACCGGGAATTTACCTGACCTCTTTGCGCTGGCTTCCGATCACGCTATTTCATGGGAAGTACGAACACGATCACGGCTTTACCTCCGATTCGCTCCCTGTCTCTAGATCTCCGCGTCTCCTTGTATGCAAAACTGCTTGTCAGAAGGCGAGCAAATCGTTTTAAGATGCGGCAGATTTTTTGAAACCGAACTGTGATACCCGGTTCCTGATTGACTGCTTGTCTCCCCATCTCCCTGTCTCCTTCTCTGTTTTGCTTGACACGCCCTCAGCGAATTTGCTGCGGTTTAATCGATGATGCCAATAAGGCAATTACTCAGGTTGGACCCAGTGAACCGGTCCTTTCCATTCGTGAGTTTATTTTGGCTCCCAAAGAACAAGCTAATCTTGTGAAATCGGCTGGATTATAAACCTATGGTTGTACTAGGTTTAAAATTCGGCTAATTTAACAAGCATGGCTAGTTATACAGGCAGCAAAATAAACCAGCTTCTCAAAGCCTGGTCCGCGGGTACGGTCGCGGTGACGCCTTGGCTTGAAAAACACGGAATCTATCAGCAACTAGTTCATGAATATGAAAAGACCTCGTGGTTACGCCAAGTGGGGCAGGGCGCCTATGCTAAGGCCGGGGACGAGGTCGAGTGGACCGGCGGACTCTATGCAATCCAAGAGCAATTGAAGCTTCCTATCCACGTGGGTGGAAAAACCGCGCTCCAGATGCAAGGATACGCGCATTTTTTGCCCATGGGGAAGGACACAGTGGTGTCGCTGTTCGGGTTGCCGGATATAAAACTACCGGCGTGGTTCAAGCAGTATCGCTGGGGCGTCAAGGTTCGCTACACTACGACGAATCTCTTTGCCGGCGAAGCAGATCAAGGACTGACCAAGAAAGACATGGGGTCGTATCGGATCAAAGTATCCGCACCTGAGAGAGCCATGATGGAGGTCCTGTATGGGGTTCCGCTAGTCGATTCCTACGAGGAAGCAAGGCTGTTAATGGAGGGGCTCACCACACTGCGCCCCCGGATCGTGCAGAGCTTGTTAGAAAAGTGCACCTCCGTGAAAGTCAAACGGCTATTCATGCTTCTTGCTGAAAACTGCAAGCATGCCTGGGTACGAAAAGTCGACCTATCAAGAGTAGACTTCGGTAAAGGAAAGCGCGCATTGGTTAAGGGCGGACGCTTCGATTCCAAATACAAAATCACGGTTCCGAATACGGAAACCGCGAGCGCAGCTCCCGGATCGCGGCCTTGAAGGATAGCCCTTATTTCAAACAAGCCGAACTGATGCTCAAAGCCATACCGCACGTGGCTGCGGAAACCTGTTTTGCGCTGAAGGGCGGAACGGCCATCAATCTGTTCGTGCGTGAGATGCCGCGATTGTCGGTGGATATCGATCTAAGCCATCTCCCGGTGGATGAACCACGCAATACCGCCTTGAAAGAGATGAGCGCCGCTCTCGACCGGATTGCGATCGCTATCAAAAAGGCCATCGTTGGCACCAGGGTGCAGGAAACCCGCGCACAGAATCCTGACCGTATAACGAGGCTTACTGTGGCTGTGGGGCCGACACGAATAAAGATTGAACCCAACGAAGTCATCCGGGGCTCCGTCTTTCCCGCCCAAGAGCGCGAACTAACACGTCGCGCCGAGGATGCGTTCGAACTTTCGGTAACCGCACAGACACTTTCGCTAGCTGACCTTTACGGAGGGAAACTTTGCGCTGCGTTGGACCGTCAACATCCACGGGATCTGTTCGACGTCAAGCTTCTCTTGGATAACGAAGGCATCACGGAGGAGATTAGAAAGGCTTTTGTCGTGTATCTGGCAAGTCATGATCGGCCGATCCACGAACTACTCGACCCTACACGTAAAGATGTTCGCCGGATCTATGAAAATGAGTTTTCCGGCATGGCGGTTGACGAGGTTTCATACGATGAACTGATCGCCGCGAGAGAGACCCTTGTTGAGACATTGAGGAAAGAATTGACCAATGACGAACGGGAATTCCTCGTTTCCCTGAAAGCTGGACAACCAAAATGGAATTTAATGGGGATCGGGGGTCTCGAAAAACTGCCCGCGGTTCAGTGGAAATTGACAAACATCAAAAAGATCCCCGCAAAAAAGCAGAAGGAGCTTTTGGAAAAGCTCAGGCGAGTACTCGAACTGTGAGATAGAAGGAGGCATGCAGGAACTTGAGGAGATAGCATTTTGGCTGGAGCTGCTGGAAGGAGCAAGACTTTGCGGACCAGACCAATTGAAGCCTTTGACAAACGAGGCGGACCAATTGATGACGATTTTCGTCACGACGAGGGCTAGAAGAGTGTCATTTCGGCGTTTCGGGAATTCTCGAAACGTGGAAGTATCAACGGGAAGCACGATTACGAGCACGTCATTCCTAGGACAGCGCCACTTTTGTTTAGTTCGATAGGACCAATTGGGTGGCTCATTATACTTGTCAGATCCTGGGCATACCGCTAGAATGCCGGCTAATTTAGAGGTGGCAGTTATTACGAACACGAGACCCGGGCACGGCTCTTTGCCTTCTTTCCGCCTTCAGCGCGTTCACCGTTGTTTTTAGCGAGCCGAACTCCCTGCAAGTTTTGGTAATCCCATTCAGCTCTGGGATCCCGCGAAGGGAGTAACTCATCATTGCGTAAGGATCAGAAGTAAAGACCAAACATTGAAACTCTGCGACGCATGCAA
>DASTOD010000627.1:0-18751 GCA_035762645.1 Binatia bacterium | reverse complement strand
ATCGGCAGCGTTACGCTCGACGGCGCCGCCTATGTCAAGACTATTACGATTATGGAAGCGAACGGCGATCGCACCACCATCCTTTTTTCCGCCATTCAGACCGGGTATGCCGCCATGAGCGAGGACGAGGCGGCATCGTTTTGAGCCGGCCCAAGGTATTGGCGTGCGGCTGGGCGCTCGTCGTCGGCCTCATGGTCGCCCATGCCGGTTATCTATGGATTGGCCGCCGGTTGGCGCCGGATACGGATATTCTTGCGCTGCTGCCGCTTCAGGATCGCGACCCGGTGCTGCAGCGGGCTTTAGCCCACAGGGTGGATTCAGCCCGGCAGCGTCTGATGGTGCTCGTTGGCGCGGACGATTGGGCGGGAGCTACCCGCGCCGCCGACGCCTATCTCGCCGTGCTGGCGCCGCATGGGGATCTCTTTCAGTTCGACAGACCACTGACCGATCCCACCGATCGTGACTGGCTGAGGCTGTTCCAAAGGCATCGGCTAAACCTCCTGACGCCACAGCAGCAGAAGGCCTTGTACAGCCAACGCCAACAGTTTTGGGTCGACAGGGCATTGACACAGCTCTACAGTCCTTTTGCCGGACCGAAGCTCGGCGCTTGGCAAGAGGATCCGTTCGGTCTGTTCGGTGGCTGGGTTCAGGCGCGCATGCAAGAAACGCCGGTGCGACCGCGGGAAGGACGATTGTTTCTGAGCGACGGTCGACGCGAGTTCGTGGCCATGCCGATGACCGTGCGCCTTCCAGCGTTTTCCATGGCGGCGCAGCGGGCCGTCCTACCGCTGCTGGAGCAGGCCCGGGAACGCGCCGCTAAGGCCGTTTCACACATCGAGGTGCTGAGCGCAGGGATGATTTTGCATGCGGCGGCTGCCAGCAGACAAGCGAGCCACGAACTATCGGTCATCGGCGTCGGCTCCATCGCCGGTATTGTGCTGCTTATGGTGTGTACGTTTGGTTCGCTCAGCCCCATCGTCCTGATCATGCTCCCGGTCGGCATCGGTTGCCTCGGCGCCCTATCGGTGTGCTGGTTGCTGTTCGATCGGATTCATCTGTTGACCTTGGTCTTTGGCGCAACCCTGATAGGCGTGGCTCAGGATTATGGGATCTATTTCTTGTGCAATCGGGCGAGCGCCGGTACGGCGGTTGATTCGTCTCGGTTGTTGCGACGGCTGTTGCCGGCATTGTTCTTGACGCTGATTACGACTTTGATTGGGTATTTAGGCCTGGTGCTGACTCCGTTTCCCGGATTGCAGCAGATGGCGGTATTTACCATGCTCGGCTTGCTGTTTGCCTGGGTGACGGTAGTCCTTTGGTTCCCCATCCTGGTTCCAACCGCGACACTGACCAATGCCCGGTTAATACAGTCTTATGCTGCGGTTTTGGCGCGCTGGCGGCTACTCTGCCGCCATCGAGGATCGCTGTTTGTGCCGTCGTGTTTCGCTATCGCCATCGTCGGGTTGGGCTTGTCGCGCTTGGACATTCAAGACGACGTTCGTCTACTGAACAACTCGCCGCAACATCTAGTTGACGATCAAGTAAAAATCAGCAAATTGCTCGACGCGGCGGCGCCGGCGCAGTTCTATATCGTGCGCGGCCCTACGCCCGAAGCGTTGCTGCGGCGCGAGGAAATGCTCAGGGAGCGGCTCGACCCCTTGGTCGAACAACAGATCATCACCGGCTACCAGTCGATCTCCAATTGGGTGCCGTCCCTGGAGGTACAGCAAAGCCGGCGCAAACTGCTCGACGATAAACTGCTGCAGGGGGGTGGCGCACTGGCCACTCTGGGCGCACAGATTGGCGAAGATGCCAAATGGTTTATCGCAACGCGTGATCATCTGCTCGCTTCCGCCGCGCCGCTGACACCGGGCGAATTCCTAAAAACCCCGGCCAGTGAGCCATGGCGCCATCTCTGGCTGGGTCAGGTGGACGGCGGCTATGCCAGCATTGTTGCGTTGCGGGGATTGACGAAGGCGAGCTTAGCGCAGTTGGAGCATGCGGCCGCGGGAATTGACGACGCGCAGTGGGTCGATGAGGTAGCGGGAATTTCATCCGTGCTGGGCCGTTATCGGAAATACATGAGTTGGCTGTTGCTGCTCTCCTATGTCGCTGTCTACGGTTTGCTCTACCCGCGCTACGGTCGCGCCACCTGGCGCGTGCTGGCTCCCACCGCGCTGGCGAGCCTTGTTACGCTCGCGCTCCTCGGCTTGCTTGGGCAGCAACTCCAGCTATTTCACATCTTGGGGCTGATGCTGATCCTCGGCATCGGCATCGATTATAGTATTTTCCTCCACGAGCCTGTTCTGGATGACAGAATCGCCTGGCTGGCCATCGGTCTCTCGGCGTTAACGACATTGCTCTCCTTCGGCTTGCTGAGCCTGAGTCACACCCCGGCCTTGGAAGCCTTCGGGCTGACCCTGCTAATCGGCACCGCGAGTGAATGGATACTGGTCCCGCTCTTCAACGATACCACGCCCGAGACTGCTCTGTGCGAACGGAGCCGGGCGACGACTGTCGAGGCGGGCACGACCGCATGACCCATAGCGGGCCGACTCATTTCAGCTATCGAGACTCTGGCGATGGATTTCTGACCGCTTCCAGGAAAGCTGGGTAACGTTAGGGTAAAAAGTGAATCTTGCCTCCACCGCGCAATCTCCGGGCCCTCACTTTATGCTTGACTTTCGGCCGATAATGGAGAAACTATTGCGCACCCAGGGAGGTGGGACGCCGTGAAACAGAGAACCTACTCAGTTATAAATGCCGCGATTCTGCTGGTCAGTTTATTGGCTACTCCAGCCGCTACGGTAGCTGAAGAAATGCAGCAAGAGGATCGCGCCGTTGAGGCCACGCAGTCAAGAAGACCAGGCTTTGTTCATGTCCTGGGAAGCATCGTGTTTACGACCCTCCATGTCCCTTTTAAACTGGTATCCTGCGTTGGGACGCAAACCCTGGCCGCCGTCGCCTATACCGGAACCTTCGGCGTTGAAGGCAATTACGAAGACGGCACCAATGGCCGGGAGATTGGCGAAGTCGCGCGACGTTCATGCACGGGATCATGGATCGTGAGACCGTCACAAGTTGTGAGGGATTACGGCGAATAGAGTAACTCTTCCATCGGTTCAGTGATCCTGGTCGTCGGGTTTGGGAGCTTAGGGGTCTGATCCTTGTGAGCACCCACTCGCGGCTGCTGTTTTGCTGTCTTTAGACTCACCGCCCAATCAGTGACTCCGGCTGCTCTCGAATGGGTGAAGTTATCTTCGCTGGCGTCGGACCACTATCTCGAGCCTGAGATGTCCTGGTGGTCGATCCATCAACTGCCGTGAACAAGGGCTCGGAAAAATATCAAAACTCAGCCTCTACTCGCTCCGTTGATCATAATTCTCGCGCTCGCCGGTTGCGACGGCCAGGGACCGCGCTCGGGGCGGCTGGGGCTGAAATTACCGCCGGCCACGCTCGGCACATCGATCAGTTTACACCAGCATCTCAAGATACAATACGGCGGCCGCACCTACGAGCTGGAGACCGCGTTGGAAATCGATTCGGAAAGGCTCGAGTTGGTCGGTCTGGCGCTCGGCCAACGTGTGCTGGCGCTTCGTTACGATGGCCAGAAAGTGCAGTCATGGCGGCATCCAATGCTGGCCCCCGAGGTTCGTGACGAAGATGTGCTGGAAGATCTTCAACTGACACTGTGGCCGATTGATGCGCTCCGGCAAGTTTTACCGAGCGGCTGGCGAATCGAAGAAACCGGCCTGCGCCGGACGCTAATCGCGGGAGAGACTCCCGTGGCGGTGATCGACTACAGCAGCCAACCCCCTTGGAGCGGCAAAGTGGAATTTTCCAACCTCGGCTACCACTACCGGCTGAGCATAGAATCGGTTTCCACTGGTCCGTAGCCATGGTTTATCTCAACGAGCTGGGAATGATCTGCCCGTTAGGAGAGACGCGCGACAAGATAAAAGAGCGCATGCTCGATCGAGCGGAAAGTGGTGTCGTGATGACCGATGCCTATTCACCTGGCCGGTCGCTGCCGCTCGGTCGGGTGGATGCCGCCCTGCCGCTCGGAGATGTTGAACCATTGCGACTGCGGGAACGAAGCCGTAATAACGAGCTTGCGTTAGCTGCATTGGCGCAGATACGGCCGGCAATTAATGCCGCCATCGAACGGTTCGGGCTCGACCGCATGGCAGTTGTCGTCGGCACCAGCACTTCCGGTATTGCCGAAGGTGAAGTCGCGTTGCGCGAGTATGCCGTCACAGGCAGGCTACCGGGGCAATTTCATTATGGCCAGCAGGAACTGGTTTCGCCTGCGGCGATGTTGGCGGAGCGCCTCGGGATCACCGGTCCCGCATACGTCCATTCGAGCGCCTGTGCGTCGAGTGCCAAGGCTTTGGCCAGCGCGGCTCGTTTGATCGCCGCGGGTATTTGCGATGCCGTTGTGGCGGGCGGCGTGGATACGTTGTGCGCCTTCACGGTGGCCGGATTCACCGCGCTGGAGTCGGTCAGTAAATCGCTATGCAATCCACTCAGCGTAAACCGTAACGGCATCAATATCGGCGAGGGCGCCGCGTTGTTTCTCATGAGCAGAGAGCCGGCAACCGTTGCCCTGCGCGGCTGGGGAGAATCCTCCGACGGCTACCACTTATCGGCTCCCGATCCGGCGGGCGCGGGTGCGCGACTCGCCATCGAGCGGGCTTTGTCACGCGCGGGAGTTGGCGCCGCGCAAATCGACTACGTCAATCTGCAT
The DNA here is from genome assembly GCA_035762645.1 of Binatia bacterium. Taxonomy (GTDB): domain Bacteria; phylum Desulfobacterota; class Binatia; order UBA9968; family UBA9968; genus DASTOD01. The sequence goes on along the minus strand of DASTOD010000627.1, from coordinate 14,004 downwards.
GGCACGGGTACAGGGCAGAACGACGCGATGGAATCGCGTCTGATCGCCTCACTTTTCGGTAGCGACACTCCAGTCAGCTCGACGAAACCCTTTACCGGGCATACGTTGGGAGCGGCGGGTGCTATCGAGGCTGGATTGTGCTGGTTGGCGATGCAGGACGGTAACGCCTCTGGCAAGCTGCCCGCTCATTTGTGGGATGGCGCGGCGGACCCGGCGCTGCCAGTGGTGAACGTAGCCGAGCGTGGGTGCTCACTTGGCCGTCCTTTGCGATGGGCGTTGAGTAATTCGTTCGCCTTCGGCGGTGCGAATGCAGCGCTTGTGCTTGGGAGGGACTGACGTGGAATTTCCGGACATCCGATCGCTGATTCCGCATACCGGCCCCATGGTCTTACTCGATCAGGTCATCTCGGTCGACGAAGACAGCCTATGCGGCGAGGTTGGCATTCGACGGAGCAGCTTGTTCTGCGATTCGGACGGTGTCGGCGCCTGGGTTGGCATCGAATACATCGCGCAAGCTATTGCTGCTTACGCCGGGTATACCGCTCGACTGCGCGGTGAACCGGTTAAGATTGGATTATTGCTGGGAATCCGGCGCTACGAGTGCAGTCGCCCGGTTTTTAAGCCTGGCGCCATCCTGCGGGTAAACGTCCAACGCGTGTTCCAGAGCGAAAGCGGCTTGGGTGTTTTTGACTGTCGCATCGACGACGAGGCGGGCGGCAACCTGGCGACCGCGACGGTGACTGTTTTTCAACCGGGCGACCTAAAGAGGGTTCTCGACGGGAGTTCTCAGTGAGCAAAACCGTCTTGGTGACCGGCTCCAGTCGAGGCATAGGGAAGGCGGTCGCTCTGCGTCTCGCGCAGGACAGCTATGACATTGTCGTCCATTGTCGCGAGCGGCGTGAAGAAGCCGAGGTCGTGGCCCAATCGATCGTTGCGCTCGGCCGCCAAGCACGCGTCCTCCAGTGCGATATCGCCGACCGTGAAGGGACCGCCGCCGCACTCAAAGCCGACATCGAAAGCCATGGTTGCTACTACGGGGTGGTTTGCAACGCCGGCATAGCGCGCGACCGGGTATTTCCAGCGCTCTCCGGCGAAGATTGGGACATCGTCCTCAAGACGAATCTCGACGGCTTTTACAACGTGCTGAGTCCCCTGATCCTGCCGATGGTGCGCCGTCGAGCGCCGGGCCGGATCATTACCTTCACATCCGTATCCGGTTTGATCGGCAACCGGGGGCAAGTGAACTACAGCGCAGCCAAAGCAGGGATCATCGGTGCTTCCAAGGCGCTTGCGCTGGAGTTAGCGAGCCGCGGGATTACCGTTAATTGCATCGCGCCCGGATTGATCGAAACCGAAATGATCGCTGATCTGCCGCTGCAAGAAGTCATCAAGCTGATTCCCGCCGGCCGAATCGGTAAGCCGGAGGAGGTGGCCGCCGCAGTCAGTTTTCTGCTGTCCGACGATGCCGCCTACATTACTCGCCAGGTCATTTCCGTGAATGGAGGTCTGGCATGAGCCGCCGCGTCGCAGTTACCGGTATGGCTGGGATCAGCCCCATCGGCAATGACTGGCCCACTATTCGCGCGCGGCTCCGTAGTTACCGCAACGCGGTCAGGCGGATGCCAGACTGGCTGGATTACGACGGGCTGAACACGCAACTTGGCGCTCCGGCCACCGAATTTGCCGTCTCCGAACGATACACGTTAAAATCCACTCGCAGCATGGGTCGAGTGGCTTTGATGGCAACCCGGGCCAGTGAGCTGGCCCTCATCGACGCCGGTCTGATAGATGATCCGCTATTGAGGAGCGGGTGGATGGGGATTGCTTTTGGCTCTTCCGCCGGCACGCCGAAGGCGATTTGTGACTTCGGCAGGATGATCGAGGAAAAAACGACCAAGGGGATAAACGCTACCACCTATATCAAGATGATGGCGCATACCGCGCCCGTCAACATCGGAATCTTTCTCGGCGTGACGGGGCGGGTCATTACAACTTCCAGCGCTTGCACTTCGGGAAGCCAAGGCATTGGCTATGCGTTCGAAGCGATCCGCAGCGGGCGGCAAACAGCGATGATCGCCGGCGGCGCCGAAGAATTGTGCGTCACAGAGGCCGCGGTATTCGATACCCTGTTTGCGACCAGCGTGCGAAACGAGGCGGCCGGTACGACACCGCGACCCTTCGATGCCGACCGCGACGGCCTGGTGATCGGCGAGGGGGCCGCCGCCCTTATCCTGGAAGATTTGGATCACGCCCGGGCGCGCGGCGCCACTATCTATGCTGAACTCGTCGGCTTCGGGACCAATAGCGACGGCTGTCACGTCACTCATCCTGATCCTGAGACGATGAAAATCGCAATGCAACTCGCATTGGCCGATGCCGATTTACCGCCGCCTAGTATCGGCTATGTCAACGCTCACGGTACTGGCACCCAACAGGGCGATATTGCGGAATCTCAAGCTACATGGAATGTCTTCGGCGACCGTGTTCCGATTAGTTCGCTGAAAAGTTACATGGGACACACCCTCGGCGCCTGCGGCGCGCTGGAGGCATGGATCAGCATTGAAATGATGCGCGACGGGTGGTTCGCGCCAACGATCAATCTGGAGCGGGTGGATCCGCTTTGCGCGGATCTGGATTATGTCACCGGTGAAGGGCGTGACTTAAACTGTGAGTACGTGATGTCCAACAACTTCGCCTTCGGCGGAATTAACACCTCGCTAGTTTTCAAAAAGTCCGGCTAGGGGAAACACTCAGTGGAAGGGGGTTGCCGATGAAAAAATTCGTCTTTTCAATGAGTCTATTCGGTCTATCTCTGGCTGCAGCCTGGACCGTGGACGCGCGCGATACCAAACATATCCTGCCGATCGCCGCCGCCATGGAAGTCAAGGATGCGTCGGAAAAACTCAATGGTTCGGTGAAGTTCTTCTTTGGCACCCAAAAATCTCCGGAGATACTGAAGAAGCTTGGTAGCTTTGTCTCCAATCGGAAAACCAACGCGTTTGGCAAATCCGACGAACAAGCATGCAACTGGGCCTTTCTTTCGGCTCTTGTCAGCTTTGAGAAGCGGGCTCAGGAACTAGGCGCCAACGCCGTCGTGAATATCGTGAGCTATTACAAGAAGAACGAAATGTCGAGCGCGACGGAGTTCGAATGCCATGCCGGGGCCATCATCGCGGGCGTGGCATTGAAGGGAGACTTTGTTACCATCGCCGACCAGTAAGATCGCCGCGCCGACCACGCTGTGGTTGCTGAACAGTCTTCTCGTGTCTGAAGACGACCTGGCGATGTTCGCTAAGCGGATTGGCGCAAGCGAGGCACAGCGCTATGCCGGCTTCAAGCGGCAGGGACGCCGTCGCCAGTTCCTGGCCGGGCGGATGCTTCTGAGATTTGCGATTTCCCACCTAACCGCTACGTTGCCTCGCATCGTCGAGCGGCCGGGCAATGCGCCGCAGGTCGTTTTCCCCAACTCCGAGCCTCAGCCCCGGTTTAGCCTGGCCCACAGCGGCGGCTGGGTAGCGTGTGTGGTTAGTCCGGACACGAATTTGGGATTAGACATCGAAATCAACGATGCGAGCCGCGACATTGCCGGGATCAGCGAATTGGCATTTCACCGGGACGAAATTCTGTGGCTTTCGGAGCAGCCCGAGTGGGCGCGGCTGCCGGCATTTTACCGCCTCTGGTGTACAAAGGAGGCTCTATATAAATTGTCGTGCAGTTTGGGTTTGGCGGCCAACCTGCCGCCTCTGCTGGGGGCGGACGGAGTGACTGAATCACGCGGGCGCGATTGGCACTGTTATTCCCTACCGCATCCCGACCTCACCGTTGTCCTTGCCGCCGATCACCCATTATCTAAGGTTCGGAAGATCGAGCTCGCCGGCCTTACCTTGGCCGAATGGCTTTCTGCGGGACACCCGCCGTCTCTTGGTTCTACTTAGATTGATCGCGCCAATTCTCGCCGATTCGCCATAAAAAAATCGTGTGCTGATGTTTGTGGCCTCCGGGCCTTTCTTCGATTTCGGGGAGCTTCTCGATCTTGTCCGGTGGCCAGCCCTGGATGCCGAAGTCATGCGCGACGATGCGGGAGCCGGTCTTGAGGTATTTCTTGAACCTGGGCTTCATCGCCTCATTGAACCAGGGAAGCATGTAGAGAGTGACGACCGTGGCGGGCGAGATGTCCGCCTGGAGCGCGTCCTCGGCGCGAAAGTCGACCAGGTGACTGATGCCTTCCATTTTGGCTGCCGTCCTGGCTTTTTCGAGCAGCAGCTTGTCCATCTCGATTCCCACGCCGCGCGCGCCATACTTCTTGGCCGCCCGTATCACTATCCGTCCGTCGCCGCTGCCGAGATCATAAACCAGATCTCCTTTTTTGACCTCGGCGAGTTCGAGCATGCGGTCGATGACCTCGATCGGAGTGGGCACGAACGGGATCTCTTCGTTGGGTCCCGTCAATTGGGCACGAGCCGAATGCAACGAGCCGAAGACTAAGAACAAGACCAGAACAATCTTAATTTTCATAATCTTTATTGAATCCCTTGGAATCAGTCGCGAGCGAACGACTATTTGTGGTTTCCAGGAAAACCAGGCTATATTTGCAAGACATGCAAAACAACAGCTCGGTCACACCCACAACCCGTCCGCCGCTCACCTTACCCTTCTATTATGGTTGGCTGGTCTTAGCTATTTGCTTCATGACGACGCTGACCAGTGCCGGGGTGCGCTCCTCGCCATCGGTTTTGATCCATCCTCTGGAGGCGGAGTTCGGGTGGAGCCGCGCGTTGATCGCGTCGGCCGTGAGTATGAATCTTTTGTTGTTCGGCGTCGCCGCACCCATCAGTGGCTGGTTGATCGATCGCTTTGGTCCTCGACGGGTGATGCTGGGCAGCTTGGCTTTATTGATTATCGGGGTCAGCGGTACGATAGCGATGACTCGGTTTTGGCAGTTCTTTCTGGTATGGGGGATCATCGTTGGATTGGGGGCCGGTGGCGTTGGATCGGTCCTTACCGCGACCGTCGGCAACCGTTGGTTCGTTGCGAGGCGCGGACTGGCCCTGGGTATTCTCGGCAGTGCCAGCTCGACGGGACAGCTGATTTTCATCCCGCTCTTTATGGTTGCCATCACCTACGCCGGCTGGCGGATAGGGTCGATGACCCTCATCGCCGTCGCGCTAGTGCTCTTACCGCTGATTTATCTCTGGATGCGCGACGATCCGTCTGAAATCGGGCTGGAGCCCTACGGTGCCGGACAACCAGGAGCGGCGAGTTCCGGGGGTGTGGCGTCTTTGAGGGGCATGCGCTCTGGAAACTCCTCGATCACGGCGAGAGAGGTTGTCAGCCACCCGACTTTCTGGCTGCTGGCGGGAAGTTTCTTCGTTTGCGGCGGCACCGCCAATGGCCTCATTGGCACCCACCTGATCCCGCATGAGATTGAGATAGGGATTCCGCAGGTGGCGGCCGCGTCTTTGGTCGGTGTCATGGGCGGTTTGAATCTCGTCGGTACGATCTTCTCCGGTTGGATGATCGACCGGGTCCAACCGCACAAATGGTTGGCTCTGGTCTATGCGCTGCGGGGAGTCTCCCTGCTCATACTTCCATTCGTGCACAATATTTCAGGGCTGTTGGTCTTCGCCGTGATCTATGGATTGGACTGGTTCGCGACCGTGCCGCCGTCGATGGCGATCACGGCCGACACGTTTGGCAAGCAAAACATCGGTAAAGTTTATGGCTGGATCTTCATGTCGCACCAGATCGGCGCGGCGATTATGGCATCCAGCGCCGGCGCTTTGCGGACTTGGCTCGGCGACTATAACTTTGCTTTTCTCTCCGGCGGTGTGATTGCGATGATCGCGGCGGGCCTGGCGTTGCAAATAAAAATGAAACCAAGAGAGGCGCCGCCCCCTCCGGCAACGGCCCAACCGGCGGGAGCGTAAGGTTAAAAGTTTCAAGTTTCTGCTTTCAGGTTTCTAGTTTGGGTGTTTCGCGTTCAACCCGAGACTCGGAACCCGAGACCCGAAACCGCCAGGCGACTGATTAGTCGGATTCGGAGAAGTTCGATACCCGCCACAGCGCACCTTCTTTGCGCGCCGCCACCAGCCAACGCCGGGTAAACTCGGATCCATCATCCGAGCGGATCGTGCCGAGGTAGAGAAAGGCGGCGCGCGTTTCGCCTTGTTTCTTTTCCAGCAAGCGGTAATTGACCCTGGGTTTTTGCGTCGAAGCATCGATCGTCTGCCCCGCCGTTAGCCTGATTTCTTCGTTGACTTTCTCCAATGCGAGGCCGACGACGTATTGTTTAGCCTTCGGCAAATCGATGTGGACGTAGTGCTGATCGAGAAACTCTTCGACAACGCCCTGGGCCGTGCCGAGATCGTGCGCGCAGCCGGTAAGGGCCCAAAATGAAAAAAGCAGCGTTATCGTCCAGTTCTGGGAAGATTTCCCCATGGCCGTCTTACCCCACGTACCGACAGAACCACTCGATGACTTGTGTGACTGCGCCCGTCATGAGGTCGGGGTCTGACAACCCGTGGTCTGCTCCTTTCAATATCACCAGCTTCTTTACCGAGCGCAAATGGCCGTAGAGCTCGTGAGCTTCGTCCACGGGGACCATTTCATCGCTATCGCCGTGCAGGATCAGCACAGGACAAGCAATCTCTTTGGCCGCGGCCGGTACGTTGATCTTTTCCAAATCGTCCAGCAGCGTTATATTTAACTTCTGTCCGTGGTAAAAGATGAAGCCTTGCTTGCGCCACTGTCCGACTTCAGCCGGCGTGAGCAGCCGCGTCGGGAAATTTTCCGGGTGGATCGGCGCCCCGACGGTCGCGAGCGCCGCGAGGGCGGCCTGCTGGGCGGCAAACAGCAAAGCCACTGTCCCGCCCATACTCGAGCCCAGGATCCCGATCTTTCCTGGAAAGCGGCCGGTCAGGTAGGAGAAGGCCGCGCTCAAATCTTCGACCTCGCCGCTGTAAGTGATATTTTCAAAGATCCCGCTCGATTCGCCGACGTAGGAAAAATCAAATCGCAGGGACGGGATGTTTCGTTCGGCCAAAGAACGGCTGAGACGGACCAGTTTTTCGCTCTCCTTGTTGGATTCCATGCCGTGGCACAGCAGTACGGCGCCCCGAGCCGCACCCGAGCTTGCGTGATAAAGGGCGCCCTTGAGCGTCTCGCCACGGGCATTTGAAAAGGAAACTGCCTCTTCGACCATCGGACTTCAGGCTCGACAAGCCGGATGTAGACGATGACTAACACATTTATTGGAGCGCTGGAAGGCAGCCGCCACGCGTGTTATTCTGGGCCCTCAGCCTAACCAACCCAGCGTGGACGACCTCATTCAACAATACGCCGATCACCTCCGGAGCGAGCGCAGCGTCTCGTCTCACACGCTACGGAACTATGTAAGTGACATGGCTCAATTCCAAGGCTTCTTAATCGAGAGAGAAATCTCTTTAGGCGCGGGGAAAACGGTGGACGTCCGCAAAATCGACATACATGTGCTTCGCGCCTATCTGGCTTTTTTGAGCAAGAGCCGGAAAAAAAGCTCGATCGGTAGAAAACTGGCCGCGCTCAAGGGCTTCTTTCGCTATCTGACGGCGAAGCGCCGGATAGACAAAGACCCATCGCTCCTTATTCAGACCCCCAAGCAGGAAAAGCCCTTGCCCGCCTTTTTGTCCGTGGACGATGTTTTCCGTCTCTTGGGCGGGATCAAGAGCAAAAATACGCTACACGTCCGCGATCGCGCCCTCCTGGAGTTGTTGTATTCCACCGGCGTTCGCGTGAGTGAAGTCGTGGGTCTCGACTGGAGCGATATTGACTTTCAGCTTGGGATCGTCCGGGTCGTGGGCAAAGGCTCTAAAGAGCGGATCGTGGCCATCGGTGATGTGGCGCTGGAAGCGCTCCGGGAGTACGGCGCCGAGATGCGCAAGAAATGGAACCTGGCCTGCAAAGGCGCAAATGCGGTTTTTCTAAACTATCGGGGCGGTCGAATCACCACGCGCAGCGTGGCGCGTCTGCTCGACAAGCATTTGCGTGAGGTGGGAATTCCCACGCGCATAGGCCCGCATGGCTTGCGACATACCTTCGCGACGCATCTACTCAACAGCGGCGCCGACCTGCGCGTGATTCAAGAGCTGTTGGGTCACGCGAGCCTATCGACGACGCAACGTTATACGCACTTGAATTTGGATCAGTTGACGGCGGTCTATGACAAGGCGCATCCGAGGGCGTAAACCAGGCAATAGGCGAGAGGCACCAGGCAATGGAATCTGACTGTTGCCCATTGCTTAGTGCCTGATGGCTAAAAATGTTTAGGGGCACAACCATACTGGCGGTTCGGCACGGCGGGCAAGTCGTCGTCGTAGGCGACGGTCAAGTGAGCCTGGGGCAGACCGTGATGAAACGCGGCGCCCGCAAGGTACGCAAGCTTTATCATGACCGCGTGATCGCCGGCTTCGCTGGAGCCACGGCCGACGCGTTTACGCTTTTCGAGAAGTTCGAGGCCAAGTTGGAGCAGTTCAACGGTAATCTCAAACGCGCGGCCGTGGAATTAGCCAAGGATTGGCGCACGGATCGCATCCTGCGGCGCCTGGAAGCGCTCTTGGTCGTGGCCGATATCAACGATTTGTTGGTCATCTCCGGCAGTGGCGATGTCGTCGAGCCTGACGATCAATTGATCGCCATCGGATCGGGGGGAAATTATGCGCTCGCCGCGGCGCGCGTTTTGGTCAAGCACACACAACTGGATGCGCGGACCATCGCGGGAGAGGCCATGCGAGTTGCGGCGGAAATCTGCGTTTACACCAACGATCAGCTCACGTTCGAGGAGTTGCCCTAAACAGGCGGCTGACTCATAGGCCGATTGCCCCGAGCTTTGTCGAAGGGTGCGCTCAATCGCCTCGCTCCACAGCTTGCTTATAGCCTATGGCTTATGGCGTATGGTTCCTTTGTTCGATCTATATGCCATAAGCTATCAGCCATGTGCCATTTCGATCGCCCGCGTCGCGATTGCAAAGGCCCACCTCAAATTGCATAATGCCGCGTCATTCTGTATTTTTCATCTTGCATCGACGGGTGGGGCGGGTCTTTAGATAAAATATGAACAATGTTGAAAAAGAGTTGTTTACGGCGGGGCGATCGAATTTGTCTCCGGCGCCGGTGATGACGCCGCGGGAAATCGTCTCGGAATTGGACCGCTACATTGTCGGTCAAAAAGACGCGAAGCGGGCAGTCGCCATCGCGCTGCGCAATCGGTGGCGGCGCCAGCTCGTGCCGGAGGATCTACGCGAGGAGATCGTGCCCAAAAACATCATCATGATTGGGCCGACGGGAGTCGGCAAGACCGAAATTTCGCGCCGCCTCGCGAAGCTCGCTCAGGCGCCGTTCATAAAGGTGGAAGCGTCCAAATTCACCGAGGTCGGCTACGTCGGCCGTGACGTGGAATCGATCATCCGCGATCTGACCGATCTCGCCGTCAATATGGTGAAGGAGGAAGAGAAACAAAAGGTTGAAGTCAAAGCGCGGCAAATCGCCGAGGAGCGCATCTTGGATCTGCTCCTCCCGCCCGGCGCCGTGGATCAGTCGGATGTAGAGTCCATCGACAGCGCGCGCGTTCAAGGCACACGGGAAAAACTCAAGAAGATGCTGCGGGAAGGCAAACTGGACGATCGTTTCGTCGACATTGAGATGACTCAGTCCGCGATGCCGATGATCGAAGTGCTGGCGCCCCAGGGAATGGAAGGGATGGAGTTCAACCTCAAGGAGATGTTCTCGAACCTGCTGCCCAAAAAGACGAAAAAAAAGACCGTGAAGATCCCAGAGGCGATGGAGATTCTCACCCAGGAAGAAGCGGGCAAGCTGGTGGATATGGATAAGGTCATCGGCGAGGCGATCCGCCGGGTGGAGCAATCGGGCATCGTTTTTTTGGATGAGATCGACAAGATCGCGGGCCGTGAGTCCACCCACGGCCCCGACGTATCGCGCGAAGGAGTGCAGCGCGACTTGTTGCCCATCGTGGAAGGCTCGACGGTGAATACGAAGTACGGAATGGTGAAAAGCGATCATATTCTCTTCATCGCCTCAGGCGCTTTCCACAGCGTCAAACCCTCCGATCTGATTCCCGAGTTTCAGGGTCGGTTTCCCATACGCGTCGAGCTCAGCTCGCTCGGTCAGGACGATTTTGTCCGGATTTTGACCGAGCCGAAAAACGCGCTGATCAAGCAATACGCCGCTTTGCTCGCAACCGAAGAAATTCGGCTCAACTTCGGCGACGATGCCGTGCTCGAGATCGCCCGGATCGCCGCCGAGGTCAACGAGCGCACCGAGAACATCGGCGCCCGAAGATTACATACGATTTTGGAGCGGTTGCTCGACGACGTCTCCTTCGCCGCGCCGGAGATGCAGGGGAAAGAGGTTGCCATCGACGCCCAGTATGTTCGAGACCGGCTCACGCCCATCTTGCAGGACGAGGACTTGTCGCGCTATATCCTCTGATCCGGGGATTCGCCGTCATGGAAAATTTTATCGGCAAGGCCGACGTGTTGATGGAGGCGCTGCCTTATATTCAGCGCTTCTACGGCAAGACTTTTGTCATCAAATATGGCGGCAACGCCATGATCGACGAGGAACTGAAGACGAGCTTCGCCCAGGATATCGTGCTGCTCAAGTATGTCGGCATCAATCCTGTGGTGGTCCATGGCGGCGGACCGCAAATCGACACCGTGCTGGACAGGATGGGGATCTCCAGCCGCTATGTCCGCGGTATGAGAGTCACCGACCCGGAAACCATCGACATAATCGAAATGGTGCTGGTCGGCAAGGTCAACAAAGAGATCGTGAACCTGATCAACCAGCACGGCGGAATGGCGGTCGGTTTGAGCGGCAAGGATGGCGGACTCATTTTGGCGCGTAAAATGAACGTTACGGTGTCCGACAACGGCGCGCCGCCGGAAATTATCGATCTCGGTATGGTGGGCGAGATCATCGGCATCAATCCTTTGGTGATCAACTCGCTCGATGAGAACAAATTCATTCCGGTGATTGCCCCGGTCGGGGTGGGTGAAAAAGGGGAAACCTACAACATCAATGCGGATTTGGTGGCCGGGGAAGTCGCCGAGGCGCTCAACGCCGAAAAGCTGATTCTGCTGACCGATGTGGAGGGCGTCAAAGACAAGAAAGGCGAGCTGCTGAGCACCCTCAAGGTCAACCAGGCGCGCAAGCTCATTCAAGAGGGGGTCGTCGGTTCGGGCATGATCCCCAAGGTGGAATGTTGCATCGATGCGCTGAAGGGCGGCGTCGGCAAAACTCACATTATCGACGGCAGGCTCAAGCACGCGGTTCTCTTGGAGATCTTTACCAAAGAAGGAGTGGGGACCGAGGTGGTGAGGAAATAGATCCATGAACAACCGCGATGTGGCCAAGCTCACCGATAAATACGTTGTTCAGACTTACGCGCGCACCCCTATCGCGCTGGTTCGTGGCAAAGGCGCGCGGGTGTGGGACGCCGATGGAAAAGAGTATCTCGACTTCCTAGCCGGCATCGCCGTCAACAGCCTGGGCCATTGTCATCCGGCTGTCGTCCGCGCCATCCAGCAGCAGTCGAAGAAGCTGCTCCACGTTTCCAATCTCTATCATATCGCGCCGCAGTCGGAATTGGCTCGCGAGCTGTGTCGCCACTCTTTTGCGGACCGGGTTTTTTTTTGCAACAGCGGGGCGGAGGCCAACGAGGCGGCGATCAAACTGGCGCGCCGCTATGGCGGCGAGCATCTGGGTGGAAAATACGAAATCCTGTCGACCCATAACTCGTTTCACGGCCGGACGCTCGCAACCTTAACGGCGACCGGACAAGAGAAGGTGCGGGCGGGCTATGATCCGTTGCCGGTCGGGTTTCGCCAGGTCCCTTTCAACGATTTACGAGCTACCGAGGACGCCGTCGACCCGAATAGAACCGTCGGGGTTCTGGTGGAGCCGATTCAAGCCGAGGGCGGCATCAACGTCGCCAGCGAAGAGTATTTGCGTGGCCTGCGGGAGTTGTGCGACCGGCGCGGCCTGCTGCTGATTTTCGACGAAGTCCAGACCGGCATGGGGCGCACGGGAAAGCTCTTTGGCTATGAACAGTTCGGCGTTAAACCCGATATTATGACGCTCGCCAAGGCGTTAGGGGGCGGCCTGCCGCTCGGCGCCATGCTGGCCCGAGAACAAGTGGCCCGGAGCTTTGTTCCGGGAAGCCATGCTTCGACTTTCGGCGGCAATCCCCTTGCCTGCAGCGTCGGTCTGGCGGTGATGAAGACATTGTTGAAGGGCGGAGTGTTGAAGAACTGCGTCAAGATGGCGAAGGTATTCGCCGACGGGCTGCAACAACTGAAAGACCGATTTGCTTTCGTGCGCAGCGTTCGCGGCAAGGGATTGATGCTTGGACTCGAGCTCGAGATGGAAGGGGCCAAAATTGTCGAGGCCTGCGTGAAGAACGGGCTTCTGCTCAACTGCACTGCCGCCACAGTCCTGCGTTTTGTTCCGCCACTGACAATCACCGAAAAAGAAATCGCGCGCGGCCTCGCCATCCTCGATAAAGTCTTGGCGCGGCAGTAGCCGGACTACCCGTTTTAAGTCATGAGCAAACGAGACCTGTTGAATTTCAGGGATCTCAGTGGTGAGGAGATGGAGGGCATCTTCGAGTTGGCTCGGGAACTCAAGGGAAAACAGAAACAGGGTGTTCCCCATCCGCTGTTGCCGCAGAAAACCCTGGCTATGATCTTCGAAAAACCGAGCTTGCGCACGCGGGTGACTTTCGAGGCGGGGATCAACCAACTGGGCGGCCATGCGATCTTTTTGGGTTCCGCGGAGGTCGGACTCGGCACCCGAGAAACTCCTGCGGATTGTGCTCGCAGTCTTAGCCGGTGGGTGGACCTGATCACGGTCCGGACTTTTTCGCATAAGACCGTGGAAGAGATGGCGCTGTATGCGACGGTGCCGGTGATCAACGCGCTGACCGACCTCTCCCATCCTTGCCAAGTTCTTGCCGATTGCCTCACGCTGAAAGAGCACAAAGGGGAATTGGCCGGACTCAAGGTTGCGTTCGTTGGCGACGGCAACAACATGGTGCACTCGTGGATCGAGGCGGCGGAAAAGCTGCCCCTTTGGTTCACAGCCGCCTGTCCGCGGGGCTACGAGCCGGATACAGAAATTGAAGATCGCGCGCGAAAAAGCGGCGCTCGGGTCGTGGTGACTCACTCCGTTGAAGAAGCCGTGACCGGCGCCGATGTCATCTACACCGATGTCTGGGCCAGTATGGGCCAGGAGAAAGAGTTCCAACGGAGGGCGCGGGCGTTCCGCGACTATCAAGTCAACGAGCGCGTCGTGAGCATGGCGAAGAAGGATGCGGTGGTCATGCACTGTCTGCCGGCGCACCGGGGCCAGGAAATCACGCATGAAGTTCTCGAGAGCCCGCAATGTATCGCGTTTGATCAGGCCGAGAATCGTCTCCATGTCCAAAAAGCGGTCATGGTCTGGTTGCTGAACGGCTTTAAAGGCCCCAAGTTTAAGGGCAAAAAATGATTTTACCAAAAATCTCCCCTGCCCCTCCCTTCGACTCCGCTCAGGGCATGCTTTACAAAGAGGGGTTAAAGTCGCACTCCGAGAAAATTCCCCCTTTGAAAAAGGGGGACCAAGGGGGATTTGGCCGCTATCATTCGTTTTATTTCTTGAAGGAACTCTAGCAGTTTACTGAAAAGGATCCGGAATGCTTCGAGAACCTCAGCAGCATGAACGGAAAATCATCAATGAGATCAATTTCCCTCCGTTCGTCCTGAGCACAGTCGAAGGACTCCGAGCAGGGTTTGTCAGCAACCTCTAGTTCCAACACACTGGGGATGGCCGTAAAAAAAGTCGTTCTCGCATATTCAGGGGGGCTCGACACGTCGGTCATCTTGCGCTGGCTGATGGAACAGTACGGGTGTGAGGTGATTGCCTTTTGCGCCGATCTCGGCCAGGGCGAAGACCTGCGAGCCATTCGCCGCA
>DASTOD010000626.1:0-2504 GCA_035762645.1 Binatia bacterium | reverse complement strand
GAGTTTCGAAGCGCAGCGCATATTCTGCCGCGGTTAAATGAAAATAGGCGGCCAGAACTGGAATATCCGCGCTACGGAGGGCCTCGCCTGCGAACAACTTTCGCAGCGCGATCGCCAATTCGGCCATGATCGCGAGCGGCTTTACGCGCTCGACTTGATTTCTCAGTATCGACCGCGAGCCGGGTCCGAGGCCCAGGGAGATCTCGCGGCCGTTCGTGAGCTCGGATATTGTCGCGAGCGCCATCGCCAGATCAACCGGGTTACGAAAGTAGGGAACCGTGACGGCGGTTCCGAGCTTGACCGGTAAGCGCGCGACGATCGCCGCCGAGCTTGCCAGCACGCTACGATATTCCAGATTATCGTTGGTCCAAACCTGGATAAACCCAAATTTTCCCAACGCTTGCCGCGCGCGCTCGGCAAGGCCGATCAATTCCGGGAGCGAATAACGATTGAGGACATGCAGCGGATAGTGTATGCCGATTTCACCGGCAAATTCTTTTGCTTGGATGGCCATGCCGGTGCAGCTATCACAGCGCCCTGAAAGAAGTCAAAAGCGCGGCCGAATGCTGGAACTCGGCCAACTACCTTTGGCAGTTGAGTGGCGCCGGCTGTTGGACCGCCTCAACCTTTGGCATGCTGTTTCTGGGCGAGCTTTTGTTGGGCTATTTCGGAAATGGTGCTGCCGCCCCATGCAGCCTCCCTTCAATAAAGATCTAGTTTGCAACATACTTTTGCTACTGCGGTTTTGTTCCCCCACTCTGCGGCGGGCGCGGCTCCTTGAGCTCAATGATAAGCACCTCCGTGTCCGTGTCGCCGATGTTTTCGCCGATATGAGATTGCGCCGGCTGCCACATTACCTCTCCGGCCTTGAACTCGCGCATCGCGCTTTTTCCGTCCGGCAACGTCAATCGTCGTTTGAAGGCACTGCGCGTCACAACCACAAAATCCGGGTGCGCGTGCATCGTCGTTTTATCTCCGGGTTTATCACGATACTCGAGAACACGCACGCGCTCATTTTCAAAGACCACTTGATATTTGTCGGAATCGGTCTTCACCGGTTCCTGGGCCCAAACTTTGCCGAACGTTACAAACAACAGAAGCAAGCAAGTCATCACTCTCATAGTTAATCTCCTCTCAAACCAGAGTTAGCGACATCCCTGTCCACGGGCCGGAGTTCGTTGATAGCGCATGTTGGAGGCGGTCAGATCGACTGCGTCACTTTACGAGCATGGCTATCAATTCGGCGGCGTTTTCGTAAGTCTCCAGTCGGTCCACGGCTCGTGAGCGGCCGGAGCCAGAGCGAGTTATAGAGCACTTGCACATCGATCCCCCAAGGCGTCCATGTGTCTCAGCCGTTGGGTCACATCGTTAAGCTCCCGGGCTTCGACCGGCGTTCCCACTTCCCGGCCGAATCTTTTGACATGCTCTTCCGATTGCTTCTCGTTGGGCGAGGAAAACTTGGGACCGAGATCCTCGCCGTCAAGCACCCAATGCTGGCGCTCGGGGTTGTCCGGCGGCCACCAATGTGGGGCGATATTTTTTTTCGCCGCCCTCGAGATAGTCCCATACGCGCTCGTTCTCTACCACGTGCGCGTCGGCGTCGATCACGTCCGTTTTTGCATTTGCAGCTAACATAGGCATCTCCGTTGTCAAAAGCATTATCCAACATCGACTCCGCTGTCTAGAGATTGTAATGGGCGCCTATGAGAAGAGCTGGAGTATCATCGGGTCTCAATCGTGATCGGGAATCCGTGGATAAAGCCCCATAGGCTTGCTGGCCCATGTCAAAGGGATGGTATATTCGACACAGATGGTATATTCCCAGTAGGCGTTTTGATGGAGGGCGCATGAAACCAGGTTTGTGTCTCGTTGGTTTGGTTTTGATGTTGTGCGTTGTTTTCGAACCATCCGCGGCGCAAGATGTTGCGTTCGTCGGCGTCAACGTTGTTCCTATGGACCGCAACGGAGTGCTGAACAACCAGACAGTCGTTGTGCGCGATGGCCGAATTGCCGTTGTGGGAGCAGCGGGCAGCGCCAGAGTGCCGGACGGAGCGCTCCGGGTCGACGGTCGCGGTAAATATCTGATGCCAGGCCTCGGTGAAATGCATGGGCATATTCCTGCACCACTCGAGCCTCGAGAATTTACCGAGGCGGTCTTGTTCCTGTACGTCGCCAATGGCGTTACGACCGTCCGGGGAATGCAAGGCGCGCCCGGACAGCTCGACCTGCGCGAGAGGGCCAAGAAAGGCGAACTGCTGGCGCCAAATCTTTACCTCGCCGGACCGGCCTTCAGCGGGAAAACCATCAAGTCTGCCGATGAGGCGATACAAAGGGTCCGGCATCAAAAGGCCGAAGGATGGGACCTGTTGAAAGTCCTTCCGGGTCTTGCGCGCTCACACTACGACGCAATGGCGAGAACTGCAAAGGAAGTGGAAATAGGTTTTGCCGGCCATGTGCCGGCCGATGTCGGGCTTCTTCATGCGATCCACAGCGGGCAGGAGACC
>DASTOD010000625.1:0-2768 GCA_035762645.1 Binatia bacterium | reverse complement strand
TAGGGGCCGGCCGAGCGCCAAACCGCGGGTAGTTGTCTTTACCTCTGCTCCTTTCCCCAAAGCTGTTCGAGCCGCCGCGCACGGCCGCAGGCATGGGTATAGAGTTTATAGCGGATCGGATTTTTCTTGTAGTAATCCTGGTGATAATCCTCCGCCCGGTAAAACTCCGAGGCGGGGGCGACCTCAGTTACAATCGGTTCTTTGAAGCGCTTGCTCAGAGCTTTTTTAGATTCTTCGGCAAGGCGCTTTTGGCTCTCATCATGGTAAAAGATGGCCGAACGATACTGGCTGCCCACGTCGCAGAACTGCGCGTTGGCCGTCAGAGGATCGATATTGCGCCAGAAGACCTCGAGCAGCTGGGAGTAGGTGATCTTTGTCGGATCATAGGTAACCTGCAGGACTTCCGCGTGGCCGGTGCGGCCTGAGGAGACCTCTTCGTAGGTCGGATTCTTTTTGGTGCCGCCCATGTAGCCGGAAACGGTCGAAAGGACGCCGTCGAGTTCGTCGAACGGCGGCTCCATGCACCAGAAACAGCCACCGGCAAATGTCGCGTTGGCCGTTTGGGCGCTCCCCGTGCCCTGAGCACCGTAAACCGCACCGCCGAATGTGAGGAAAATCACACCGATCGAAAAAAGCGACTTGCGAAAATTACCCGTCTTCATTCATACCTCCCGAGTTACGTCCTTCGATCCAAAAGACCGATAAACCTTTCAGCTGTCTTGCCAACGACGAGACGAATCCGGTCTCGTACACCTTAGAACTGCCAGTTCGCCCTTGTAGTTCCCTGCTTCATGCGAGCCGAACCGCCGTTGCCGCTTGACGCTAATCGTCTATCTACCCTATTTTACTCAAAACACATTTTCATCGGGAGGGAAATCCAATGGCATACAAAACTGTCGGCAAGCCCGTGCCTCGGTCCGAGGGGCCGGAAAAGGTAACCGGCAAGACCCGCTACGCGGCGGACATCGATATTCCCGGCGCCCTCTGGGGGAAAATCTTGCGGAGTCCACTGCCGCACGCGCAAATCCTCAACATCGATACTTCGAAGGCAAGACAACTTCCGGGAGTGCACGCGGTGATCAGCGGCATCGAGATTCCGCCGGTGTTGACGGGATTGAGAATGAAAGACATGCCCGTTCTTGCCCGCGATCGGGTCCGCTACGTAGGAGAACCGCTAGCGGCGGTGGCTGCGGATAGTCCTGAAACCGCCGAGGAGGCATTGAACCTGATCCACGTAGGTTACCAAGAGCTGCCGTTTGTGACCGACCCTGTGGAAGCGACCCGACCGGGCGCGCCGCTGTTGCACGACAACCCCGCCGCGTACAAGAACGCGCCCGAGCGCTCCACAGAGCTGCCCAATGTGCAGTCTCTGGGCGTATGGAGCAATGGCGATGTCGAAGGCGCCTTCCAGAAAGCGGCGCGAATCTTTACACACACCTTTCGCACGCCTCTCGGATTCCATGGATACATCGAGCCGCACGCTTGTGCCGTCCGCATCGGCCCAGAGGGTCAAATCGAGGTCTGGGCTTCCAATAAATCCCCTTTCACGCTCCGCGATCGCATGGCGCGCGACCTCAACCTCGATGCGCAGAAAATCAAAGTGCACATCCTGCCCGTGGGCGGTGACTTTGGCGGCAAGACTTCGGTCAGTGAAGTTCCGATTTGCTATTTCTTGGCCGAGCGCGCCGGTAAGCCGGTCAAACTGGTGCTCAATTACACCGAGGAATTGGCGGCCGCCCCGCACCGCCATCCGGCGGTGATCACGCTTCGCACCGGCGTCGATAGCGAGGGCAAGCTTTCCGCGCTGCAGGCCAGGGTGATTTTCAGCGGCGGGGCGTATGCGGCACTCAAGGCGAATGCGGAGATTACCGTTCAGGGACCGCGCCGGGTGGCAAGCTATTATCGAATCCCCGCGATCCAGGTCGAAACGCTGTGCGCCTATACGAATCAAGTGTCCTGCACGCAGACGCGCACACCGGGAAGCCCGCAGGTGGTTTTTGCGATGGAGTCTCAGATGGATATCATCGCTCGGGAACTGGGAGTGGACCCGGTGGAATTTCGGAGGAAGAATCTTCTCAAAGACGGCGAGCCTTCGCCTTTCGGTCAGAAGCTGCAAAACATCCTCGCCCACGAAACGCTCAGGAAAGCAGTTGACGCGGCGGGCTGGAAAAAGCCCAAGGCAAAGCATGTCGGCCGCGGCGTGGCCATCTACGAGCGACCGTCGGGCGCGGGCCGTTCCGGGGCGGCGATTAGCATCGAATCCGACGGCAGCGTGACTGTGCTCGTGGGCGTGCCGGATGTCGGCCCGGGGATTCACACTGTCGTGCAGCAAATCGTGAGCGAAGTTCTCGAGAGTAGCCCGGCGCGGGTGAATGTCCGAGTCGAGGATACCGACAGCTCGCCGTATGATTCAGGAACCGGAGGCAGCAAATCGACTAACAGCGTGGGGCACGCCGCCTATCAGGCTGCATGCGAGATCAAACAAAAGATCACGGTGTTGGCGGCGGGTCGAATCGGCTGCACGCCGCAGGATATCAAAACCCAGAAAGACCGCTATAGCGCCCCGGGCCATAAAGGAATGTCCTTTGCTGAACTCGTGCGGCTCGCCGTCGAGGCAAATCATGGACCGGTTACGCACCTCAGCGTCTACGAACCGTCGCGCGCCCCGATAACTTCCTTTGCCGCGCAGGTTGCGGAAGTCGAGGTCGATCCTGCCACTGGGCAAATTGACGTTAAAAAAATTACCACGGCCCACGACGCCGGCAAGG
>DASTOD010000624.1:0-37653 GCA_035762645.1 Binatia bacterium | reverse complement strand
CTTATACTTTTTTTTCGGCGGGCTGTTCCTCTACCTATCCGCCGGTATCCTTTCCTCGGCGTGGGCCGCGGAAAAAACCGAACCGAGCGCCGCGGCGCAATCCAAGGAATCGTTCAACTTGATCCTGCCCTACAAAGATCTCACCGTGGGTCAAGGACAGGAAGTCACCATGGATACGGAGATCGTCAACCGTCGAAGAGATCCGGTTGAGGTAGGGTTGTCGATCGATGGGGTTCCGAAAGGCTGGGAGGTAAATTTCAATTCCCGCTATCCGAGCTATCCCATTCGTTCGGTCATGGTGCAGGGCGGCGACCAATCCACAACGAAGTCCACAACCATCGAGTTTAAAGCCAAAGTTCCGCCGGACACAAAGGCGGGGACTTACCCGATCAAAGTCACAGCCAAAGACTTGGCCGGCCAGACGCAATACAGCGACACCATAAATTTTCGCGTGACCTCGAAAAAGGTTGAAACCGGGGGAATAAAGCTCACCAGCCAGTACCCGGTCCTCACCGCGGCTTCAGGACAGACGCTCAAATTTACCGTTGACCTGAAGAACGAAACCAACAAAGCGCTGACGGCGTCGATCTCTCCTCAAGCACCGGACGGTTGGAACGTCCGGTTCAAGCCGCAATTTGGCGACCAGCAAATCTCGTCCATTCAGCTCAAAGAGAACGGTTCCGAGACGTTGAGCGTGGAAATCGACCCTCCGGCCCGGGCGGAACCCAAAGAATACCCCGTAACGATTCGCGCCCGCGCCGGCGGCTTCGAAGGCGCCACGAATCTAAAAGTCACACTCAAAGGAAATCCCGACCTTAGAATCGGAACGCGCGAAGATACCCTTAACACCTATCTCACGGCGGGAACGAAAAGCGCCGTTGATGTTTTTGTCGGCAACGCGGGGACCGCTCCGGTCCGAAATCTCAACCTCCTTGCTTCGAAGAAGCCGGAAAAATGGAGCGTTGACTTCAAGCCGGAAAAAATCGACGTGATTAACCCCGGCGAGGTGCGCCAGATCCAGGTGGAAATTCTCGCTCCGGCGCGCACGATCGCGGGCGATTATATGCTCTCCTTTACGCCGAACAGTCCCGATGCAACGGCCAAGGCGGTTGATTTTCGCGTCACCGTGTCGACGCCGACGTTCTGGAACTGGATCGGGTTCGGCATCGTCGGTTTGGTAGTCATAGGATTGGCGGTCGTCTTCTTCCGTCTAGGACGCCGATGAGCGCGGTTGTTGCCACTCAAAACCTGACCAAGCGCTACCACGAGGTACTCGCGGTTAATGCGCTTAACCTGACGGTCGAAGAAGGAGAAGTCTTTGGCTTTCTGGGGCCCAATGGCGCCGGGAAGACCACAACGATTCTTATGCTCTTGGGGCTTACCGAGCCCACTTCAGGGAAAGTTTCGGTCTGCGGCTTCAGTCCCACTAGTGAACCGCTCGAAGTCAAACGCCGGGTCGGTTATCTGCCGGAGAACCCGGGTTTTTATGAAGATCTAAGCGCCAAGGAAAATCTTCTTTACATGGCGCGTTTGAATCGCATTCCAGAGGACGAAGCCCGGCGCCGGACCACGGACGTTTTGGATCAAGTCGGCTTGAGCGAGGACGGTCGCCGTCTGGTGCGCGAGTATTCCCGGGGCATGAAGCAGCGGCTTGGGATCGCTGAAGTTTTAATCAAGAACCCCGTGGCTATCATCCTCGATGAACCGACTTTGGGCATTGACCCGGACGGCGCCATCCGCATCCTGGAGATGATCAAGATCCTCAACCGGGAGCGGGGTTTGACGGTTATGCTTTCGTCCCACCAGCTCCAGCAAGTGCAACAGATTTGCAGTCGCGTAGGAATCATCGTCAAAGGACGGCTCATTGTCCAGGGGCATATGGACGAGCTGGGTCGGGCGATCCTCAAAGAACGCCAGTGGAACTTTTTATTAGAAGTGGGCGGCAGCGCCAATGCGTTAGAAAATGACCTGCGGTCTATCCACGGAATCGATGAATTGGAGAAACGCGACCATGGTGTGTTCCTCCGTTGCACCAGAGACGTTCGCCCCGATGTGTTGTCATTGCTGGCGCACAAAAACCTGCCGTTGCTACAGCTCCGCTCCGAAGATCCAACCCTGGAAGAGATTTATCTTAAATATTTTCGTGAGGCCTAACCATGGGGATCGTCTTCTGGAAAGAACTGGCCGATCATTTTAGCAGCCGCCGATTCATGATTCTTCTGGCGCTCATCGTCTTGATTGGGCTGTGGGCCACGTACGCCGCCGGGCAGGCGATCCGGCAGGATACGGAAGGCAGTCCGGCGCAATACGTTTTTCTCTTCTTACTGACATCGGGCACCGCGACAGTATTCTCTCTCGCCACTTTTTTGGGATTCTTCGGACCGCTCGTCGGCATTACCCTGGGTTTCGATTCGATCAGCGGCGAATACGCGCGCGGTACGCTGAGCCGCGTGCTCTCACAGCCGATCTACCGCGATAGTTTGCTCAACGGCAAATTTTTCGCCGGCTTGGCAACGGTCGCCATCTTGTGGGCCTCGATCCTGTTGCTGGTTATCGGTTTGGGGATCACCATGCTCGGCTTTCCACCCAATGCCGAAGAACTCTGGCGCATGCTTTTCTTCACCTTGGTGGGAGTGTTTTACGTCGGGTTCTGGCTCGCTTTGGCCATGCTCTTTTCTTTGCTGTTTCAGCGAACGGTCACCGCCGCCCTCGCCTCCATGGCCGTGTGGCTGTTCATGACGTTATTCGTCATCATTATTAGCCAGGGCGTCGCGAGCGTCATCGTTCCCGATGCTTCGACACCGGAACAGCTGGCCCATCGGGCCGATGTGGAAAACGTTATCAGCCGAATCTCACCGAGCACGCTGTTTTCCGAAAGTGTCAGCATTCTCCTGAATCCGGCTGCGCGGGTCTTTGGAATCGCGCTGCGAAGCCAGGCCGAAGGTATTCTACCGACTCCACTCGCCCTCCATCAGAGCCTCAACTTGGTGTGGCCGCACATTACGACCCTGTTCGCGCTCGTAGCGGTTTGTTTCGGCATCTCCTATATCATCTTCATGCGCGCGGAAATCCGGGCTTAGACTCGCACCTGCCGCGGCAAACGCCGCAACCCAATCCGATTGACTCGCGTTAAGACGCAACGCATGTCCTGAGCAAATCGAAGGGGCCGCCAAGGAAATACGAGTCTTAGAGTCCGGCTTTGCGTTCTTGGCGTCTTGGCGCGAAAATCACGCTTTCGTTTGTTTGAGCCACGTGCGTTTGTTTGAGCCCTCTTTCGTCTCCCATGATAATCGTTGATATATAAACTAATTTCTGATTAAGATGCGCCAAGCGGTTTTGTCGTTGCCGTTTGAGCGTTACCAGCTCTTCAATCGTTTCCGCCAAAGGACAAGATCCGTCGATCCCCGTGGCGGACAGAACGGTTCGAATCGCGCGTCGCGCCTGAACGGATTAAACGGTTTGACTCATTTGTCTGTCAGCTTGCCAGGAGGCGCAATGGCTTATCGGGACCTCAGAGAATATCTCGCCGTGCTCGAAAAAAAGGGGAAACTCAAGCGCGTCAAAACGGAAGTCGATAAGGATTGGGAACTGGCTGCGGTCTGCCGCCAGCTTTTTAAGAAAATGGCGCCTGAGAACCGCCCCGCGCTGTTGTTTGAAAAGGTGAAAGGGTTCAACATTCCCGTGGCGGCGGGCGTGCTGGGGGCCTCCAAGGAAGTTTACGCTATCGGTTTGGAGACCGATTCCGTCGAAGGTATCAATCGGAAATGGGACAACGCCCTGGAGCACCCTCTTCCGCCGCGCCTGGTAAAAAATGGTCCCTGCAAAGAAAACATTCTGCATGGCGAGCAGGTCAATATTCAAAAATTGCCCGTCCCCATCTGGACTGTTGGAGAAGACCCTGGCCCCTTTTTCACATCGCCCTACGTCATCACCAAGGATCCCGAATCAGGCGCTCGCAATGTGGGAACCTACCGAATGCAGGTCAAAGGTCCGGCCAAGACCGGTTTCCTCTTCGGCATGCGCCAGGATGCCGCGTGGCATCTCAGAAAAAATAACCAACTCAACAAGCCGACTCCGGTAGCCGTCGTCATCGGCGCTGATCCGTCGATCGGTTATGTTTCGGTCTCTAAGATGTCCGACGCCTTGGATGAGTTTGCGGTGGCCGGCGCGCTGCGGGGCGAGCCCGTCGATTTGGTGCCGTGCGAAACGGTTCCGTTGGAGGTCCCCGCTACAGCGGAGATTGTGTTGGAAGGCGAGATTCCAGCCAATACGCTCGAAGCGGAAGGTCCGTTCGGCGAGTACACCGGCTATATGGGTGCCGCGGGCAAGCAGCCTTTCTTCGCAATAAAATGCATGACGTTCAGGAACAATCCGATCTATCAGTCTTTTATCAGTCAAATGCCGCCGTCCGAATCCAGCTGTATTCGCGGCATCGGGCGGGAATGGCCGCTCTTCAAACACCTCAAAAACGCACTGCACTTGCCGATCAGAGACGTCCGGCTAAAGGAAGCCGGCGGTAGCGGCGCTTACGTCGTCGTTTCACTGCATAAGCAGTTTGAGGGACAAGTGAGGCAGCTGATGTACGGCATTTGGTCCATGCGAACGGGATTCGGAAAAATTACCGTTGTCGTCGATGACGATATCGACATCTGGGATGATTTCGCCGTCGATTGGGCGCTCAGCTGGCGCGTGCAGCCGGAGCGGGACGTCTATATCGAGCGCGATGTACAAGCGGTAGGGCTGGATCCTTCCCAAGCGCCCCCGTCCGTCCCCCAACATCACCCGGCCCGCCATGTCGGCTCGCGAGTCGCCATCGATGCCACGCGAAAGCACGAGTTTCCCGCGATTTCACTACCGCCCAGAGAGCACTTGGATCTCGTTGCGAGTCGATGGAAGGAATATGGGATCGAGGACTGAAAAGGTTTTAGACGTGTTCCAATCGTAACGCCGATGGATCAAATGCACGGACTCGGCTGTCGACGAAACAGCCAGAACGATTGGAACAATTAAGATTTCGACCGCATCTTCTCCGCCGCCGCCAGGATCGACTCGATTATTTTCTTGTAGCCCGTGCACCGGCACAGATTGCCGTGCATGAAATGCTTTAGCTCGTCCTCCGTGGGGTCTGGATTCTCATCCAGGAGCGCTTTCGCCGCGAGGATCATTCCGGGCGTGCAATAACCGCACTGAAAGCCGCCGTGTTCGATAAAAGCCTGCTGTAAAGGGTGCAGCTTGCCGTTTTCCGCCAATCCCTCGATGGTCAAAACCGAACGGCCTCTCACCTCAAAGGCGAGGGTTGTACAAGCGCTCACGGGCCGGCCGTCCACCAGTAGAGTGCAGGTGCCGCAGACTTGCACATCACACGACCTCTTGGCACCCGTCAAACCGAGGCGCTCCCGCACCACATCCAGTAGGATCTCGTGCGGCTCGACTTCCATTTCTTGCAGCTTGCCATTGAGCGTGAATGAAATCGGAAGTGTCTGCACATCAGAACGTCTCGCCATCATCTTGGACACAAATCCTCCCTCAAAACACTGTCAGCCCTGGCTTACCGCTTTCTGAAACGCGCGCTTCAGCAGCACCCCAACGATATGTTCTTTATATTCTTGCGAGCCGTGTAAGTCGCTGATAGCGTCCGCCGCCCGTCCCGCCACCTGGCCGGCCTGGGCCAGCCTTTGCGTCGCCTCTTCCATGGTCTTGCCCTTCAGAGCCTCTTCGGCCTCCACAACTCGTTTGGGCGCCGGGCCGGCACAACCTACCGCAATCTTGATGTCGCCAATAGAGTCTCCGCCGTTGCGCGAGAAGGCCACCGCCACCCCGACGCTCGGTCGCTCCAGGTAACCAAATTTTAAGTAGGCGATCCCAGAGCGCGTCGCCGGCAACGGCACCTGGATTTCCGTCAAAACTTCGTCAGGCTCAAGGCAGGTTTCGTAGGCGCCTACGAAAAACGCCTCGGCCGGAATCTCCCGTCTCGAATCGGTTTTCTCGGCCACTAGCTTTGCTCCGAGCGCGATCAAAAGCGTCCCGGGATCGGCGTGAGGCTCGGCGAAGCAGAGGTTGCCCCCGATCGTCCCCACCTGCCGGACCCTAACATTGGCGACGTTCTCTTCAAGCTTCACAAATACGGGAAGGGATTGTCGCAGCACCGGCGAGTTTTCCAATTGATGGTGCGTACAGAGAGCGCCGATGCGAATGATGCCATCGCTTGATTGGATCTCGTTTAGTCCCTGGACGGTTTTGACGTTAATGAGGCGTTCGTATTGCACCAAACCTTCTTTCATCGCCAACAGAAGCTCCGTCCCGCCGGCATACAACTTGGCCGATTCGCCAAAGCGTCCCAGGAGTTCGGAAACTTCCCGCACGCTGGCCGGCTCCTCCAAGCGGAATCGTCGCAGCATCTAAGCATCTCCTTCCAATTGCCGCTTCACGGCCTGAGCAAAGTCATCGAGCACTTGATCGGCTTTCCTTTTGATAATGCCGTGGCCCAATGCCGCCAGCTTACCCAAGATATCGACTCCCGCAACAAAGCTGAGTTTTGTCTTGTCGCCCTCTTCGCGAAGGCTAACGTCGAGATCGATTTTCATCCGGCTGCCGATCTTGTTATCGGCGCCTGAGGCCTGGGCCTTGATGCGTGACATCTCGTCGCGTTCCAGCACCTCGATCGTGATGGGAAATTCAACACGAAAAGGGCCGACCTTTTCTGTCATAAGGGCGGCATAGCGTTTGCCCGCTTCCAGTGTTTTTGCTTCCTTACAACCGGGCACGCAGGCGATAAAACGATCCACGTCCCAGATGAAGTTCCACACTTTTTCTTTGGGCGCACGGATGTCTACTTCCTTTTCAAAACGCAAGGGCAACGCCTCCGCTTTCGTCAACTTAGTTTTGCTATCAAAAGTACCAAACAGGCGCAAGCGGTTTTGAAGACATTATCAAGCGCCGTGGGCGAAAACCGATTGGAATGGGATCTACAAAAGAAAGGGCGATTAAAACGCTTGGGCCAGATAAAAGGCGCTCGTATTTAACCGGCGCCGGCTACATGATCCTTGGCGTCCTTCAGCTCCTTTTCGAGGAAGTTTTTCAATTTCTTTTTGACGCGCTCCTCGATTTGGCGGACCCGCTCCCGGCTAATGCCATATTTCTCGCCGATTTCTCTCAGGGTTAGCGGCTCCTCGTTCAGTAGCCTTTCGCGATAGATCACCAGCTCTTTATCCTTGAGAGTCTTTGCAAAAACCTCCAGTTTTTCGCTTAGCAACTGGCGATATTGGGAATCGGCAAACTGCTCTTCCGGATTCTGCTTTTCATCGGGCAGGAAATGCAGGAGCGTGGCTTCGTTATCGTCGCCGACGGGGACATCGACGGACAAGTCTCGACTCGCCAAACGTTGCTCCATCTCCACGACTTCGTCTTCTTTCACATTGAGGCGCTGTGCCAAGAGTTTTGGGCCTGGAGTGAGCCCTTCGGACTCAATCTTTTCCTTTTCTTTCTGCAAATTAAAAAACAATTTCCGTTGGGCCTGTGTCGTGCCGATCTTGACCATTCGCCAATCGTTCATAATGTAGCGAATCATATAGGCGCGGATCCACCAAACCGCGTACGATGGAAATCGCACTCCGCGATACGGATCAAAGTTTTTCACGGCCTCCATCAATCCCATGTTTCCTTCTTGGATCAGGTCCAGCAGGTTTTTGAAAGCCCGCTGGTATTCCCGGGCGATCATCACCACCAACCGAAGGTTGGCGGTGACAAGTTTATAGGCCGCCTCGACATTGCCATACTCCTTGTAGTCAACGGCAAGCCGATGCTCCTCCTCTCGAGTCAGCAAAGGAAAACGGCGAATTTCAGCGAGATAGCGCTGCAGAGGATCGAAGGGAACCAGCGCCTTGCCCGATACCGGCTTATCATCACCAGATTCGAACTCTTTAGCTAGATCGATTTCGGGAAGGGGAATATCGATCTCTGGCTGTTTCTTTTCGTCGGCCATGAGGCAAGGAAACGTCTTAAAGGCTGGTGGAGATTCGACCAATATTGAGCGAGAGACAAAAGTTTAAAAAACGGCGCAGCAAAAATGCCGGGTGAGGCAGCGAGAGCCCTGATCCTCACTCATGAGTCAGTCGAAGCCTTTCGGACTTTTCCTTCCGCTATCTCTCTCAAGGCAACTACCACCTCCCGATTGCCGGAGGCAATGAGGGGTTTCGCGCCTTTAAAAAGCTGCCTCGCCCGTTTGGATGCCAGCATGACCAGCTCAAAACGATTGGAAACCTTCCTCAAACAGTCTTCGACCGTGATTCGAGACATGATCTGACCTCCCAACAAATCTAGCCAATTCAAACAGATTTGAATCCGCCAGTCAATGAACAGTCCGCCACTCCGTAACCGGGTTCTTTCCCGCCCTGTTGACACGCAGAAAAGCAAATCTTAATTTCCTCTCAAACCAAAAACCGCAGCATGCTGGGCAGATTGCTAAAAACCCTTAAAAGGATATTCCTTCCGGAGAACCTGGCGGACGACGGCCCGCGCTCAATGACCGCAGTCCAGGTATTGACGGCCGTTTATCGTCGGTTGACGCAGTTGGCGGGGCAGATCGAAGCGCACGCGAATGGCGCACCTTACCCACACGTGACCGAACGGCTGCGGCAAATGGCAAGCGAAAAGCACGCCACCGCGGCACAAGTTAAAGAATGGCTAGAAAAACAGGGCGCATGGGTCGGTCAAGTGTCGCTGTCACCGGTTCCAGCACCGAACCACTGGCAGAGAATGATGCGCGACCTGAATGATCAACGGGCGCTGGAAAATTTTCTGCTGCTACAGGAGCCGAGTCTCGCTGCGGAGTCACAGGAGCTGGCGGAATTGATGCGCCGTCTTAAAGTCGGTCAGAGGGTCCACCGAGACGCCTTGACGCAGCTGGCCGCCCTTGCTGACCCACAAGCGACACAAACTTAGTGGATGCGCACGGGGGTCAATGGAACTGCTCGAACGGGGATCTAATGTTCGATCTGTTTACAAGCCTTGGTCTTCGCAAATGCCATATCGAGCGCGATGCCCGTGACAATAGCCTGCCAAGCTTCATCTGCGGACAGGCTTTTTCCCTTAAACGAACGCCACAGATAGATAATCTCCTCTTCCGTGACACTGTCGAAAAGATCTTGGTCTCGTTCTAGATCGAGCTCTGGAATGGGATTGTATCGCATAATTATCTTTCGGCCGTTGCAGCCCGCAGTTATGCGATAGCTGAATGCAATCGAAATGCCAGTTTTTACAAGCTCCTGAAATGTCTACGTTTCGTCCAAATAAACTCCCCGGAAGGTCGCGAAATGGGGCGAATAATTGTCGCGAATGGCGTAAAATGGCGACAAGGAATGTCGGGGAAGTGCTAGAGCGGGATTGGGCAGTCTCCATTTATTAGTCGATAACCGCGACACCTGAAATTTCAACCATGCAGTCTGGATTGTAAAGGCTCTTCACCTCCACCAAGGTGATCGCCGGAAAGTACTTTCCAAATAAGTCCCGATAGCCGGCTCCGATGACCTTTTTACTGTTTAAATAGGCTTGGAGATCGGTGAGATAAATCGTCAAAACGGCGTAGTGATGGGTCTGCCCTCCCGCTGCCTCGACGGCGGTTTTGAGATTACGCAAAACCTGGCTAAACTGCGCCACGAAATCTCCCCTGCCAATGACTTGGCCATTGACGTCGAAGGGGGCTTGGCCGGCGACATAGACCAGTTTTCCGCCGGTTACCACAGCGAGATGTGAGTAACCGACAGGTGCCTCGAGCCCTTCCGGATTCAATAGCTCAAATCCCATTGTGTCTCTCCTTTTGCCGATTCTCAGTTTTTACCGAAGGAGCCAGCCATAGCGTTGGGACTCCAATGGCCGATGAAACTTTTCATCTCGCCCACTGCATCCTCCGATGCTGCTACATAAGGTAGAATAATTCGTGTGACTCCTGCGTTCGCATAGGGCTTGATTTGCTCGACGACCTCCGCTGCGGAAGTCGCCGCGACAAGCGGTAATCCATTGAACAAGCGCTCCGTAATCAGCTTTCGAGCGGCGTGAAAGCCGCCCGTCTTCCAGGCTGAATGCATCGCTTCGACTTCGGCGGCAAATCCCATCCTGCCAAATAGATCCCTGTAGTAATCCGCGAGCGCGTAATACGTGAGCGCATGGCTGAGCGCTTCGCGAGCTGCGCCGTATGTCGGCGCGATGGAACAGCGGATCTTGCAGATAATTTCCACCTGCCGGGGATCCTTGCCCGTCTCCTCTGCCCCTGACCGGACCTGTTCGGCAATTCGGCGGATCTGTTCCGGATTGGCCATATTGATCAATACCCCATCGGTAATCCTGCCCGCGAGCCGGCTCATCTTTGGACCGAAAGCGGCGAGAAAGACGGGAATCGAAGTCTTCCCTGGCTTGAACGCCATTTTAAAGCCATGGGCAGTGAAATACCTGCCATCAAATTGGAGCTTTTCACCGTGCATCGCACGCCGCACGATTTCCAAATATTCCTCAACGCGCCCAAGTGGATGGTCCAGGGCAAGACCATGCCAGCGCGCGATCGTGGGATTCGATACGCCAAGGCCCAAGAGAAAACGGCCGCGCGAAAGCTCATCCAGTCCGACGGCCTGAAGCGCGAGCGTCGCCGGCGTTCTGCCGAGAATATGGTACACGGCGGAGCCGATTTGCATTTGCTCCGTCACCGCCGCGACGGCGCTCAACATGACCGTTGGATCTTTATTGTTCGCCTCACCGCCCCAGGCGCAGCCGAAACCGTGAGTCTCCGCCAGACCGGCAAGTTCGGGGATGGCATCCATGGGGAGTTGGGCACCGGAATTGAACTCGATATCGATTTTCATTCGCGCGGCTCGGCGAAACGCTTAACTGTAGCTGGCAGGCAAGCTGGTTTTTAAGATCTGAATCTGTTCGGTCTTCTCCACGTGACGAATGAAGCGGTATTTGTTTTCAACCTCGTCCATAGGATAGGGAGGCACTTTGGTTCGGGTGGTGTCCACCTTCGCGCCGATCAAGGTGAGCTCCTTTTGCTCGAGCGCCTGTGACACCGCCTGAGTGAAACTTTCCACGGAGTTCGCCCACAGAGCCTTTCTAATCCCCGCGGCAAGGGCGATCCCGACGAGATCCGTTCCGCTCGCGGTAGCCGTCTCGCCGCAGCCTGAAGCTTCGTAGGCCTGGTTGTCGAAAACGATATGGATCAAATTCGCCGGCTTCATTCGGGCGATGGTCGGCAACGAACAGAGATTCATCAGCAACGAACCATCGCCGTCCAGAGCAATCACCTTGCGGCGCGGCAGACCCAAAGCCATTCCCAAGGCGACCGAAGAACAGAGTCCCAGTGTCCGGACGCGAAAGTTGCCGTCGCTCGGTCGCAACGCCTGCCACTCCAGAGTTGTCGCTCCCGCAGAACTCACCACGAGGGCATCCCTCGCCTGAGCCGCCAATGCCTTCAGGCACTCAAAGCGTTTCATGGCAAACAACTGGGATCCTCAAAACCTTCCTACCGCCGGCCGGTGGCCCAGAACGTCCTTCGTCAGCAGCAACGCGACAGGGCGTTTGGAGTCCTCCGCCAAGATCTGCGCCCGTTGGATAATTTCCGGAGCTTGGTCCGGTTCACGCATCAGATAGTATCGAATGCGCAGGGCGCGCAACACGGGTTCGGTCATGCCGCCAGTGGTGCTGAAGGTCCGATCGCCGATATCGCCGGCATAATAAATGAGCAACAAAACAGGTATTTCGTATTGCAGCAAAGTGCTTACGATGGCGTTGTTGCTGTTGAAAAATCCGCCGTTTTGCATGATCAAGGCGCATTTCTTTCCGACAAGGTAAGCGCCGGCACAAATGCCGATCCCCTCTTCCTCCCTGCACAGGGGAACGTGAGTAACCTCGCTGTTTTGTTCAACGAGGCGGAGCAGCGGTGCCAAATTGATGTCCGGCAGGCTCGCTACGAAATTCACTCCAGCCTGTTTAAGCCCGAAAAGAATCTTTCTGGCTGCTTCCTCCACGCTCATACCGATTGCTTACGACGAGTTATCCGCTTAACATCAAACCCTATACAGATCAAGCCGATGTCCGCCCTTCGTGTCCTGCTCTTCCCTTCGCGAAAATGTTGGTATAAGTGTGAGAGTACAGAGGGCGCCGCACAGCCGCCAGATTCATCGTCAAAGGAGAAGCGGAAATGATCAAGCTCTACGATTTCAAATCGTCTCCCAATTGCCAGCGCGTCAAAGTGGTGCTGGAAGAGAAAAAGCTCCCTTATGAAACCGTCCCGATCGACCTGCGAAAAAAGGAGCAAAAGACGCCGCAATATTTGCAACTCAATCCCTACGGCAAAGTGCCCTCTCTAGCGGATGGCGACGTGGTGCTCTACGAGAGCTGCATTATCAACGAGTACTTGGAAGACAAATATCCGAGACCGCCGTTGATGCCCGCCGATCCGGCCCGGCGCGCGCGGGCTCGGATCCTCATCGATTACGGCCTGGCGCAGATGGAAACCGCCTATCAGAAGCTGCGCGCCGAATCGATGAAAGAAGAAAAGGACCGAAATCCGGAAGTCATCGAATCAGCGAAAGCCGATGTGAAAAAACTCTTACAGCGATTCGAAAATGAGATTGGCGACCAACCCTATTTGGCCGGCGACTTTTCCATGGTGGACGCGGCGCTGATCCCCCGATTCATCCGCCTCGAGGGCTTCGGCGTCTTGCCGGACCCTTCGATGCCTCGCCTCGCCCGTTACATGCAGAGAATGAAGGAGCGGCCGTCGGTTAAAACGATTCTCTAAGCCTCTGGATCCGACATTCCCTTTTTTCAAACGGTCGCTCGACTTCGCCTCGAGACGCATCGAGCGGTTCGCGCCGGCGGCGTTTTCAGCAGTCCTTCGTCCTGTTATACGTTGGCTCGACAAGGACGCCTTGCCGAAGTACGACGGCAGCCTATCCATTCCCGGCCTCAAAGATACGGTAAAGGTCTTTTGGCAGTCGCACGGCGTTCCTCACCTGCTTGCAGCCAATGAGCCCGATCTCTTCCTTGCCCAAGGGTACCTCCACGCCCAGGAGAGACTTTGGCAAATGGACATGAGCCGGCGTTTTCTTAGCGGCCGGACGGCGGAGGTGTTTGGAAATTTTCCGCTGCCCTGGAATGAATTAGCCAGCCCGTTTCGTGGTCGACGCAGCACCGATTTCGATTTTTTCATTCGGTTGACTGGGATTCGTCCCGCGGCGACGGCTTCGCTCAATCTCTTGTCTGAAGGCAGCCGTCAGCGACTTGAAGCGTATAGCAAGGGTGTGAACCGGTATATCGAAAACTCCGGCAAGCAACTGCCGTGGGAATTTCGGCTGCTTCGCTATGATCCAGATCCCTGGCGGCCCGAAGACAGCCTTACCATCGGAAAGGGACTGGCTTTTCTTTTGTCTGCGGCGCTCTACACCCGTCTAAACATGATCGCCATCGCCGTAAAACTGGATGGCCAGGCTGAGAAGCTGCGCGCCTTGTGTCCTTTCTCTCCGCAAGACGGGCCGACCACGGCTCGGGCGGCGTGGGATTCCACGCGCGGCCTTTGGCAGTTCATGAGCGACGGCTTCGCTGCCAGCGATTGGAATCCGGCCGGCCATGGCAGCAACAACTGGGTCATAGGACCGAACCGTTCGGTCACGGGAAATGCCATTTTTTGTAACGATCTCCATCTGCGGCTGACACTGCCATCGATTTGGTACTTGATGCATTTGAAAGCGGCGGCGAATACGCCACAGGCGCAGGGATATGAAGTGTGGGGTGCCTCCATACCCGGTTTACCTTGTATACAGTGCGGCCATAACCCCTGGATCGCCTGGGGTATGACAGCCGCGCTCTGCGACGATGTGGATCTCTACAGGGAGAAAATCCACCGCCTGGAACCGGACCGTTATCTCACCGGACATGAGTGGCGCCGGATCGAAGCGCGGCAGGAAACCATCGGCATCCGGGGCCGGGCGCCTGTGACCAGAATCGTACGCTCGACTCGGCATGGCCCCGTGATCAGCGACTTTTCCCACCCCGATGGCGCCGCCGGTGAAGTGCTTTCATTCCGATGGACTGCTCATGAGCCCGGCCGGGACTTTGATTCGCTTTATGGCGTGAACCGGGCGCGGGATTGGCATGAGTTTTTGCAGAGTCTATCGGACCACGCCGCCCCTACGCTGAACTATGCGTACGCCGACCGGCAGGGAAACATCGGCTACGCTCTGGCCGGGAAAATTCCGATCCGCGCCGAGACCCCTTCATTGCTTCCGGTCGAGGGCTGGACCGAAAAGAACGAGTGGCTGGGTTATATCCCCTTCACCGAGCTTCCTCGTCTGTACAATCCGCCCGACGGAATCATCGCAACGGCAAATAATCGGGTCGTCGATTCGTCTTATCCTTACTACCTGTCTCACTTGTTCGAGCCTCACTATAGGGTCCGCCGCATAAGACAGCTCTTGGCGGCGAAACAAACTTTCTCGCTAAGCGACATGCGCGTCATGCAGAGCGATGTGGTCTCGCTCCATGCCACGGATTTGATCGCCATGTTGAGATCCGACCTGCTTCAACTGCCCGAGCAGCCCCTGCAGCTCAAAGCCGCGGCGAAACGACTCCTTGCTTGGGACGGAACCTGCGCCGAGAGCAGCGTTGAGACTTCTATATTTCATGTATTTCATCACCGGCTCCTCCGAAATCTGTTGTTGCCCGATTTGGGTGAGGAACTTTTTTCAGCTTACGTAGAAATTTTTAATCAATGCATCATTCCCACCGATCGAATCCTAAAAGATCCAGGCTCGTCCTGGTTCGATGCCCGGCCGCGAAGCGAGCTCGTCGCGCGGTCGCTGCAAGAGGCCTGTGAAGAATTGCAACGAGCTAACGGCAGTGATATGGATTTTTGGCAATGGGGGAAAATTCACACTCTAAGGCTCCATCACGCTTTGAGTCGGGTTAAGATTTTGCAGCCCCTGCTCACCATCGGTCCCTGGCCCGCTCCAGGCGATGGTGTAACCCTCAACCTGGGTTTTTACCGCCATTCCAATCCCTACGCGCAGGCGGTCGGCGCTTCGCTGAGACTTATTATTGAGCTGGTCCGCTGGGAGCACTCGGGCTTTATCCTACCGTCGGGCCAGTCGGGACATCCATTTTCGCCTTATTTTTGTGATCAAAGCGAGCTTTGGCGCAAGGCAGAAACCATTCAAATCGATTTGCCGGAGACTCACACCACGTGGGAGCACTGCCTGGTCCTGGAACCGACCGGACCCCCGGTGCCTTGACAGCCATTTTGGCTATGCCATATAAGGCGCTCCACAAGACCTTGCTGCTTATGACCGACGGCTTTATACGGCCCTCTGCCATTATGATTTGGCTCGCCTTCGCCTTGCCGATGGCGCTGTCTGCGGCCGAGAAAAAAATTGTTATCGGCGGGGCCCAGTCTCTGACCTCGTCTGCGGATAGATTTTCGGCGCAGTTCCGCAACCGCCATCCCGGGGTGCAGATCGAGGTTCGGCGGTCGAACTCCAACTATGCGGTGCATGCAACGCGCAACGGTGAAATTCAAGTTGGCCTTGTGACCCGTAATCTGAGTGCTGCCGAGAAATCGGAGTTCCATACCAGGCTGGTCGGCCGGGACGCGATTATTTTTCTTACTTATCCCGGGAACCCTGTCACCGACCTTTCTTTAGACCAGCTTCGCGACATCTACTTAGGGAAGATTACCAATTGGCGGCCGGTGGGAGGCGCCGACGACGGTATTGTGCCGCTGACACGTGAGGCCGGCTCGGCGCTCTCTACCATGTTTGTGGAAAGGCTTTTCGGCAAGGGCTTTAACGGCCAACAAAAGGCGTTCATTCTGCGCGCCAACAAAGACAAGGTCCTGAGAACGATCAAGCGAATTCGCGGCTCGCTGGGATATGGCATTGTTCGTCTCGAGGAAGCCGAAGCCGAGGGGGTCAAAGTTATGGCGATCAATAAAATACTCCCGACCGGCCCCAATCTCCAGCGCGACCCGTATCCATTCACTCGACCCCATCTTTTAAT
Source organism: Binatia bacterium (assembly GCA_035762645.1). Classification (GTDB taxonomy): domain Bacteria; phylum Desulfobacterota; class Binatia; order UBA9968; family UBA9968; genus DASTOD01. The sequence goes on along the minus strand of DASTOD010000624.1, from coordinate 21,615 downwards.
TACCAAAACCCAACCCGATGGAATCGTCCAGGAGTGGCTCGCGGGATTCGCGCAGTTCACCCGCCAGATCGCAGGATCGCGAGACCCTTAATGCGAAGTCTGCTGTACAAACTGCTGTTCTCGTCCTTGCTCATCATTGTGTTGCCTATGGGATTGGCGATGGTCTGGAGCTCAAAGACGCTTTCGACGATCCTCGAGCGGCGGTTTGCCGAGAAATCGAAGACCCAGGCAGAACAGATCAAATTGCTGCTGAGCGAAAGACAGGAGACAGCTACCGGTTTGGTCCAGTGGATCGCCGAAATGCCGGGCGTCAGAGAAGCGCTGATAAAAAACGACCGCGCCGGTTTATTTCAGCATCTTCTCCCCTTAGTGGGATCGATTCAGTTGGATTTTATAGAAATTTTAGATCAGGAGGGCAGAATTTTCCTGCGCGTCCATGACCCCGCCCGTTATGGCGATAGCCCGCCTTTGCCCGGCGACATTCAAGAGCTCCTCAAAGGGGCGGGGGAGTTGTCGAACTTCGGCGTCGAGGAGCGCGACGGCAATAGTTATCTTCGCGCCGCAGAGCGTATTGACAGCGCCCCAACGCTCGGTGTCGTGAGCGCGGGTTACGCGATCAATCGTGACCTCGTCAAACGACTCGAGCGAGTCGCGGGCGGCAAAGTGGTCATCGCCATCGGAAATCGACTCTACTCCGTTGACCGCACCGACCGGGGAGCTGGACGGCCCCGCACCGCGACCGCTAAAAATCTCCTCGCCGAGGACAGTTTTTGGCATCGCGAGGGCGCCTCACCCGCACTGGAGATTCGTCTGCCGCTGGAGACCGATCGAGGCACCGAAGGGACGATTTCGATCTTTTTTCCTTCTCAGGACATGACCGCGACCATCCAGACGCTGCAACGCACGCTCATTGTTGTCGCTCTCGTAGGGATCGCGTTGGCGCTTGCCGCGTCGTGGTTTTTGAGTCGCCGGCTGACCCGGCCTCTCAACGAACTGGTCTCTGGCATCCAGCAGGTAACTGCGGGTAATTACGAAGGAGCCGTGACCACGCGCTCAAGAGACGAGATTGGACTCTTGGCCACATCGTTCAACGGCATGCTCGAAGAGCTTCGCCGGTCCAAACGCGAAGTGGAAAGCTACCGCCAGGAGCTGGAAAGAAAAGTCGCCGAAAGAAGTAAACAACTAAGCGACACGGAGCAGAAAAGAGCGGCCATGGCTCACATGATCGCGCACGATTTAAAAAATCCGCTACTGGGAATCAAAAAAACTCTCGAACGGCTGGGACAAACACCGAGCGAACTGGGGGACGGGCAAGCCAAGAGGATCTTCCGTGACCTGCTTAGCGCCGCAGACTTGGTCATAGGTATGGTCAATGAAATGCTCGATCTCTATCGATCGGACTTTGGCGACATCCCACTTTCTCAGACTTCGTTTCGAATCGAGGAAATTGTCCAAGCGAGCCTGAGGATTCTCGGCCCCGATCTCGAAGAAAAGGGCCTCCAGGTGCGGCTCTCTTCGAATCCACCCCATATTTCAGCCATCGGCGATAAACGACGGCTAACCCGGTTAGCGATCAATTTGCTCAGCAACGCCAGCAAGTTCTCACCGCATGGGGGTCGAATCTCCATCTCCGCGGCAATCGTGGAGAATAACGGATCACGCTCGCAACTGCTGCTACGAGTAGAAGATGATGGCCTCGGCATACCTGAACAGGATCTGCCGAGAATCTTCGATCGCTTCTATTCCCGCGACAAAGACAAGGCGGAAACCGGGACTGGATTGGGTCTCCCTTACTGCAAACTGGTAGCCGAAGCCCACGGCGGGAGCATCCTGGCGGAAAACCGCAAACATGGCGGCTTTGCGGTTTCGGTGTTCTTACCGTTGCATGCCTGGAAAGCCGAGGGGTCCTATGCCGCTTAGGCTACTGATCGCGGACGACGAAAGGCTGTTCCGGCAAAGCCTGAGAAAGCTGCTGGAAAGCGCCAGGGACATCAGGGTCGTTGCTGAAGCCGCGGACGGGCAAGAGGCGGTACTCAAAGCTCGCGAAACCGAGCCGGACATCGCCCTGCTGGATGTCCGGATGCCCAAAATGGACGGCATCAAAGCCGCCAAGCTCATCTCTACTATGGCACCGCGGACAAAAATTCTCATGCTCTCGATTCACGACGATGACGAGAAAATCATTTCCGCGATAAAAGCTGGCGCCAGCGGTTACATTCTCAAGGACGCGGACCAGACGGATTTTATCCAAATCATACGCCATACCCAGGCCGGCAAGACGCACGCTTCACCTTATCTCGCCCACCTCGCTCTAGAACGATCGCCGCAACGTGAGAATGTTCCGCACGACGAGATGGAAAGACAATTCAGCGAGCGCTATGGGCTCTCGGGTTTGGAACTCAAAGTGCTGCGGCTCGTCGCCGAGGGACTCAATAACGAAGAGATCAGTCTACTTACCCGGCTCGCGCGTGAAACCATCAAAGGTCACCTCAAAGCCCTGTTCCGTAAGCTCCAGGTGAAAAACCGCACCGAGGCTGCCGTTTTGGCCGTCAGGGAGGGCATTGATTAGCGCCTCACCTGGGGCGGTTCAAAACCCCCCAAGATGGGGGCATTGACACCAGAGCCTATCTACGCGATAAGACTCTCGACTTTTCCGCGAATATATTCCGCGGAATGACGTCTAAAAATGGAGGAAGAATGAAGACCATTAGACCAGTGCTAGTGGCTTGGGTGGCTGCGGTTTCTTTTCTTTTGGCGACTACTCACTTCGCCGCGGCCCTAGATGTAGGAGATAAGGCTCCAGACTTTGAATTGGACAGCACCAAAGGAGGCAAGCTCAAGCTCAGCAGTTTGCGAGGCAAGAACGTCCTGATCAATTTCTATGGGAGAGATTTTGATCCTACCTGAATGAAACAGCTCCAAACGTCCGGTGCGGGCGAAAATTATGCAAAGTTCCAGGCCGAAAATGCTGAAGTCTTAGGGATCGCCGCAACCACCATGTTTGCCCAAAAAGCCGCGGCCGATTTTTTCAAGATCCCGTATCCCCTTCTCAGCGGCGGGCGTGACGTCACCGTGATTCACAAGGTTTTGAAAGACTACGGCGTATTCAACGAAAAGAGACTCGATGCCCAGCGCGCCTATGTGATTATCGACAAGGAAGGGATTGTGCGTTATAGGCACATCACACCAAGTCCGCAGGAAAAAGATCTTCTTTCCACCGAAACATTGTTAAACGAGGTAAAGAAAATCAATAAAGCTACCTAAAAGAGTTCGACAACAGAAAGGAGAAAACATGCATCCGCATAAGTTGTTTTTGGCAGCCCTTTTCGCGCTAGTATCAATTTTCACGGCTACCGGGGTGTTCGCTCAAGAGGATGTCATCGAGAAGCGGCAAAAGCTCATGAAAGGGCAAAGCGCCGCCGCCAAGGCAATTAAAGGTGCAGCAGAGTCAAAGGATTACGCAACAATCGAGACTAAGGCGAAGGACATCATGGGCAGCTCGGAAAAAATTCCCGATCTCTTCCCCAAAGGCAGCACCAAAGGAAAGACCAAGGCCAAAGCCGAGATATGGGATAAATCGGACGATTTCAGGAAGAACGCCAAAAACTTAAACAAGGCAGCAGGCGAATTGGCCGATGCGGCAAAGGCCAAAGATGACGCCGCGATTACAGCAAAAGTGAAGGCTTTGGGCGGAGCTTGCGGCGATTGCCACAAGGCATTCCGGGCAGAGAAATATCCAGGGGAGTAAAGGAAATTCGGCGGAAACCTCGGTCCTGCCAGCGATTTTGGAAGTCACTCTAACGGAAGGCCTCGCAAGGCATCGACCTTGCGCGGCCTTTTGCATCCGTCCCCACCGCGCGCTAGAAATCGTAAGAACAGTGACAATTTAGGTAGATGTTCGCGCTCGCACTGGACGCGCAGCGTCGTGTAAGACCTGCATGCTCACCGACAAAGAAGGCGAAGCCGCATCGGCTGAGATCCAAGCCTGGGCGAATCGCGTTGCGACTGAGGTCGACAACCACGTTGCCGTCGATGTCTATTATGATACAGATTCGAGCACGTATGTGCTCCGCTTGGTAAAAGGGGCGCGGGTCCTGGTCTTTCGTTTGTCCGAAGCCCAAGTCCGTACCACAGGTCGCGAGTCTGAGTGTCAAAGAACACTGCAGCGAAAGATCAAAGATTTGTCGAACTTGATCTAGCTCTAGCCCGGATTCACCGGCCAGAATGATCGAGGGCGAGCGGTGCGATGAACCAATCCCCGACCGCGCAAAATTTAGCGGGCGAAATTGTCCTCTCTGTATTATTTCTTATCGCAAGGTGACAGCTGCGCCCGGCTGAAGTCGCGCCGCTAGCAACAATTCTCGTACAACTCCATTTGGCACGACGCCTGCGTTTCCTAGTGGCGTGAAGCCTACGCCTGGCGTCTCGATCCTGCTAACCACCGTGCTCTTCCTTGCGCCGGCCTGCTCAGCCTCCCGAGCCCGCCGGCTCACAGATATGCAAACGGCCGAGATACACCTTTCAACTGAAGCGTGGAAAGCTGCCCGCGTCCGACTACACGCTATGTGCCCGGAAATTCCGAGGTCCATGGAAGCGCTTGAGCGGGCGATGAGTGTTCCGAATGAGAATGGTTGCTCGCTTCGATTTCTCAAGGCCAGCAACGCCCCGACTTGGGACGATTGGCACTGGTACTGGTTACCCCCATACCAAATCATCGTCGCCGTGCATGACGAAGAATTGCGCCAGCGCGTGAGGCCCAAGGTTTATGAGGAGTACATGCTGGCGCTCACTCGGTACCTGGCCGCAAAGGCCGACAACGGAGAGATAACGGCAGGCCAGCTAAAACATGCATTCAATGTCGGATTGCACTGGCTCTACGGCAAAGCCCAGGAAGAGGAGCTGCTTTTAGAGGAAAGCGACCGTCCCGCCAACCGAACAGATGCAGCTATATGGAACCGCGTGACCCACCTGGCTGCCGGTTTGGGATTCGTCACGACCACCGCGCTTTTGGCTTCAGGGGAAGCCAGCGGATACCCGGCCGCGCCAACTAATTGCTACGTACTTCCCACGAGCAGCCGCCATTACTCGATACAGTGTTATTGAGTCGCAGCTCTCAACGGCGTGAGAGTTCGGCCCTCCCCGCAAATGAAGTTCCGGCAGATCTATTGTTCAATTTCTCTCTATATCGGTAAAAAGCGTACCGGACCCCTCCTATTTACATATCGGAAGTTGTTGGAATTGCTAGGAAAACACTCTGGCACCCCGGTTGCTCTACTACGATTGATTTATATCAGAAGACGGGGATTATGGACCCTTTGGAGACCTTGAACGAAGACTTAAAGGAAACGGAAAAATTACTAATCAAGACCGCCTTTGAGATCATAAGCCTCCGGTTCGATCCTCATCACAATCTACGAAAGGTTGCCGAAGCAATAGCCAACATCTCTCTGATCCGTGCGCAAATTTATACGCAGCGCCCCGATTTGGCTCCGGACTACACGAGAGGTATTGACAAGGGTCGGCGCTGACTCGCCACATCCAAACTCAATATCGATCCCCTTTCGCCCAAGATCCCGTCCAGCCGTTGTTACGGACCGATGAGGACTGTTGCAGCTGGTAGCCATTTCCTGGATCTAAAGGCGCCGGTGTCCTGCCTCCGCAGCTTGTCTCAGCAGCTCCCTTGCGACTTGGCCGGCCAGATTATTGACGACTACCGCACCGGCGGTACCGCGGAGATCATCGGTTTGGAACCTCCTGAGTTGTTCATAGGCCTCGAGGTCTCTGATGTAGACAACAGCGACGATGCCTTTGCGATCCGCGATCCTGGACAAATCCTTGGTCAGAAACGTTTCATAGCGATTGCTCATGACAATTGCCGTCCCCGGCTTGAGCAGGGAACCCCGCCCGCGGACAGAAGTAAACATCCTGATATCGGACGCGGTCTGCTCCTGTAGAGAAAATACATCTGGCCTCTGCGCATCCGGTTTTTTTGGTCTGAAAAATCTTTCCCGTATTTTCATGCTCCCCCCGTTGCACGGAGCTCAGGCGATAAGCATGCATGGATACACGCGGGCAGGGGTTTCGTCTCGTCTGCGACGAGCATCTACATAAACGCAGACCCGTGCTGGGGACAATCTAGCCAAAGTTATATTTTTATATTGCTTTGGCTATATATCTGAAACTGCGCGCGCTGGCGACCGTCGAGAATTGCCGTATTCCGAATCCGCCGCTAACAGAAAACTCAATACGCCGATAACGCGCGGCTTACGTGGCGCGAAGTACGCCGTCACCGATCAAGGGCGATCTAGACGAACAGCGGCGCCAGGACCAGCGTGATCGTGCTGAGAAGCTTGATCAGAACATGGAGGCTCGGCCCTGCCGTATCTTTGAACGGGTCGCCTACCGTATCGCCGACAACGGCCGCCTTGTGGGTTTCCGAACCTTTGCCGCCGTACTGTCCGGTCTCGATGAACTTTTTGGCGTTGTCCCAGGCCCCGCCGCTGTTATTTAGAAAAGTCGCCATCAATATACCGGCAATGGTCCCGATCATTAAGAGCGCCGCTACGGCTTCAGCCCCAACACCCAATATGCGGAAAACGACGCCCACCGCAATCGGCATCCCCACGGCGAGCGCCCCGGGAAGAATCATCTGCTTTAACGCCCCTACAGTCACGATATCAACCGTCCGACCGTAATTGGGCTTGACCGTTCCCTGAAGAATACCGGGGTTTTCCCGAAACTGATCGCGAACATCCTGAATAACATAGTAAGCAGCAATCCCGACCGCGCGAATCGCCAACGCAGAAAAGAGAAAAACCAACATGGCACCCAGCAGGCCGCCGACGAAGACCTCGGGCTTGGCAATATTGACCGACTCTAACTTGGCTCCGTAATGGGCCACTTCATCGAGATAGGCGGAGAAGAGAAGAAACGCCGCGAGCGCCGCCGAGCCGATCGCATAGCCTTTCGTCAAGGCTTTGGTGGTATTGCCCACCGCGTCGAGGCGGTCGGTCTTGTGCCGAACCTCTTCAGGCTGTCCGCTCATCTCGATGATTCCTCCGGCATTATCGGTTATGGGGCCGAAGGTATCCATGGCGAGGATGTAAGCCGCCGTTCCCAACATGCCCATTGTGGCGACCGCGGTCCCGAAAAGTCCTGCATGCTGAACGCCGCTCATGTTGCCGAGATAATACGAAGCAATGATCGCCATGGAGATGACAATGACCGGAATGGCCGTGCACTCCAGTCCTACGGCCATTCCGGCGATAATGTTGGTCGCGGGACCGGTCTGCGAGGCCTCGGCAATCGTTTTGACCGGGCGAAATTTATATTCCGTGTAATACTGGGTTATGTAGACGAAGGCCTGTGCCGTGAGAATTCCGATCACGCCGCAAAGGAAAAAATAGAACCATGCCGAGCTGGCGTCTGGGTACGCTGCGGCATCCACCGAAAGCAACCAGTAGGCGGCGACTAAAAACCCGGCCATGGCGAGTCCGCTCGTCGCGTAGTAACCACGATTCAAAGCGGCCATCGGGTCTTCATCTTCCCGGCTCTTGACGATGACTATGCCAATAATCGAAGCGACGAGCCCGAAGGCCCGGGCTACCAGAGGAAACAAAATTCCCTTGATCCCGAAGTAAGGGTACAAGCCGACTCCAAGGATCATGGCGCCGATATTCTCAGCGGCCGTTGATTCGAACAGATCGGCGCCACGGCCCGCGCAGTCACCCACATTGTCGCCGACGAGGTCGGCTATAACCGCGGGATTGCGCGGATCGTCTTCCGGGATGCCGGCCTCCACTTTGCCGACCAGGTCGGCGCCCACGTCTGCCGCCTTGGTATAAATACCGCCGCCGAGTTGGGCGAACAGAGCGACAAACGACGCTCCAAAGCCGTAGCCGACGATCGTGAATGGAATTTTTTGCGGGTCGTGTCCCAGAAGCTCGAGCAAGGCGTAAAGGCCGCCGACGCCCAAAAGGCTCATGGCGACGACAAACAGGCCGGAGACCGCTCCGCCGCGCAGCGCGATCCGCAGCGCTTCGTTAAGGCTGGAACGGACCGCAGCCGCTGTCCGTATGTTGGCGCGGATGGAAACCCACATCCCGATGTAACCGGCGATCACCGAACACAAAGCGCCCAGAACGAATGCCACCGTCGTCCAGAAGGCGAGTTGCAGCGGGGGCGCGGGATCGGCTGGATTGGGTGTCCGCACGAACGCGTACAAAAGAAAAATCAACACGGCCAGTAAAGCAGCCAGTGAGACGATGGTCCGATTCTGGCGCGAAAGAAACGCCTCGGCGCCTTCCTTGATGGCATTCGAGATCTCTTGCATCCTGTCGGTTCCCATATCGCGCTGAATCACGTAACGGGCGAGATAGACGGCGAACAGCAAAGACAGAAAACTAATGGCGATTACGAGTAGAATCATGACGCCCATGTCCCTTCCATGTAAGATTGATGTTCAATTGACTCAGTGTTTCCGCCACACATAAGCGACGCCGATGCTGACGATATATAACAGAAGCATCGGACCGGCTAAAAGAGTTTGATTGATGATATCCGGAGTGGGTGTCAGGATCGCCGCCAAAACGAAGATCGCCACAACAGCATAGCGAAAGGTGCGCAGCATGAGCCGGTAATTCCAAATGCCCAGGCGCACCAAAAAAAACGTAAAAACCGGCAGTTCGAACGTGACCCCAAACGCCAGAAGCATGCGAAAAAAAAACGTAAAGTAGTCGGCGATACGCAACGCGGGAGTCACGCCCATGATTCCGTATTGTTCGAGGAAGTAAACAAACGCCACAGGGAGAACAACGCGGTAACAGAAATAGGCGCCCGCTAAGAAAAATAGAGTGGCACATAAAACAAATGGCAGAACCAATCTTCTCTCGCTCCGCAGCAGGCCTGGCGCGATAAAACGCCAGATCTGATAGAAAATAATCGGGCAAGAGAAGAGAATCCCGCCGGCCAGGGCAACTTTGATTTCAATGAAAAACGCTTCGGTGATGGCCGTGCCGATCAAATTTTGACCGGGGGCCAGGTTACGACGAAGAGGCGCGACAATGAACTCGAAAATCGCGTCGGCAAAAAAATAGGATAGCCCCGAAGCAAGGAGTATCGCGCCGGCAGACTTGATCAAACACCATCGGAGTTCTTCCAGATGGTCGGTAAAGCTCATGTAAGAGTCTGTCGGCATGAACCCCGCCCCCGCCCGAAATTGCAAAAAAGGGGAAGGATACAAACCCTTCCCCTTTTTCCGTCCCCGAAAACCGCAGTAAGGTTATGTTAGCCTTACTTGGTTTTGGCTCCCTCCTCTTTTTTCTCCGGCATCGCTCCCCCTGGAGCAGCCTCCGGAGCTTTTTGTTCACCGCCCGCTGGAGCGCCCGGCTCAGCCGGCGCTGTTGGTGCTGCCGGCGCTGGAGCTGGCGGCGGAGGCGGCGGCGCTGGTTCTTCTTTTTTACCGCATCCTGTAAACGTCAGAGTTAAAGCGAAGAGGGTTGCTACCGATAACAAAACCATTCTCTTTCCCATCCTGTTTCACCTCCTTTCCCGTCACACATCAAAGCGTTTTTACTCAACAATTTTTATTGCACAAGTCTTCGTGACTTGCAAGGGATTACACCGGGAAAGGGGTTACGAATCCAGCGTATTCCACCAGCGTCAATCCAACTCTGTAAATAGTTTCGACGCACGAGGTCGCGCTGATGAGCCCGCGCAAGGCCGTGCTGGTCAATTTCCCGAATCGCAACTAAGATAACTGTGCCTCTCCATCGGCACCCGAGCGGCAAATTGACTTCCCGATCGCGCATTTTTCACTCGACAACAGACCCAAAGTTTATTTGCCGATCATGGTGTGACGGAACGGACAGTCAGCGAATCGCCACAATGAATGTTAATAACTTGTGGATAAGCAGAAGTGGATCGGTACCAGGACGCGAAAAATAGCCTCCGCCAGCGAAATGCATAATTTGCCGGCAGAAAAAATTTCTCAATTCCGGTATCTTACAAAATTAATCCAAATTAGTCGCCAAGCCGGCGCGGCCCGAACGGAAGCTTGACTCTCGGCAACCGCGGTGGTAAGAACGGAAAAGAAAAATTTGCGGAGGAATTTCTTGGCTGTCCATCCATCGGTTATCAAACGACACAAGCAGAGTTTGAAAAGACGAGCGCGAAACATCGAGACTAAATCGAAACTGCGAACCTTGATCAAGAGGGCGCGGCAAGCGATCGACGCGCAGAACTCGGAAGCGGTGTCGGCTCAACTGCGCGCGGTCGATAAAGCGCTGGGAAAAGCCGTCACCCGAGGAATTATCAAACGAAATACAGCGTCGCGCTGGTTCTCGCGCTTGTCGCGATCGGCACGCCACGTAACGGCTCCGTCATAACGACTTCCGCGGACTCGTTGCAGGCCGGCCTCAGAACATTTCCATCAATCGCTGGTGGAGCTCACGTGCAAAACGGCCGACCATTTGATCCCGGGCTTGCTGTTTTTGGCTTTCCGTCAGCTGGATATCGGTCATCCGTCGAACATCCGAGGCGTTCAAAGTGCCGCCCTTGAAGTCCGAAGAGGTCGTCACGACCGCCGCCCTCGAGCCGCTGTAGATTTCCGCCAAATTCATTCCTTGGGTTCGCCAGAGAATTTCATTCGGTTCTGTGCGCCTCAAAGTGACATCGGCGATTAAAATCGCCTCATACTGCAGCACTGAATCTCGTCGATTGACCGAGACGACCTGGGTCTCCAGTGAGCGAATAACGCCGCTGACGATCGCGTCTGCTTGATCGGCCCGGTCTACCACACGCAGCCTTCCACCGCGGTAAAACTCGCTGCGAACGGCGGAGGCGACCTCCTTGTCCAGACCGACACTGCGCGTGCGATTGATAAAGGGTTCAACATAAATGGTGCGGACATCCTTCGGCAAGAACGTGCTCTGCCCGGAGAATTGATAACCGCAGCCGCCAAATATGAACCCGGCGAGCCATAACGTTAAATAGCGGACTCTCAGTTGTCGCTTCGTTTCCACACCGTTATCCCTCCGCTACGATATTCACCAACCGGCCCGGCACATGAACGATTTTTTCGATCTTCTTGCCATCTAAAAATAGGCTAACTCTTGGTTCGGCCAGCGCTTCCGTCTCGATCTGTTTCTGGCTCATGTCCGCGGGTACCGTGATCTTGCCGCGCACTTTCCCGTTGACTTGCACGACGATGAGCAGTTGTTCTTCTTCGAGAGCCTCCGCCGAGTATTTCGGCCACGAAACCCCATCCAGGCTGGTTTTGTGATCGAGGCACTCCCACAGCTCGCTCGCTATGTGGGGCGCAAAGGGATAAAGCAACGTAATGATCGTTTCCAACCCTGCCTTGATGACGGCAGTGCCGCTTTCAGGCCTGGATTCATTTTGGACGCTGGCGCTTAAAGCGTTGAAGAGTTCCATAATAGCTGCAATTGCTGTATTGAAGTGAAATCTCCCTTCGACGTCTTCCGTGACCTTTTTGATGGTCTTATGAATCAGCCGGTACAAATTTCTAAAGTCGGCAGGAAGCTCATTTTGCGCAACATCCGATCTCACCGCAACCAAGGCTTCTCGATGCTGGAAAGTAAACCGCCACAACCGAGTAAGAAACCGATAGGCCCCCTCCACTCCTTGGTCGCTCCATTCCAGATCCTTTTCGGGAGGGCCCGCGAAAAGCTCAAACAATCGTCCGGTGTCGGCACCGTACTTGTCGCGGATTACGTCGTCGGAGACGACGTTCCCCTTCGACTTTGACATCTTCGCGCCGTCCTTGACGACCATGCCCTGAGATAGAAGCGCGTTGAAGGGCTCGTCCACCTTCACGAAGCCGAGATCGCGCAGCACCTTGGTGTAAAACCGCGCGTAGAGGAGGTGCAATACGGCGTGCTCGATCCCGCCAATGTACTGATCCACCGGCATCCAGTATGCCCCCGCTGTCGGCTCGACCATACCTCCAGTGAAATGGGGGGAGCAGTAGCGGAGGAAGTACCAGGATGATTCCACGAAAGTGTCCATCGTGTCGGTCTCGCGCCGCGCCTTCCCGCCGCAGCGCGGGCAGGGGGCGCTGATGAACGCCGGATGGCTGGCTAGCGGCGAGCCTCCCTTGCCGCTGATTTGCACGTCGCGTGGCAACACGACCGGGAGATTTTCCTCCTTTTCGGGTACCATACCGCATGCATCGCAATAGAGAACGGGGATCGGCGCCCCCCAGTAACGCTGTCGGCTGATACCCCAGTCGCGCAAGCGGTAGTTGACCTTCGCTTCTCCGAGGCCATGCTCGACCAGCCAGTGGATCGCCCGCCGCCTCGCTTCGGCCACCGTGAGCCCGTCGAGAAAGCCGGAATTGATTTTGATGCCGTCGCCGGTGTACGCCTCGCCGTTCCAGTTCGGTGGCCGTTTGACCGTCTCGATGATGTCGAGTCCGTGCGTTTTCGCGAAATCCCAGTCTCGCTGGTCCTCGCCAGGCACGGCCATGATAGCGCCGGTGCCGTAGATCATGAGGACGTAGTCGGCGAGGAATAGCGGAATCTCCACTCCCGTAAAGGGGTTGACGGCACGTGCAGAAAGCCTCCGGCCACGCTTCGGGCGGTCTTCGGCCACGCGTTCCTGCTCCGATTCCTTGAGCACTTCAGCGCGGAAGCGTTCCACCTCGGTCCGCTCGCCGGGCGCAGTCACCAGCTGGTCCACCAGAGGGTGCTCAGGCGCGAGCACAGCGTAGGTCATGCCGAATACCGTGTCGGGTCGCGTGGTGTACACGCGGATCTTGAGCTCCGGGCGGCCCACCACAGGCAGGTCGAACTCCGCGCCCTCACTCCGCCCTATCCAGTTTTTTTGCATGGTGATGACGCGCTCGGGCCAGCCGGTCAGTCGATCACACCAATCCAGGAGCTCATCCGCATAGGCGGTGATCTTGAAGAACCAGCCGTCGATGTCACGCTTGGTAACCTCAGACTCACACCGCCAACAACGCCCTCCCTCAACCTGTTCGTTAGCCAGAACCGTCTGGCACGATGGGCACCAGTTCACGGTCGAGCGCTTGCGGTATGCGAGGCCGCGCTCGAGCATCCGAAGGAAAATCAACTGCTCCCAACGATAGTACTCCGGCTCGGACGTGGCGATTTCACGGTCCCAATCGTAAGAGATGCCCATCTTCTTTAGTTGATCCCGCATGTAGCCGATATTCTCCATCGTCCATTTGGCAGGGTGGATCCCACGTTCGATCGCGGCGTTCTCCGCAGGCAGCCCAAAGGCATCCCATCCCATCGGGTGGAGCACGTTGTAGCCCCTCATCCTCTTGAAGCGGGCGAGCACGTCGCCGATCGCATACACCCGCACGTGACCCATATGAATCCGGCCGGACGGGTAGGGAAACATCTCGAGCACGTAATACTTGGGCTTGCTGACATCCTCGGTCACCCGAAAGGCCTTTGTTTCCTCCCAGACGCGCTGCCATTTCCTTTCTATGGCCTTGGCTTGATAACGCTCTTCCATATTCCGGAGTTCAGAAGTCGGAGATCGGAAGTCAATAAATCACACGTTAGGTTTGGCGAATGATCGAACTTCTGTTTCCTATTCTCAATTTTCTACCGCACCGCGGCTGTTCAACACTCATTACTGCGGCTTCAGCCCGCTCGATTGGGCCACCTGATCCAGGACCCCGTTGATAAAGGTCGCCGAATCCACCGAGCCGAATCGTTTGCCGATCTCGATGGCTTCGTCCAAGCTTACGTTCAGCGGAATATCCGGACAGAAAATCAGCTCGTAGGTCGCCAGGCGCAAGATCGTCAGATCTACTTTGGCCATGCGCAGGAGCTTCCAGTGTTCGGTGCATTTTCCGATCACCCGATCGATTTCCGCCTGCTGGCTAACGACCCCCGACACCAAACGTCGCGCGAAATCCTTGGCCTCTCTACTGCCTTCGAAATGCTTCAAAAAGAGTTCCACCGCAGCGGCCGAGGCGTCCCCCGTCACGTCGATCTGATACAGAGCTTGGAGGGCGAGTTCCCGTCCTTTGCGTCTGGTTCCCATGGCTTGGTCATCCGTAGGTAAGATCGTCCTAACAGTGTGCGATGACGGTTTCGATCTGGAAGACTGGCGGCCCTAAGATGGCGATTGCTGTGAGATCGTTCGCACGACGTTGACCATCTCGACGGCGGTCAGTGCCGCCTCGTAACCCTTGTTCGCATCCTTCGCGCCGGACCGTTCCATAGCCTGTTCCACATTGTTCGTGGTCAAAACGCCGAAACCGACGGGAAGTTGGTGTTTCCACATGGTCTTTCCGATGCCGCGAGTCACCGCATCGGAAACATATTCAAAGTGCGGCGTGTCGCCCCGGATCACCGCACCCAAGCAGACCAGCGCATCGAATTTGCCGCTAGCCGCCATTTTATCGGCAATCAGAGGGATCTCAAACGCCCCCGGCACGTGGACAATCGTAATATTTGAGTCTTGACCGCCGTGGCTCTTCAATCCATCCAAGGCGCCTTGTAGCAGCTTTTCCGTAATGAAATGGTTAAAGCGGCTGACAATAATACCGATTTTCAGGCCGCGCGCATCGAGCTTGCCTTCAATCACCGTCATCATGAGAAGTTGCAGTGGGCCCGATCAGGGCTTGGCCGGTTTGGCCTCGAGGCTTAAGAAAATATGCCCGAGCTTTTTCTGCTTCGTGCGCAGATAATGGATGTTGTTCTCGCGGGGCGCTACTTCGAGCGGAACACGTTCCAGCACTTCCAAACCGTAAGCTTCAAGACCCGAGATCTTCCGCGGATTATTGGTCAACAAGCGTACTCGTTGTACGCCGAGATCACGCAGCATCTGGGCTCCGATGCCGTAGTCACGCAGGTCTTCCTTGAAGCCCAGTTCGAGATTGGCTTCGACCGTATCCAGCCCTTTATCTTGCAGCGCGTAGGCCTTGATCTTGTTGGTGAGACCGATGCCTCTGCCTTCCTGGTGCATGTAGATCAAGATCCCCTTGCCTGCTTGATCGATCAACCGCAACGACTGGCGGATCTGATCGCCGCAATCGCATCGCTCCGAACCGAACACATCTCCGGTGAGGCATTCCGAGTGCAACCGAACCAACAGACCGTCGGTATTCTGAATATCCCCCTTGACGAGAGCCATGTGCTCGGACCCGTCAACCTCGTTACGAAACACGATCGCCTTATACCCGCCGTGGATCGTCGGAAAGATTTCCTCCGCAACATGTTTAACCAGACTTTCGTTACGCAACCGGTAGGCGATCACGCTGGCGACCGATACAATTTCATGCCGGTGCCGCTTTGCGACCGCTTCCAAATCCGGTAGCAGCGCCACCGAACCGTCGTCTCGTAAAATTTGGCAGATGATTCCAGCCGGCTTAAAACCTGCCAAACGCGCCATATCAATGCAGGCTTCGGCGCGTCCCGAGCGAGCCAGCACGCCGCCGCTTCGAGCCTGGACGGGTTGGACATGGCCCGGTACGACCAGTTCGTCACGTCGCGTTTGGTCGGCCACCGCGGCTTGAATGGTGTGGGCGCGCCCTTTGGCGGAAATACCACGGGTCCCCTCAAGCGGGACAGTAAAAGCGGCGCCGAACAGATGACCGGCAAATGTGCTATTGTCCTGCGGAATAAGCAGGATACCCAGCTGCTTGATGCGCTCTTCGGTAAGGGCGAGATAGATAACGCCGCGGCCATAATGCAGCATGTGATTGACGGCCTCGGCGGTTACCTGCTCCGCCGGCATGCAAAAAAAACCATCGCTGTCGGGCGCCTTCTCGTTGACGAGGATGATGATCCGCCCCTCCCGGAGCTCGTTGAGACCTCTTTCGATGGGCGCGATGGACATGGTTAGTGGGTCACCCGATTAGCCGCGTTTTTGTGAAAACTTATAGACGTACTTGCCTATGAGATCCGTTTCAATGTTGACTTTATCACCAACCCTACGGTCGCGCAAATTAGTGTGCGTCAAGGTAAAAGGGATGATGGCGACGGAAAATCGTCGCCGGTCGCAGTCATTGATGGTCAAGCTAATTCCATCGACGGCGACCGATCCCTTGGAGACGAGCAGGGCACCGATCGAGGCCGCGACCCGAAATCTAAAGAATGTGAATTCGCCCTCACGCTTGATCGACTCGATGGTGGCCACACCATCCACATGGCCGGTCACGAGGTGCCCGCCGATTCGGCCCTGTAGGCGTAGCGGCCGTTCGAGATTGACAGAGCTACCGGTTCGAAGCGTATCGAGGTTGGTCCGCTTGGCCGTTTCCGGTGAAACATCGACCGTGAAATAGGCTTGACTTCTACGCATCACGGTCAGGCAAGTGCCATTGACCGCGATGCTGGCACCCGGCTCCACGGACCGCAGCGGCAGATGTGTGGCAACCGTCAAAGCCGCCGAGCCCCTTTTCCGTCGCCAGCCCTCGATAACACCAACGTCTTCTATAAGTCCGGTAAACATCAGGATGTGACTAGTATCCGGTCCGAGAAATTCATTCGTGATGCCGGTGGACGTTTTCGTCATTCCCGCGATGCAAAAATCGGGGTTTGCCTTGCGGCGACTCAGAGATAGCCGGACACCAAAAAACCGGTGCCGGTCTTTTTCATCTGCAGCCGATGTACGGCAAGTGCGTCCTTCACACGCGCCGCTCGGAGGCCCTCGACCATAATTCGGGCTTCGCCGCCGAGGATTTTGGGCGCATAAAAAAACAGCAGTTTATCCACGATCTTATCTTCGAGAGCCCACGCCGCCGTTATGGCTCCGCCTTCGATCATCACGCTCACCACGCCTATTTGGGCCAGTCGTTTGAGAAACGGCAGCCATGGGAGCCGCTCGCCATGAGGCGCGAACGTCCAAACGTGAATCCCCAGATCGGTCAACGCCCGAACCTTGCGCTCCGGCGCCCGCGGGCTTGTCACAATAATGGTCTTCTGTGGATCGGGCTGATGTAAAACCTTGGCGGACATCGGCGTTCGAAGCGCCGCGTCTAAGACTACTCGCCACGGATTTCTCCCTCCCGGTATTCTGCAGGTCAATCGCGGGTCGTCGGCAATGACGGTTCCCGCGCCCACGAGGACGGCATCGACTTGATTGCGCAGGCGATGAACAACGCGGCGCGACTCTTCATCGCTTATCCAGCGTGCGTCGCCGCTCGCCGCGGCGATCTTGCCGTCCAACGAGGCGGCTAGCTTAAGAATCACGAAAGGCACCCGGCGGGTTATATACTTGGTAAATGCCTCATTGAGCATCCGGCACTCTTCCTCCAGCACACCGACTCGCACCTGGACTCCAGCCCGTTTGAGCTTTCGCAAGCCGGTGCCGGCCACCAGCGGGTTCGGATCCCGCATCCCGGCAACGACCGCACACACCCCGGCCCGTATCAGCGCATCCGTACAGGGCGGCGTTCTTCCTTGATGACTACAGGGTTCGAGATTGATGTAGAGGGTGGCCCCTTCGGCTTTATCCCCGGCCCTTCTAAGGGCGACGACTTCGGCGTGATCTCCTCCGGCGGCTCTGTGGTATCCGGTGGCAATGACTCTGCCACTTTTGACCAGCACCGCCCCAACCATAGGATTCGGGCTCGTTCTCCCCGCCGCCTTGCGCGCCAAGCGGAGAGCCATTCGCATGTAGCGCCGGTCCTGTGTACCTCCTATGCGGCCCGGCACGTCCTTACTCCCGTCTCGACCGCGGGATTTCCCCTCTCGTGGATGAGCCCTTTCGCTCTTTGATAAGCTCCTCCAGCTCGACCATAAATTCACTGATATCCTTAAACGAGCGGTAAACGGAAGCAAATCTGACGTAAGCCACCGGATCGGTATCATGAAGCTCGCGCATTGCTGATTCGCCAATGACCGAACTAGGGATCTCCTTCTCCCCACGCTCTTGGAGATTGCGTTCGATACGATCGGCGATCATTTCAATGGTATTGATGCTGACCGGCCGTTTTTCGCAAGCTCGCTTGAGACCATTGATAATCTTGGTGCGATCGTAACCCTCGCGTCGGCCGTCCTTCTTGATTACCGAGGGCATCATTTCCTCGATTCGTTCGTAAGTGGTGAAGCGGCGACTGCATCGCGTACATTCCCGTCGACGCCGGATCATATTGCTGTCTTTGCTGAGCCGCGAGTCAATGACCCGATTGTCGGTTTCGTGGCAAAAAGGGCACTTCATGGTTTGCTATTCAGGGCTCGGCTGGGAGCCTAACCCGGAGCCCGCCAGGCGGCTGGTTGCTAACGCGCTATGCGGTGTGGATAGACCGGGAATTGCTTGCAGAGCTCCCCCACCTCGTCCGCAATGGACCGGAGGCGCTTTTCATCGCCCGCATGATTCAGCGCACGCACGATGAAATCGCCGATGAGTTCCATCTCTTTTTCCTTCATGCCGCGGCTCGTTACGGCCGGCGTTCCGATCCTAATGCCGCTGGTCACGAACGGTGAGCGGGTATCGAAAGGGACCGCGTTTTTGTTGACGGTGATGCGCGCCCTATCCAGCGCTTCCTGCGCAACCTTTCCGGTCAGCTCCGACTGGCGCAGATCCACCAGCATCAGGTGATTGTCGGTTCCGCCGGAGGTCAGCCGAAAACCGCCGGAAATCAGCGCCGTGGACAAGGTCCGAGCATTCTTGACGATCTGGCGCTGGTAATCCTTGAAGCCGGGACTTAGCGCTTCCTTTAAAGCCACCGCCTTGGCCGCAATGACATGCATGAGCGGTCCCCCCTGCGACCCGGGAAAGACCTTGCTGTCGATCATCTTGGCGTGCTCGGCGCGGCACAGAATCATGCCACCCCGGGGTCCCCGGAGCGTCTTGTGGGTCGTTGTTGTTACGAAGTCGGCATGGTGTACAGGATTTGGATGCAACCCCGCCGCCACCAAACCGGCGATATGAGCCATGTCGACCATAAGTAGCGCGCCGATCTTGTCTGCGATCTCGCGAAACTTAGCGTAATCAATAATTCGTGGGTAAGCGCTGGCGCCGGCGACAATCAACTTCGGCCGGTGCGCCTGCGCCAGCTGGTCCAATTCGTCATAATCGATGGTTTCCGTTTTCTCCGATACGCCGTACGGTATCACGCGATACAGCATTCCCGAAAAGTTGACCGGGCTTCCCATCGACAAATGGCCGCCGTGAGCGAGGTTCATTCCGAGATAACTGTCGCCCGGCTTCAGGACCGATAGGTACACCGTCATGTTGGCCTGCGTGCCCGAATGAGGCTGAACGTTTGCATGATCCGCGCCGAACAACTCCTTCGCGCGCGCGATGGCCAACAACTCGACCTCATCGACGAACTCACAGCCGCCGTAATATCTCTTGCCTGGGTAACCCTCGGCGTATTTGTTCGTCATCACACAACCTTGAGCTTCCAAGACGGCCTCACTGACCACGTTTTCCGAGGCGATCAGCTCTAGATTGCGCTCGAGTCTCCCGGTTTCCTTCTGAATAGCCGTATAAACTGCCGGATCTGCTGCTTCGAGAAACGACATCTCAGTGCTTCCTTCGACTTAATACTGGTTCCAATGGCGGAGATGGAAATCGCAGCGACAGGATCCGCCTCGCTGCCCTGCGATCTCTGTGTCGGTTGCGTGATGGTTTTGTGGATCGCCAGGTCTAAAATGTAGACCGCGCTCCAACGCGGAAATTAGCGGTGGCTTTCTATGTAGGCGATGACATCCTGGACGGTCTTGATTTTTTCCGCATCCTCGTCGGATATCTCCATTTCGTATTCTTCCTCCAAAGCCATGACCAACTCCACGATATCGAGGGAATCGGCCCCCAAATCTTCTATAAAGGAGGCTTCCGGGGTCACTTCCTCCTCACTCACCCCCAGTTGCTCACACACGATCTCCTTAACCCTGGCTTGAACCGATGACGCCATTGCTTCACCTCCTGCTTGACAGTTTCCTCACATGTAAAGTCCGCCGTTCACATTGACCACTTGCCCAGTGATATAAGCCGCCCCGGCTCCGGCCAGAAACACCACCAACTCGGCCACCTCATCGCAAGTTCCAAAACGGCCGAGAGGTATCGAACGCAGAAAGTCCTCTTTCAGCTTATCTGGCAGCTGCGCCGTCATTTCGGTCTCAATCAAACCGGGAGCGACGGCGTTCACGGTAATTCCCCGCGACGCTAGTTCGCGGGCCATCGCCTTGGTGAATCCAATAATGCCGGCCTTGCTAAGGGCGTACAACGATTGCCCCACGTTGCCCATCTGTCCCACGACCGATGACAGATTGATGATCCTGCCGTACCGTTGGCGGATCATCGTTCGAGAAACGGCTTTAGTGCAAAGAGCGGTGCCTTTGAGATTGGTGCCGACGACCCGATCCCAATCTTGCGCCCTCATCCGCATCAACAAGCTGTCAGAGGTCACGCCGGCATTGTTGACCAGAATATCAATTTTATTATGCCGGTCAATGATTTTTTTCAGTGCCTCTTCTACCTGATTTTCGTGCGCAATATCAAACTGGCTGAGCTCGCCGCGCCCGCCCGCGGCCGATAAAGAATCGAGTGTCGCTTCGGCGGCCGGTTGATTGCCACGGTAGTTGATGACCACATAAGCCCCACGGCGGCCGAGCTGGACCGCAACGGCCCTGCCGATGCCCCGGCTCGCTCCGGTCACCAGAGCGATCTGTCCGTTGAAGCTTATCGGGGCCACTTTGCCTTTAATCTCGCCAGGTCGAGCGCGGATTCGAAATGATCCACCTCCAAGTCCGCATTGATCCGCTTGATCATCGCCGTGAGAACCTTTCCGGGTCCGATCTCCAAGACGCGCTCGCAGCCGAGCTGGTGAAGCTTCCGCACGGACTCGTCCCAGCGCACAGGTTTTACCGCCTGCTCGATCAAAAGCGGCCTGACACGATCGCGGTCCCGGTTGACTTCGGCCTCGACGTTGGTGATTACACCGATTGAAAGAGGTTTGAGGCTGATACCGTCCAAGATGCGTTTCATTCCGTCGGCCGCCGGCTGCATCATGGGGCAATGAAACGGAGCGCTGACGGGCAAATCCACTACCCTTTTAGCACCGTGTTCCGTGGCCAAAGCCATGGCGCGAGCGACCGCGGCTTTGGCCCCGGCGATAACGATCTGGCCTGCGCCGTTGTAGTTCGCGGGCGCCACCACCTGGTCCTGGCTTGCCGCTTCGCAGAGAGAGCGGACCGCATCCATCTCCAGTCCCAGAATAGCCGCCATTGCCCCCGCTCCAGCGGGTACGGCTTCCTGCATGAGTCGTCCTCGTTCGCGCACAACCTTCACCGCGTCGGCAAAAGCGAGCGCTTCGGCGCAAACCAGAGCGCTGTACTCGCCCAGGCTATGGCCGGCGGCAAAATCGGCCTGCAAGGAAGTTTCCGATTGCAGCACGCGCAGCGCCGCGATCGATACGGTTAGAATCGCCGGCTGCGTATTGGCAGTGAGTTTCAGATCCGCCTCTGGGCCGGCGAAACAGAGTCGTGTAAGAGGAAACCCGAGAACCTCGTCCGCCTCGAAAAACACTTCTTTGGCAACCCGGTGCTGGTCGTGAAGCTCCTTCCCCATACCGACATATTGCGACCCTTGTCCGGGAAAAACAAAGGCAATCTTACTTCTCTCCGCCACGCTTCACTTCCTCTTTTTCAGCCTCGTCGACGGATT
>DASTOD010000623.1:0-15225 GCA_035762645.1 Binatia bacterium | reverse complement strand
TCCGCCAGGCCGCGCAAGGCTGTCAACCAGGCCAGAGCCGACTGGATCGGGCGAGTTAAAAAATATGATGGGAATTGTTTTGGTAGCGTTCTTGGCGGCTACCGCTTCTAGATTCGCAGCCGCCATAAGCAAATCAACTTTGAGGCGGACCAGCTCATCAGCCAGGCCGGGGAGCCGGCCAAACTGATCATCGGCATAGCGATACTCAATGGTGACGTTCTTGCCGTCGATATAGCCGAGCTTGTTTAACTCGGTTACGAATAACTCAGCTCCGCTTCCCTGCCTGCTATCGGGATCAGAAAAAGAGCGGGCTCCGAGCCAACCAATCTTGGCTGGCTTTGCCCGCTGCTGCGCCGACGCAGAATAGCAAGGCGCAAGGAGCATAGCGCAAAGGGTAATGCTGACTACTGACAACTGACGACTGCATACTCTCATTTGATCACTCTGTCCGCCCGGTACAGTAGCGACTGCGGAATCGTCAGGCCGATCTGCTTCGCCGTCTTCAAATTGATCACCAGCTCGAACGTCGTCGGCTGCTCCACTGGGAGATCAGCCGGCTTGGCGCCCTTGAGAATTTTGTCAACGTAGAAAGCGACACGCTTGAAAGAGTTGAAAAGATTTGGACCGTAGGTCATCAATCCGCCGGCGTCAGCAAATCCACTCCATCCTCCAACACTGGCTAACCGCAGCTTCCCGGCAAATTCCGCGATTTCCTTCCGATGAGCCATCATCAACGCATCAGGAAACGTAATAAGAGCGGTGGCGCGTTGTTTGGCGATTGCGGTGAAGGCGCCGGCGAAGTCATCGGCAACCTGCACCGTGTGCCGTTGAACGGTAACATTCATAGCCTTAGCCACGATTTCGGTCTCTCTGAATTCGACGGATTCGCCGTCGTGATTTGGGTTTGCCAGTACGCCGATGCGGGCGGTCCCAGGCACGGCCTCTTTAAGCAACTCGACCCGTTTGCCGGCAAGAACAGATGCGAAAAAGGTGATACCGGTCGTGTTCCCGCCAGGGCGCGCCAGACTTGCAACGAGTCCGGCTTCAACCGGATCACCGCTCATCCCGAAAACAAGCGGGATATCTTTGACGGTCCTGGCGACGATAGGAGTCACGGGCCCGCTTGTAACCATCAGATCGATTTTGAGGGCAAGCAGTTCAGCGACGAGTTCGGGAACACGATCGCGCTTTCCCTCGGCATATCGGTACTCGATCAGAAGGTTTTGACCTTCGATGTAGCCAAGATCGCGCAAGCTCTGACGAAGCGCCTCGACCTGTGGCGAGCGGCTGTCCGCGAGAATACCGATCCTGGCAGTCTTCCCAGTTGGCTGCGCTTTAACTATATGAACAGAAGCAAAGGTTAAGATGACCATTGCTGCGAAGAATATCTTCTTATTCATGATTTCCTCTCGAACCAAAGATCAACATTGCAACGATAGACCTCCGACCTTGACCCCTCTGTCATCTGATTACCCGATCTCAGAGCGAACTAGGCCTTCGCAGGTCACCCGCTTGCCTGAGGTCGCCTTATTCGCCAATGGCAATGCAGGCGAGTGCCTCCTCGCCTTATATTCGCCCGGACAGTGTCGACTCTGCCCTGTCCAGGGTTTTGCTTATTTCCTGGCCGGGGCCTCGAGGACTGCTAGCTCGTGTCTCTTTACCTTCTCGATCAAGGGTCCGGTGACGGTAAGGAACTCCAGGTTGACCTCTGCCTTCTCGCCGGGCGCGAGCGACGCCTCCTTCGTGGAAAACGTAGCTGTGCCGAGAAGCTTGCCGTCGGCTGCAAAGGCTTTTCCAAAAACCTTGATCTTTCCAACGGTGACGTCAGCCAAATTGTGTACGGTCCCCTTGATGTGGAGATGGTTCTTGGCGCAGATATAAAGCCCCGGATCCATCCCCGGATGCAGACCCACGTTCAAGGTCTCCACCTTGACCTTGTCTTTCAGATCTGCTGCCAGGGAGACGCCAAATCCTCCCATCATCAAAAGCCCGATAACGAGCGACATTACACTTGCCATCATAATTCTCCTCTTTCTGCGGCTGGGCCGCTGCTATTTAATGACACGATCGGCGCGAAACAACACGGACGCCGGCACCTGGAGCCCGAGCCCCTTCGCAGTCTTTAGGTTGATGACGAACTCGATCCTGTGAGGGAGTTCCACAGGCAGCTCCCGAGGATGTGTCCCCGTCAGGATCTTGTGGGCCAAGCGCGCCGCCTGGCGCCCCTGAGAATATTGGTCAGGACCGTAGGAAGCCAGTCCACCGACTTGCGACCAGAAGGACGCTTGGTACATGGTCGGGATCTTGCTCGAGGTGGCTACCTGGAGGCTTCGCCCAGGGATGTTGAGATTAGGCCCGGACTGGACGATGAGTATCCCGTCCTGGCCGCCCTCCCTAAGG
The DNA here is from genome assembly GCA_035762645.1 of Binatia bacterium. Lineage (GTDB taxonomy): Bacteria > Desulfobacterota > Binatia > UBA9968 > UBA9968 > DASTOD01. The sequence goes on along the minus strand of DASTOD010000623.1, from coordinate 12,825 downwards.
TTGGCCAGCGCAGGCTCCATCTCCAACGGGTTCGTAATGGAGTTTTCGATGAGGATGAGCTTAAGGCGGCTGGCTTCGCTCTTTGCGGTTGCCAGTGCCTCACGTTCCTCCGTCTTCCGGGGGTCATAGGTTAGTAGTACCCTTCGCAGGGACGGTACGGTTTCCTTAAACAACTCCAGGCACTTGGCGGACAGGTCGGCGCGCAGGTTCGCGATCCCCGTGATGTTTCCACCCGGTCGAGCGATGCTCTCCACTAGACCGAGCCGCACGGGATCGCTTACCTGGGTAAACACCATGGGGATTCGCCTGATTTCCCTCGAGCAGGCATCCGCAACGCAAAACAGAAGATCCGGCTTTTGTTCCAGCAGCTCCGCCGCCAGTTTGGGCAGATGCGTAATATCTCCCTCGGTGGCGCGCGCCTCGAATATGACATTTTTCCCCTCTACATAGCCAAACTCCTTTAGGCCGTCGCGAAACCCGTTGGTGCTGGTGTGCCAGGGCACCATGGCGTCCGTCAAGATTCCGATCTTGAAAACTTTCGCCGTCTGAGCCCAGGCAGCATGTGTCGGGCAAAGAAAGGCCAGCGATGTTGCCCCGCTGACCAGTGTTAGGAAAAGGACGCCATACTTATGCAAAAGCTGTCCCCGAGTTTTCATTTGATCACCGTATCCGCCCGGTACAGCACGTTCGGCGGTATCGTCAGATTAATTTGCTTGGCGGCTTTGAGATTGATGATGAACTCGAACTTCTTCGGCTGCTCCACGGGGAGATCGGCGGGCTTGGCGCCTTTCAAAATCTTGTCCACATACGTAGCGGCGCGCCGGTGCAAGTCCGCAATGTTCACACCGTAGCTCATAAGTCCTCCGGCCTCCACATACTCACTGGCTTGATACGTAGCGGGGACGCCGCTCTTTACCGCGAGGTCGGCAAGCTGTGTTCGCTGGGAAACGAGTACGGGACTCGTCAACACTAAGACTGCGTCAGCACGCCCTTTGGTTGCGACTCGAAATGCAGTCTCAATATCCTCGGGAGCGCGTACCTCTAGGTATTGAAGCTGCACCCCGAGTTCCACTGCGGTCAGTTCCATCTCTCTTAACGCTTGTGAGTTGCCTGGTTGGGTCGAAGTCCCGAGGACGGCCACGCGCGAGAGCTTAGGAACGATCTCCTTCAGCAGCTCCAGTCGTTTTCCGCTCATCTCCGGATAAAGGGCTGACAATCCTGTAATGTTCCCGCCTGGGCGCGCAAGGCTGGCGATGGCGCCCGAGCCAACAGGATCATAATCAAAGGCCATGACGATCGGACTCATAACAGTTGCTTCCTTAGCCGAACGGGTCGCTGATGGACCGGCCGTGACGATGACGTCTACCTTGAGACGCACGAGTTCGGCCGCAAGCTCCCGCAGGCGATCCAGTTTTCCCTCCGCATATCGATACTCAATCACAACGTTTTTTCCCTCCACGTACCCAAGCTCGCGCAGACCCTGCCGGAATGCCTCATAGCGGGCTAGGATAGCGGAAGGGGAGGCAGCGTTTAGGAATCCTATCCGGGGGACTTTCGCTGGCTGCTGTGCCACGGCCGGTAAGCAAAGCGCAAAGAGCATAGCGCAAAGAGCGAAGCCAAAGACTTTGGCTTTTTTACTATTGCCTGTTGCCTCTTGCCTTAAGCCTGCTTTCATCTGATCACCCTATCCGCCCGCGCCAACACGTTCGGCGATATCGTCAATCCGATGTGGGGGACCTTCGCTGCCCGCTGCGCCTGGGCCAGAGAAACAGTTGTCAGAAAGAATCGAGTAGTGTTACGCATTCTTTTACCGGCTCAGCGTTCCGCCGATTGCAAATTTTTTGTTTCTTTGCATAAACCAAAAAAAAACCCGGCTGGATCTATCCAGGCCGGGCTCATCAAACGCAACGAAGGGATGATTAAATCTAACTGATTATTTCAAATTTACAGGCGTTAACGCTATCGGAGGCAACTCACGGTGTCAACCATAAGAGACTCTAACGTAGTGAAAACGCCATATTGCCTTCGTTGTTCCAGGTAAGCTTACGCTCCGGTTAACCCACAGAATCTTTGCTTCTCAGGCTGCGCTCACTCGCCCGCAATTGCAGTCTAATATTGAACAATCCTGAAAAAGAATTTATTGCCATAAAATCGCGCTGATCGTTGACACCATGTCTGTTAACACATAAAGTGAAGCTCCTACTTCAGTCGCCCGACGTAATCGCTGGCAGTCTTCTCGTTAAGGAGCTAATCACTTGAGGGCGATCTTGCACAAAAACGAGTCGGCTTGGTGCTCGATTCGCCGGGGAGTAGGGTTTTTTACTTCCGCGTTTCTTGCGTTAGCTTCTGCCAGGCGCCAGAATAGAGTTATTCTTGCTCCACATTTTCAGGCCCCAGGGACGTTCCGGTAACCTTGGGTCTTTTTATTGGCCGTAAAGGGAGGTTTCCATGACTGAACGGGAAGTGGTTAGACAGACCGCAGAGCTATTAAAGGGTATTATCCGCAGCATAGACAAAAAGCTAGAGTACAGCTTAGTGGACCAGACTCAAGAAGGAAGGTTCGCTCTTCGCCTGTCATCACGCGGGCGGGAAGGAATCGTTTCCCTCCTCACTGAAGACTTACGACTGGCCGGACAAAATGCCGTGCGCAAGAACGCGATCCGGCAAAAGATCAAGAGTACGCGCGACCATTTGCTGTCCAACTATGTCGTGGATGTCATGGGGAAAAGAGTTGCGAAGATGTTGAAACAGGCCGGTGGTGCAAAGGACGAGGTCAAGTCGTCCTTCTTTAGACGCCCTCAGGGACGAAGAAGATAACGGGTTTTGTCCGCAAAAGCGGAGGAAGTCTAAAAACTGCGGGTCGTTAATGAGGCGGTGTAGCTGCTTGAGGCGGCAAAGATCGATAGGGCAGCCTGTAAAACCCAGGTAAAAGGAGCGGCCAACATGAGTAAAGGCAGAGACAGTAAGAAACAGAACAAAAAGAAACCACTCAAGACCTTGATGGAAAAAAGGGCCGCCAAAAGGGCCAAAAGAGAGAACAAAGTTTTTTCGCTTATTATCAAATGATGCGATCTCTGTTTACCGAGATGGAATCACATCGGTTATCCTGTGCTCCTTCCATAAGAAGTCTTGCTGTTAGTCGATAGAGGCATTTGCAAGGACTGATTAGCTCTTCGGCTTCGCGTTCTTGTCAATCCACTTCATTGCTTCTTGCAGGGCAAAATCGTCGGCGGCATTTTCGGTCGGGAAAATCTTATTGAGTTGAGCTTGATGGGACAAAAAATCGTTCCCCTTATTCTTGGTGTCGTGACGCCTCAAGATATATTTGGGAACCCAGTTGCCATTTTTCTCTCGCTGAAATGACTCGCCCCGAATGAGACAGTTTTGGTATGAAATGCTGCTTTTCATCGGGTGGTCCTTCCAACTAAACTTCGCACCTTGCGTGGTCCCTGAATCTCTTCATTACGCGTGCAGCCATAAAGCCGGACTTGCTTCAAGCGCTTGATGAATCCTAGCAGCGCCCAAAGTGACGGAGGAGATTGTTTTTCTATTGACCGTATTGGACGGAAAAGATTTTTTGCTTTATCGGTTTTCATAAATCGTTGGCCCGGCGCAGCCGCTCTAGGCGATCTGAGCGAGGTAATCAGTGAGTTTCCTTTCTTTGTCGCGCCTGACCGCCTTTCGAATAGTCGGGATAGCCGATTCTCATAGTTTTTAGTGAGTTCTTTGTTCGTCCTCTTCAAGCTGTTTGAGAATTGCGCGAATACTGCCCGTGGCAACGGCAATGCTGGTATCCGCGGCGCCATAGTATAGTCGGAGGGTGTCGCCATCCGGGAGAAGAGTGGTGCCGCAAGGAAAGACGACGTTATCCACGTCGCCGCGCCGCTCGTAGGGTTCTTCCGGGCCGAAGACCCACTCTTCGTTGCGTTTCAGGCAACGCTCCGGCGAATGTAGATCAAACAGCGCCAGCCCCAGTCGGTAAAGACCGCCGGAAGCGGTCTGCCGCACCCCATGGTAAATCACCAACCAGCCCTGCGGCGTCTCGATGGGCGGGGGTGAAAGGCCGATTTTATTCGCGTCCCACCAACCGCCGCGCCGGGCTTCGAGCATCAGTTTGTGGCTGCCCCAGTGGCGCAGGTCGGGCGAGTAGGACATCCACATGTGCGCGCCGGGAGCGCTGACCGGGCGATGGATCAAAGCCCATTGACCGCCGATACGACGAGGAAACAGGGCAGCATCTTTGTCTTCCGGCGGCATGATCATACCGTAGCGTTCGAACTCGTTGAAGTCTTCGGTGAGCGCCAGAGCCACCCCGGGTCCGACACGGGAGTAGGCGGTGTAGACGACGGCATACTTGCCAACTTCAGGAAGATAAGTGATGCGCGGGTCTTCAATGCCCCACACTTCTTCCGGAAAGTGTTCGGGATCGGCAAGCAGCGTGGGCCGGGAATCTATCTTCCACTTGTCCATCCCGTTGGCGGAGCGGGCAACACAAAGGTGGGAATGGCCTCGTCGGTCTTCCACGCGGCACAGTAGCAAACTAGTTCCATCGGGCAGTAATGTGGCCCCCGGGTTAAAGACGCTATTTGCTGGATAAGGCCAATCCGCCGCGGTCAGGATTGGATTCAACTCATGGCGGCGAAAAAGTTCGGGGTGTCGGTTGCTCACTTGGATTGCGCCTCCATAGATTGCAGAGTATTGTCAGCCAACCGTAGCTCCAGCAAAGCTTGCAGAAAGGCTAGCGTAGACTCCGCGCCTTGATTCTCGTTCGCGCGGTCGGGATGCAGACCGTCTCGACAACCGCCTGTCATCGGGTCATAAATGGGAAGGTTCAGATCATTGCGCCCAAGGAACCACTCAAAGGCCCGTCGGGCTTCCTTACGCCAGCGCTTGTCTCCGGTGATCCGGTGAGCTTCGAGGCAGGCGGACACCATGGCTTGAGCCTCCACCGGCTGTTGATCGAACCGGGCCCGCTTACCCCCCTGCTGATAAAAACCGTTGGATCCGATGGGGACAAAATGACCCCCGGCCTCTTCGGCGCGCTGCAAGTCGGCTAGCCAACTGAGCGACTCCAGCCCGGCGTCGGTCATTGCTTTATTCGGCATCGATTGGCCGCACATGAGCAAGGCATGAGGCAGCGCGGGGTTGCAGTAGGTCAGGATCCCTTCGTACCATCGCCACTGGTCCGAGCGGTGGTTTTGATACAACGCCAGCAGCCGCCCGGCCAATTCCTCCCGGACCTGGCTTGCCATGCGGTCCCCGGCAAACCGCTGTAGATACGTGTGGATGCCGATGAGTGAGAAGGCCCAGGCCCGCGGGCTGGTCGTGTCGAGAATGGCGGGCAAGGCCTGCTCGAACAACCAGCCGGCCATACTGTGGAGAGCCGGTGTGTTAGAGCGGCCCAACACGGTGCCCAACGCCCACAACGCGCGGCCGTAGCTGTCGTCTGAACCACGATCTTCCAGCCAGTGGCGCTGGTAATCCATAAAGTTGCGAAAGCGTCCGGTCTCGGCGTTGAACGCATACCAGACGAAGGCGAGATAACGGGAGGCCAGTTCCAACGCCTCTCCGTTGCCGAGTTCCTCCAGGAGCGTGCTCACCATCAGAGCGCGGGCGTTGTCGTCAGTGCAATAGCCCTCGTGATAGTTGGGCACCGTGAAAATGGCGTGTTGCAAAATGCCGGTGTCGTCCGCCATGTGGCGTAAATGATCGAGTTTGAGAGGGGGCAGGTCGCCCGCATATTTGTCGAGTGCTTTGACCGTGAAGCCGGGCGGGGTGAAATGCCGACGTTCTGCTCGCGCGCGTTCAAAACTCTTCATGTAGCGTCGCGCTACCTGCGGCCAGATCATCGTCCGCCCATAAAGATAGGCACGTTTACGCATCGCGTGGCGCTTCGCCTCGTTGTCCAGCAGGTTGATCACTTGCTCGGCCAACGCCGCCGGATCGCGGAACGGCACCAGGGCTCCTCGTTCATCGGCGAGCATTTCTTCAGCGTACCAATACGGTGTCGAAATCACTGCCTTGCCCGCGCCCAATGTGTAAGCCAGTGTGCCGGAGACGATCTGCGCCGGATTGAGATAGGGTGTGATGTAAATATCGGCCGCGCCGATGAACTTAACGAGTTCCTCCAAACTCACAAATCGGTTGTAGAAGATCACCTGACCTTCCACGCCTTTCTCCTGGGCCAGCCATTGCAGAGACAGCCGATAGGTTTCGCCGTCGTGCCGCATGACGTGGGGATGGGTCGCGCCGAGGATGATGTACACCACGTTCGGATATCGCGTCAAAATAGCCGGCAGAGCGGCGATGACATTTTCGATTCCTTTGTTGGCTGAGAGCAATCCAAAGCTGAGTAAGACGATTTTGCCCTCGACTCCAAACAGGTCTTTGTGGAAACTCGGGTCTACAAATGGCACATCGGGGATGCCGTGCGGGATCAGATCAATCTTCTCCGGCAGCACATGGTAGATCTCTTGCAAAAATTCCGCGCCACGCTCACTCATGACGACCAACCGATCCGACTCCGCCGCGACTTCTTCCAATGCTCGTCGTTGATCGGGGTCGGGGTTCTGCAAAATGGTGTGCAAGGTCGTGACGATGGGCATGCGTAATTCACGCAAGAGAGCCAAAATATGACTACCCGCGCGTCCACCGAAGATGCCGTATTCGTGCTGCAAGCAGACGAGATCCACGTTGTTGGTGTGCAAGAAGTCGGCGGCCCGCAGATAAGAGTTGATATCCTTTTCCATCAGTTCAAATCGAACTCGGGTCGGATAGGCGTAACCGTCCTCGATGTCGTTGACAGGCAAGGCAATACACGTTGTTCCACCGTATTCGGCAGCGATGGCCTCACACAAATCGGTGGTGAACGTGGCGATGCCGCACTGGCGCGGCAAGTAGTTGCCGATGAACGCAATACGGTTGATCGTTGAATTGGTTGGGTCTTGTTCCATGACCAACATCCCCTTCCTGGCAGTCGCTACATGCCGTTTTGCGTCATTTCATAAACGCAAAGAGGCGGTTACCCTAAGGACCGCCTCTTCGTATTCGGTCAAACGAGACCGAGTGTGTTTTATTTGGACGTTAGGTTCTGATTCGTGAGTAGGGCTGAGTATATCAGATGGCGAGCATAAAGATAGCTGTGCGAAATTATTTTATCAGGCGGCCCCCCGCTCACCGAACTCTAAACTTGCCCGCTCCCGGATTTGGTTATGTACTGAAAGATCATTCTACCCGCTGGTCCTGACCTTGGGACAATAACCCAAAAAAGAGGCGGTCTGGGGATGGTTTTTAATTTGCTTACGTACTTTTGCATCAAGAGTTCGTGCGCTCGGGAGTAACGCTGTGAAACATTCGTATATGACTTACTGGGTGAGCACATGGCGGTTTGCCCGTCGAACCGGGTATCGGGCAGCCGCCCTGGCGCTTGCGGCCTATTTCTGCTTTGCCATCCCTCTTGGGGCCGCTGCCGCGCCGCAGGCTGAACGGGGCAACTCGGATGAGCGAGACGTATCCGCGAAACTTGTTGAAACGCTGGTTTCGGCCTGGAATAAAAACGACGCGGAGACCATTGCCAAACTTTTCCTTCCCGACGCGGTATTGATCACCCCGACCGGTTCTGTGATCCGGTCGCGCCCCCAAATCAGGAAAAAGATCATTGACGAACGGCAGGGGAGACTCAAGGAGACCACGCTGCAGAACACAGTGGAAGACGTCTCCCTCCTAAACGATAACACCGCAGTGGTAAAGGGCAGATACCGGCTGAATGGGATGAAAATTCTGGGGTTTAAAACCGCACCTGAAGGGCCTTTCATTTTGCGCCAAAAAAAACAACAGGGGCGATGGATGATCTCACGAGCCGAAATCCTTCGAAAGAAAGCCGATTAGCACTGGCCGGGACTATTCTCAGTGAAACGGTGCTCTCTCCGGCTCGGTGCTTGTGCGATAAAAATGACGACGGACTACAGACGACAGACCACGTCGTCCGTCGTCGTGTAGTCAGTGGTCTCTTATCAGCCCTGCAGGCCTTTTTTGAACGGGTTGATTATAGCTGTTCTTTGAGGGGAATTGTGAACAGCTCCAGGATTTTCTCGCGCAGCGGCCGTGCCTTCCAATCCTCGAAGGTTAGTTTCGTCGAATGCTTGAGATCTTCCGTGAAAGCTTTTTCCAGTTGCCCGGCAATCGTAGGGTCATAGACAACCAGGTTGATCTCTTCGTTTAAAGCAAAGGAGCGATTGTCGAGATTCGTGCTTCCGACGGTCGCCCAAATACCGTCCACGACCATAGTTTTGGCGTGCATCAGTCCCGCCTGGTACTCGTAAATCTCGATGCCACCAAGCAGCAAGGGCTCGAAACCGTTCCGGCTCGCCCAGTAGACGAGTTTGTGGTCGATTTTACCGGGCGTCAGGGCAACCACTTTTACGCCTCGTTTGGCCGCGTTAAGCAGCGCTTCCTGCATCCGTTCATCAGGCAAGAAGTAGGGGTTGGAGATATGAATGCTCTTGCGCGCCGACGCAATCGACATGAGAAACAACATGTAGGATTCGAAACTGCCGCCGGAGGGCGAGCTTTTCACGACTTGCGCATACACTTTTCCCTCGGGCTTGAGCACGGGAAAGTATCGGTCACCGCCAAGGACGTTACCCGTCGTCTCGCGCCAACTCTCGACGAACGCCGCTTGCAATTGGTGCACGATCGGCCCCTCCACCTTAACGTCCGTGTCACGCCAATGATCCTCCGTGCGGCCGTCGCCCGCCCAGGCATCACTGACCCCGTGACCCCCCGTGAAGCCGATTTCACCGTCGATCACCAGAATACGGCGGTGATTGCGATAGTTGTAACGCAGAAGTTCCCAAGGGGTAACGAATTGAAATATCTTGATGCGGCGAAACCACTCAAAACGGCAGCCGGCATTGACCAGCAGATCAGGAATGTCTTTGGGAATTTTGCTGCCCCCATGTGAATCAATCAGTAAATTGACCTCGAGACCGGCCCGGCAACGCTCCGCAAACGCTTCGGCCAACTCGTATGCAATCGCGCCGTCTTGATAGAGGTATTGAGCGTAGTTGATGGTTTTGCGCGCAGCGCGGATAGCCGCTAGCATCGCCGGAAACGTTTCATCTCCATTGAAGAGTAGTTTCACCTGATTTCCGCCCACAATCGGAGCATCGGTATGAGCCGCGATCGTTGGGAAAAACGACGAATCACCGAGCACGATCGTAGGGATATTTTTGATGGGAGTGACTCCGGCGCAGCCAAAAAAGAACAACAGGGCGACTGACAAAAAGGCCCTCTGTTTCTTTCGCGGCCAGGCTTTCATCGGCGTCGAATGGGGTCCGGGGGACACATGGGTAGGATTAAATTGATCCCGGCGCGCAAGCGAGCTGTTCATTGCAACGAAGCGGGTGAGCAAATTGTATGCCCCGCGGATGTAAAGGGGCGAACGGATAAGGAAATCATCTTTCAACTAGAAGGAATTCTGTCGCAGGAATAAGACAACAGTCGAAGTTATGTTTCAAAGTTGAAACTAGCGCTGTTTCGAGACAAGGTCACCTCCTGATTTTCGGGTGCCAGGGTTACGATCTGAACCACGGGCTTCAATCCACCCGGTGCAAGTAGTTAAAGAGCACTCGATGGTTCTCGTCCGGGCTGTGGTTCATCAAACTGGTCCCGGTCTCCGAGGCGCTCTTCACCTTTCACATCCGGGTGAACAGGCAACTAGAGCGGAACCGAGCCGCCGGGCAACTGCGATGTTCCGTGGGTTGCGCGGCTGAAAGTTTAGAACAGGGCGCGCAGGAGACCACCGACGGCACGGAAAGGTAGCGCCAGAACCTCGCCTATGACGTTAACCGTCCCGCTGACAACGCCGGTATCTTCGCTTGTAGAAGTCTCGGTGGTCGTCGTGCTGCGCCGCTCGACGGTAACGGGTTCAGCTGCGCGCGGGTATTCGTGCGTGTATTGCACGGTATCTGTCGAGTCTGTCCTGTGCGTCGAGCATGCAATCGCCACGTTGCCGATCAAAAGTATGGTAAGGAGCAGGTTCAGTAACCTAGGCATCTGTCTTTCCTCCTCTTTCAGTTAGGTCTTAAGCAAACTAGCGAGCGAAAGCCGTGCCAACTCTGGCGCGACCGTTCCCGTAAGAGGTCGGAGTCCCGCGAATAAGACGGTAGGGGAGCCCAATATACCCCAACGACGTGATAATCCGCCGAGGTTTTTTCAATTCACAAAAGAAGCAGGCTGTGCCAAATTTGGGGCGCTCCGCCCTATTGGCCGCTCGGGTAGTTCTGGAACAAGAGATGTCTTTTCTGGCAATCGCCGCTCTCGCAAAGAGCGCTCTGGTACCAAGTGAAGGCGTATAGTTCGGTTATGCCAGTCGCCGCACAATTATGCGCCTTTGACGAGGGAGAAACGTCGCGCCACGGCCAGCAACGGCGCTTTTTTTCCCTTCTTTTCTGCTCCGGTTCGCGCGGCACAGGGCTTGCGCTGTCAAGCTGCGTTCCAAGTGCAGTTACAAAGTGTATTCGAAAAGCGTCTAATTGCATCAGTGTACATCAACGGAAGCTCAGGAGGCGTTTATGAAGGATATAGCATTGGTACTTTTAGCAAGCCTTCTCGTCCTTGCCTCATTGGTCTCGCTGATCTCGGCAGAACGCGCTAACAACACGTCGAACACCGAAGAAAGAATGTCAGACTTACGGTTTCGCTACGCCCTGAAGAGATAGGAATGACGTGAGGCTGCTCCGGTTTTCTTGATACTCCTTCCTTTTCACCTGTCACTCATTCTATTATTATCGCCTGAGCGCAACTAGTGGGCAAAGGCTCGCCCCCGCGTCGGGCCCTTGCGCCGTTGATCACGATCCGAGCGTAAGGTAGACGTAATGGGGTTCCGCATTGGCAACCCGGCCACCTGGCTCACCTACAAGCGAAGCGCTGACAAATGATTCACACCCGTATCTGCGACGCTCTCGGCATCCGCCACCCAATTATTTTGGGCGGCATGGGAACCGCGACTTCGGCGCCTTTGGTCTCAGCCGTCTCGAATGCCGGCGGCCTGGGCACGCTTGGAACATCAAGCTTCAACTCAACGGAACTCGAAACAGAGATCGCGCGGATCCGAGAGCGAACCGAACAACCCTTTGGCGTCAACCATCTATTGTTTCTTACGCCAGACGAGGTTTTCCAGACAACGCTGCGGGCGCAACCGGCGGTCATCGCGTTTGCCTGGGCTCGGCTGGATCAGGACCTCGGCGAGTATTTCAAGCGCGCTCACGATGCCGGCTCGAAAGTGATGTATATGGCGGGCGAAGTGCCTCTGGCCGTCAAAGCCGCCGAGGCCGGAGCGGATATCATCGTAGCTCAAGGGACCGAAGCGGGTGGCCACGTTGGTTGGATGGCTTCGATGCCGCTCGTGCCGATGGTGGTTCAGGCGGTGGCGCCGCTGCCGGTGCTGGCTGCCGGCGGCATCGCCGACGGGCGCGGACTCGCCGCCGCTCTGGCGTTGGGAGCGCAGGGTGTCCTCTTGGGTACGCGCATGATGGCCAGCCATGAGGCGCCGATTCACGCGAACATGAAAGACGCGATCGTACAGAGCGATGGCCACGACACGGTGCTGACGGAGATTCCGGACATCGCATCCGGACGGGTTTGGCCGGGGGCAATGGCACGCGCGCAGCGCAATAAATTCGTCGAGCGATGGGCAGGACGCGAGTGGGTTCTCCGTCACCAGGCTCGCGAGGCCGGCGCAGCGGCTTTGGCGGCGCGCCGGGCCGGCGATGTCGACAATGCTCCTCTTTTGTTCGGTCAGGATGCGGGTCTGATCGATTCAATAAAAACCGCCGCAGAAATCATCCAAAGGATGGTCGAAGAGGCGGAGGCCATCATCAAAGCTCGTCTCCCGGGACTGGTCAAATAATTCGGCGATTCCTCAGCGCGAGATGGCGAAACGGCGTGTCATGATCCGCCGGCAAACCGGTCGACTTCAATGAACGCCCGCCGGTGGGTTCCCTCGCCGATTTTGATCCCCTGATCGTTGAAAGCCGATACGGCGAAGTGGAGTCTTTTCCCCTCGAGAGCTAGTAGCTCCACGGTTACCACTACGCTCCGACCGATGCTCGTCGGGGCGACGTGCCGGACATCGACGTGAAAACCGACGCTTTGTTCGTTCTCGTCCAGGTAAGGCGCCAGCAACTGAACACAGGTCCCTTCCATGAGTCCGATCAGCGCCGGGGTTGAGAGAACGTCGGTCGCGAGCTGCTTTGCCCGCATCTCCGGCGTCGTCACATACGTCTGTTTATGTGTTAGCCCGGCTGTGAGCCCCTCTCTCATGTTCGTCAAGGAGTGGAGCGGACCACCGGGCGGGCAAGAAGGCGATCCATCCATCCCTTTAGGTGCGGCAGATCATTGTCGATGGTGGCCTTGTAGCGCTCTTTTCTAACGAAGAACGGGATGTAAGTGATATCGGCGAGGGAGTAATCGCCCGCGATGTATTCCCGACCCTGCATTTCCCGATTCAAAACCTGAAGATACTGCTTTAGTTCCTCTGCCGACTTTTCGACCTCGTAGTCATGGGCCATGTTGCCGCCCGCGCGCTGCAGCCGGGTATTGCAATAGTCGACCCAGATTCTTACCCGCGAACGTTTGAGGGGATCCTTGGGCATGAGGGGCACATCGGGATATTTCTCCTCAAGGTACTCGTTAATGATGGCGGACTCGTAAACGACAGCCTCGCCATCCACGAGCACGGGAACTTTGCCGTATGGGTTTAGATCGAGCAGATCTTTGGGCTTATTTTTAAGATCGCACTCAATGAGTTCATAAGAAATCCTT
>DASTOD010000622.1:0-2571 GCA_035762645.1 Binatia bacterium | reverse complement strand
TTAGCCGAATTTTGGACGCGTTGAACGAGAGCCAGAAAAGCGTCAAGGGTTCCAAAATCCTGGCTGTTGGGGTGGCATACAAGCGGGACACCAATGACGTCCGTGAATCACCGGCTGTCGAGGTGTTGGAGGGCCTGCACCGCAAAGGGGCTCAAGTCGCCTATACGGATCCCTATATCCCGGAAATCAAAGTTGACGGTCACACATATGCCTCCATTCACTGTGATCCCGAGGTCCTGCGATCGGTGGATTGTGTGGTGATTTTGACGGATCATTCGGCTTTTGATTACTCCATGATCGCGGCCCACAGCCCAGTGATTGTCGATTGTCGAAACGCGCTTAAGGATTTTCCTCAGCCGAATATTCTTTCCCTGTGAACCTCGCGTCTTGCTACTAATGCTTGAGAGTTTTCGCAGGTTGCGCAAATTTTCACGCATTCCGTGGCTATTGGCCTAAGGCAGTAAATCTTATCATCGCGCCAAGCATGTCCTGAGCGAAAGGGACACCAAGAACGCTAAGTGACGACCAAAATCGTCATCCCGAGCAAAATGCCCCCCACCTGTTTCCCTCCCCCGCAACGAGACTGTGTCGCAATGGTTGTCATCCCGAACGAATGTGAGGGATCTAAGATTTCTCCCTGCGGTCGAAATGACAGAAAGACCGATGACTCGAGGGTTTTCGCGATTGCGACACAGCCTGAACGCGGGGAGGATTAAGGCGGGGGTCAACCGCCCTTTGGGCCTCAGCCCGAGGCTGATCCGTCCTCTGGCGCCTTGGCGCGAGATATTCCAATCCGGTTGGGGCTCTGCCGCACTCTGCGAGGCGCGGTAGGGGGTTAACAAAGGCTTCGAGGACACACGATGGAGACCAAAGAGCTCAACATCGAGGTCTTGACCGACGAAGCCATGAAACTCCTACGGGTCGGAATCGATGAGCTCTATGCGACTCTTGGCGGGCAGCTGTTATCGCGCAGTCTGCCGACGCGTACCGCGGGCATCATTACGTATCTTTCAGCGGTTCGAAGCGCCTCCGAGGCCACGCTTTTGTTTCACGAATTACCGAGCGGCCTGGGTTTCCCTGAATGGTCGAAGGGCTTCAGCACGATTTATGAAGAGTTGAAGGAGGATGGCATCCGCTTCCTCAGCGAAACGAAGAGTGAGCTGCAAAAAGCAATCTGCAACGAGGAGATGCTCCGTCTTTCGGGTGACATCAGTCGCTCATCCATGCAAATCATTATCTTGGTCGTCGGCGCTACACTACGAATGCCACGCGAGTTCGATCCGGTGGCGGTCACGATCGCCAACATACTCGTCAAAATCGGCCTACAGAACTTCTGCCGGAAATCCAGCGAAGCAGACACAGCAGCTACCGTTACAGAAAAGAAAATTATAAAGCCGTTATAAATCATAAAATCACCCAGCGCCTGCGGGCGCTTTTCACGACAGTGGCTGAAGGATCTACCGGTACTGCTTGGCCGGTGAAAAATTTTCCGTGCGCCTTCCCTTCCTCGCATGAGTTTTCCAGCGAGGAAATGGTTCCGTCGTGATGTATCGATTCCGCCGGTTGTAATCCGTCTGTGCACCCTTATGTCCCGATGACGCGACGCGTCGTCGCATGTTTGTGTCAGGTTCGGGACAACCGGTCCGGGCATTAATGTGAATTGCCCTTTACATTCTATTTCAACTTTTATAAAGAAGAGTGGTATTGGGTTTGCGTAGAGTTCCTACGAAACAGGTTGGTTTGAAAAGGCCGCTCTTTCGACGCGGCGGTCTTCGCATTTAACCTCGTACAGAAGAGTCGTGGCGTTGGAAATTAAGAAGGACAATTCGTTAGATCGCGAGCGGCCCGCGGCTTCCGGCGAGTCTCTGCGCTTTATCAGACCTATCAGAAGCCTTCTTGAGTTGGTTCCCGAACCCGCAATGTTCTGGAGCTTTCAGCGCCATTTTTGCATTCCAAATCAAAAGGCGCATCAATGGGTCTCGTCGGCAAAAAACGATTTTCGAGAGTATGCCGCGAACTGGTCGAGAAAAATTGATCGGCTGGACCGCCCGAAGTTTTTGTCCGTGTGGCAGGCGCTTCAAAGCGGGGAGGAGACCGTTCGATGCGATTACGGCTTTTCCCCGGACGGACCCGGCCAGAAACTTTGGCTCAGGGAAAGCTCGAGTTGCTACCGTAACTGGCAGGGAGAGGCGGAAGGTTTGATAAGCGTCTACACGGATATTTCCGATCTCGACGCCCACCCGTGGTCGCACCAGCCAAACGAAACCGACAAGCCCGCGGTACCGGGCATCCGGTCCTTGGCTCACGACATCGCCAATTGCGTCCACAACATCAGCATAGAGCTGGAACTGATGGGCTTACGGTCGGGCGCTTCAGCCCCTCCCGAGGTCGTCGACACCTTCAACCGGCTGCAACGGTGTATGCGGGAACTGCTTGAATACTGCGCGCCAAAGAGCGTAGCCGCCGCCGAAGACGATCTCAATGCCGTGCTCGAAGAGAGAGTCAGGCACTTGAATGCGAAGCTATTTCGCGACAGAGTGGTTGTCGACTTGGCCTGCGAGGAGCGTTTGC
>DASTOD010000621.1:0-7302 GCA_035762645.1 Binatia bacterium | reverse complement strand
AGTCACCTCTCGTGATAGAAGGCCGCTTACGCGCGAGATCATGGCATTACTCCACAATCCGTTGGTCAGTCTTTAACAGGCTGCTGAAAGAGCCTCGTAGCATTGTCCTGGTTTCGGGTCTCGGCTTCCGAGTTTCAGTCGGCTCGTGTCATATGGCTTATGGCGCCTGCGCCTAAGCCATATGCGATAAGCTATATGCTATACGCCAGCCATCTCTACTTCTTCCCGGAGCGCGCTCCAGATATCCAACGACATTTTCGTATACGAATTCCAGCCGCGCATTTCCATATTCCGCGGGCGCGGCAAGTCGACGAAATATTCCGCTTTGATTCGGCCAGGCCTGGCGGTCAGGAGCACGATTCTGTCGGACATGTAAACGGCTTCGTCGATGCTGTGGGTAACATACAGAACGGTTTTACGCTCGCTTTCCCAGACACGCAGCAGTTCCTCTTGGAGAACAGTGCGGGTCTGCGCATCCAATGCGCCAAAGGGTTCATCCATCAGCAGCACTTCGGGCTCAGCCGCCAAAGCGCGGGCGATCCCGACCCGCTGACGCATGCCGCCTGAGAGCTGATGTGGGTAGGCTTGGGCAAAGGTTTGGAGTCCGACGCGGGCAAGCACGTCTCGGGCTCGAGCTAGGCGCTCGGCACGGGGAACGCCGCGCATCTCCAAAGAGAAGACGACATTTTCGAGGACGGTACGCCAGGGGAAAAGCGCATACTCCTGAAAGACGAGCGCTGTTTTCGGACGACCGTTGCCTTTAACGGGCGAAGAATAAATCTGCACAGAGCCTGCCGTTGGACGCAACAGCTCCGCCACAATGCGCAGAAGAGAGGATTTACCGCAGCCGCTCGGTCCCAGGAGGGCGACAAATTCACCAGCACCTACTGTGAGGTTCACGCTTGCTAAAGCGGGGACGGATGAAAAATCGCTTTGGTAGGTGTGGTATACACCCCGAATCTCGATCTTTGTTTCGCCCGCCATAAAATTCACTGGCAGACTACTGAAAAAGACTTAAAGCTGGCTTATAGCCTATGGCATATGGCGTATGGTCCGATCTATATGCCATAAGCTATTAGCCATATGCGATTCGGCCCCAGCCTGCAAATAGCATTTTTCCGCAATCTGCTAATGATTCAATTGGCGGCGGATTGTAGCATGGATACCGCTGACGGCAATCCGAGGATTGGGTAGTGACTCATTTTAACTGCAGATCCTTCACTTTGTCAGGATGACGGAGGCTCGAGTGTCATTTGAGCCAAGCGAAGAATCTATCTTTCTCCGATACTTGCAAGGCAGACCAACATGAATCACTACCGGATCGGCAAAAATCTTGGACCTCCTGGAAGGTTGTGTTACTCTCGGCTCTGAAGGTTTCATGAACACGGTCCTGGGTCCCTTTCATCCGCATCTTGAGGACGCCCTCGGCGATGCCGTTCACGCGATCAAGTCAAACCGTCCTCTGTCACCGCTGCTGATTCTCGTCCCGTCCGATTACTTGCGGCGGCGGTTGAAGATCTGTTTTGCCGCCAAACGACGGATGAATCTTCTGAACGTCTCTATCTTAACCTTTCACCAGCTCTACCTCCGGCTGTTGCACGATAGCCAGCCGGCGTCCGATCTCCTCCCGGCGGAGGACTCCATCATCGAAGAAGCTTTGGCGCACTGGATCAGAACGGCGGGGCCCGGGTCTTTTTTGGCGCTGGCCGATCAAGCCGGCGGTTGCGGTGCGCTGTGGCAAACGCTCCGCGATCTCAAGGACGGGGGAGTTCAGCCGGCCCACTTGAGGAGCGCCTTGGATGAGGATCTCTGCGACGATCGCGACAAAAACAAGCTGGGCCCGTTAGTTGATCTCTACGAAAGCTTTACGGCAAGCTGTCAGCGATGGGGCTTGTGTGATTACTCTGACTTTGTCTCCAGCGCGCGCGTGTGTGTCGGATCGTCGCCCTTTCTGAAAAAATTTGAGCGGATCTTTTACTACGGATTTTATGACCTGACTCAGGTCCAGCTGGATGTATTTCAAGAAATCGTGCGCGGTTATCCCAGCACGCTGTTCTTTCCGCTCCTCAGAGGCCACCCTGCCTGGAGCTTCGCGCAGCGGTTCTACGAACGGCACATCCAAGGCTTGGCAAGCGATGAAGTTGACCTTCTCCCGCGCACTCGGGGGCTCGCGCTTTTCACCGGCGATATGGCCTCTCAGGCGCCGCAGACGGCGGCGCCTGACAGCTGCGCGATCATCAGCTGTTCCGGGCCGCGCGATGAAACGCTGACTGCGGCCAAGGAGATCCTCCGTCTCAACCGCGATGAGGGGCTGGCATTCTCTGAAATCGGAGTCGTGGCGCGCACTTTTGACCCTTACAACCAATGGATCAAGGAAATTTTTCGAGACCACCGCATCCCGATCTCCACCTCGGCAGAGGAGCCGCTTCTCCAGTCGCCGCCGGCAAAAGCGCTGAGTCTGCTTATCGGGCTTTGGGCCAAAGATTATCTTCGCAGCCACTTCGTGAACCTCGTCTCATCGCCGTTTTTCAATCTCGGCGTGCTGTCGCCGGTGAAATTGACGCCGCGGCCAGATGTTTGGGACATCTTGACCCGCCGGCTCGGCATCACCAAAGGCGCCGACCAGTGGACGCGCTTGAAGCGCTACCTCGACCGTGATTTTGAATTCAGCGCAGGCGAAGAGGAAAACGGCGAGCATAGAAAAATCACAGTGGCTTCGGAACAGGCGACGATGCTCTGGCGCTTGTTTACGGAGCTCGATCAGGATCTGAGCGGGCTCCCGGCACACGCCTCGTGGAGCGAATACGCGGGGTTGTGGCAAAAGTTGCTGCAAAAATATTGGGCTCCTGGGGGCGCTGAAGCGGTTGCGGCCGAACCGCCCCACGACGCCGTCCAGACCGCCGTTGGCGATATCTTGCGCGCGCTTTCAACGCTCGATGCCCTCGGTGCCAGGGTATCGCTCTCAGAGTTCGTTCAGACCTGGCAACGGTGGCTGGAGCGCAAGTCGGTCCCCCTCTCGGATAGAAACGTCGACGGCGTCGCGGTGCTGGACGCCATGGCCGCTCGCGGATCTGGTTTCCGCGCGGTTTTTGTGCTCGGGTTGAATGAAGGTCTGTTTCCGCGCACGATTCGGGAAGACGCTTTCCTGCGCGATCGCACCCGGCGCGTGATGGAAACGGTGCTGGGCTATAAAGTGATCGAAAAGTTAGCCGCGTTCGACGAAGAGAAACTGCTCTTCACCCTGCTCGCCGGCGCGGCACGCGAGCGACTCTATTGCCTCTATCAACGCTCGGACGATACCGGCAGGGCTTTGGAACCTTCCTGGTATCTGGTCGAGCTCGAACAGGCTCTGTCGACCGCCGGGACTGAAATTGCGAAAACGTTCATCCCCCGCGGCATCCGCGAGAAAAAGGATGTGGAGCCGTTTCGGCTAGACGATTTTCTCTTGCCCGAAGAGCTGGCGATCCGGCTTAGTCTCGAGGGAGAAGATCCCGCATCGCTCCTGGACCCTCTTCCCCGCACCCAGGCGTTGTATCGGCGCGGCAGTCAACTCTTGGGTTTGCTCGAAGATGTCCATGGTGAGCTCACGCCGTTCGATGGCGTCCTCGGTCACCTGCCGGAGTACTGGCGCGCCCTCTCGCAACGCGGCATATCTCCGACTGCTTTAGAGCGCTATGGCCGCTGTCCTTTTCAGTTCTTCGCGCTCAATATGCTCGCTCTCCGGCCACTGGAGCGCCCCGAGGAGCAATCGGTCATCGACTCATCGGAACTGGGAAAGCTGATCCATCGGATCCTGAAATCGTTTTTCCAGGAGCTCATCGACGGCGGTTTTTTCAGCGGCTCGATTCGCTCCTGGGCGCCGGACGGGCTGCTCGAAACGACGGCGCAAAGAATTTTTCGCGAATACGAATTCGAACAACCGGTGGGCTACCCGGTCGTCTGGGAGCTTTGGCAAGAACAAATCACCCTACTGCTGAAAGAACAGGTGCATCGCGACCTCCAGGACCTGAAGCAGTCGGGCCGCCATCCCGTCGCTCTGGAAGTCGAGCTCAAAGGTGATCTACCAAAGGATTGGGGCCCCGCGGCGGAGTTGCCATTTTACGGCACGCTCGATCGAATCGACTTTGATGACGCGACTGCCCGCTATCGGGTGGTCGACTATAAATTCACCATGAGAAGCAAACCGTCGGTAACCGACACTAATCTGCAACTGGCGGCCGCCCGCGGGGAAAAACTTCAGCCGCCGATTTATATCCTTCTCGCCCACGAATTTGCCAGGGCGCGGGCGGCGGCGCCGGCGCACATCGATGCGGCATTTTATTATTTAGCTCCCCGATGGGATCACGGAAATTTTAAGCGCCAAATCTTTTCGGCAGAGGATTTGAACGGATCCTGCGGAGCGAGTCTAAGAGAGACTCTTTCCCTTTTCGTCAAGGGCATCCACGACGGCCTTTGCTTCATTCAACCCGGGGATGCCTGCCGCCGTTGCGATGTGGCGCACGTCTGCCGGAAAAACCACCTTCCCACGGGATGGCGTACATCCAGCGATCCATTGAGCCGAGCTCATGCTCAGGCGGTTAAGAAGAAGCTTTCCTGACAGCGACATGGCCACAACTCCGCCAGAAATCCGGCTCCCCGATGCCAGTGAACGCGAGCTCGCTGCCACCACGTTCGATCGCAATATCGTCGTTACGGCGGGCGCCGGAACCGGCAAGACGACGCTCCTGGTCGACCGATTGGTGCATCTGCTCATGCGCGAGCCCGATCCCTTGGCAATCACTCATATTGTCGCTCTGACGTTCACCCATAAAGCGGCCAATGAAATGCGGCTTCGGCTTCGGGAGCGGCTGCAAAGTTATCTATCGGCTCGTTTGGATGAAGCGCCGGACGGCGCCGAGCGGGCCAAAATAGTTGCCGAACTTCGTTCTTTGAGCCAGAGGTATCATATCAGCAAAGATGAAATCGATCGGCGGGCGCACGGAGCGCTGCGCCAAATTGAGCGGAGTTACATCGGCACCATTCACAGCTTTGCTGCCCTGCTGCTGCGACTCTATCCTCTGGAGGCCGGCGTGGATCCGCAGTTCAAAGAAGACGACGGGACGGCCTTCGAAAAACATTTCAACGACGAGTGGACCAGTTGGCTCGATCGCGAGCTGGGGCGAGGCGGGAGCCGGCACGCAATGTGGAAGCGGGTGCTGGCGAAAATGTTTCTGGACAAAGTGCGGGAAGTCGCTTTTTCGCTTTGCTCCGACATGATCCCGCTCGAGCGACTGACCGAAGCCAGCGAAGCAGCGGTGGAACCGGTGTTGCGCGACTGGCTGGCGCACCACAGACATGAGGCCGAAGAGCTGATCAACCGGTATCCGGAAGATCGCAACCAAATCGACGGCTTCGCGCGCCACGCCCTGACGCTGCTTCGGCAGGGCTCGAGGCTTGGACACATTCCCGAGAGCGAATTTCAGGAGGAAAGGGGCTGGTTTCAGGAAAAAACCCTGCGGCCGGCCGGCCAGTGGTCCGATAAAGATTATGACACGCTGCAGCGGCTCTGCCGCGTCGCGCGCGGCCTTGTCGCGGTCGACCCGGAATTGACTCAATCGCTCTGGGAGCTGCTCATTCCTTTCGCCCAGGAGTTTCGCCGGAGCTTTACCCGGCAAGGCTATGTCTCGTTCGATGGTCTCCTGGTGCGCGCGCGCAACCTCTTGCGTGATTACCCGGGCTTGCGCGAGGAGCTGAAGCATCTTTTCAAAGCGATCCTCATCGACGAATTTCAAGATACCGATCCGATTCAATATGAGATTCTCCTTTACCTGGCGGAAAAACCGGATAAGAGCTCGGCCGAATGGCAGTCGGTCCGGCTTCAACCGGGTAAAGTCTTCGTGGTTGGAGACCCAAAGCAGTCGATTTACGCCTTTCGCCGCGCTGACATTCAAGGCTATCTCGATGTAGTGCGACAGATTATTCTGGCTCAGGGAGGCATGGAATGTCCGCTGAGGACAAATTTCCGCAGCCACTCGGGAATATTGAACGTCGTCAATGGAACTTTTGCCCCGCTCATTCGCGAGCGAGAGGGGCTGCAGCCTCGTTACGTGCCCATCGAACCACCCAGCTCGGCAGCTGGTGAAACCAGTCCTCTGGAAGACTCGTTCCGGAAAGTCGTTTTCTGCAGAATGGAGTCCGAGGAAGAACTGACGGCCAATTCCGCACGCCGGCTCGAAGCAGAGAACCTGGCTCGCTGGCTCGACGAGGAAGTGCTTGGCAAGGCGCAAATTCGCGATCGCGACGGCCTCCAGATCGTTACCGAGCCCAAACATATCGCTTTCCTCTTTAGAAAACTGACCGAAGTGCATCTTTACCTCGAACCGCTGCGTCGACGAGGCATTCCCTACGTCGTCGAAGGGGAAAAACACTTCTATGCCACTCAAGAGATTGTCGACGCGGTCAATCTGCTGCGCGCCGTCGACAACCCATACGATCAGGCGGCGCTCGCCGGGTTACTGCGATCGCCGATGGGAGGTCTTTCGGACCTGGAGCTTTACGATCTTAAGCGCAGTCATTTGCTCGACTACCAGGTGGTGCGCAAGGAAAGCGGGGCCACGACGATTCAACTCGAGCCGGTACGATCCCTGTACGAAGCGCTCGACCGGCTTCATCGGGAAACCCGCACACTTTCGGTAGCCGACGCCGTGAACCGGATCTTCGAAACCATTCCTATCCGGATTCTCGCGGCGCGTTCCTTCAGCGGCGAGCAGGCAGTCGCCAACATTGAAAAAATGCGCCAGCAGGCCTTGGCGATGGGCCGCGGCGGATCGGCGACTTTAATGGATGTGGTCGCCCAACTGGAGCGGCGCGTGCTGGAGATTGAGGAGGAAGGTGAAAGCGCGCTCGCGGAAGAAAGCCTCAATGCCGTCAAGATCCTTAGCGTTCACAAAGCCAAAGGGCTTGAGTTTCCCGTGGTCGTCCTGCCGGACGCCAGAGGAGCGACCAGCACCGGACGAGCCCAAACGGGCGTCGAGTACGATTGGTCTTCGAATTTGATCGGGCTCCGCGCCGCGGACCGTCTCAACCTGGCGGCCATTTACCTGGACGAAAAACGACGACTGCGAGAAGAAGAGGAGCAGAAACGGGTGTTTTATGTCGCCATGACTCGAGCGCGCGAGCATGTGGTCATCTCCTGCCCGCCGCTGAAGATCGACAAGGGAAGTTTTGTCGAGATGCTCCAGCGTTCAGCCGGCGAATGGCCGGCTGACGCAGGCGATCGATCGATGGTCGTTGGCCGGGGAACCATCGAGGTCCAGAGGGTGA
>DASTOD010000620.1:0-2233 GCA_035762645.1 Binatia bacterium | reverse complement strand
TCCGCTGATGCACCAGGGGCAGATCGAGGGCGCCGCGATGACCGGCATTGGTTACGCGCTCATGGAGCAGGTCATTATTAATGATGGCAAAGTCGCGACGACGAACTTTGGCGAATATAAAATTCCCACAATCCGAGACGTTCCACCCTTCAGGGGCTCGGTAACGGAGCAGTCCCAGGGGGCGGGCCCTTATAACAGCATGCCCATCGGCGAGACCGCCAACATTCCCGTCGCGGCCGCGATCGCCAACGCTGTTGAAGACGCCTGCGGCGTGAGGATTAAGAGCCTGCCGATTACAGCCGAAAAGGTGTACGAAGCGCTTCACGGCGCAAAGTAACGGGTGGCAAAGTCATTCAGACGGTTTTCGCCGGGGACGTCTCGCCGCAATCATAGCAACGATCAGCGTGCCAACGAGCCAACCTGGCCCGACGAGCAAGATCATTATCCATGGATAGCCGCCGTAGGGTTGTCGAACATCGGCGATGAGGTCGTTTATCAAGAGGACGGCAAGAACGCCTGGGATCAAGTACTTTATTGAAATTTCAAAGAGACGGCCCACCTTGATGCTAGAGACGCCGTTAACATGCTGACGCAACTCGGAGATGGTTGAGATCCACCCCAACAGAAAGCACTGCAAGATGCACGCGACGAACAGGGCATAATGACTGAGGAAATGGTCCACGATGTCGAGCCAGGCGAGCCCGCCGCGGGTCGTGAATATAATGCCGCTCAAAAAACCAAGCATGGAGAGGACGGTCACCGTGAGTTTTCGTGAGTAGTGAAACTTATCCATGACGGCGGCGTTAAAGGCTTCCAAAATAGAGATGGACGAGGCGATGCCGGCCACTGTCAGTGTCAAAAAAAACAATACGCCGAATAGGTGCGGGAAGCTCGGCAGGAGGCTTATAGCCTGCGGGTAGGCCACGAAGGCAAGGCCGATGCCATGAGTAACGATTTGCTCGAAAGGCTTCCCGGTTTGGGCCGACATGTATCCCAGTGTGCCGAATATCGCCAAACCGGCCAGTAGCGAGATGAGCGTATCGACAATGTTGGTAAGCCAGGCATCCAAATTAATGTCGGCATTCCTGGGGAGATATGAGGCATAGGTCATCATGATGCCGAATCCGAGACTCAGGGTGAAAAAAATTTGTGAGTAAGCGTCAATCCAAACTTTTGCTTCCCAGAGGCGCGAAAAATCAGGTTTGAGATAGCGAATAACGCCTTCCTCGGTTGCTCCCGGCAGAGTCAACGTCCAGCCGACCAAAATGAGAATCAAAATCACGAGCAAAGGCATGAAGATCTTGTTCGCCTTTTCAATTCCCTTTTCGACTCCGAAAAAGGTAATCATCCAGTTCAACGCCCAGACCACCGCCAAGGCGAGAAGTATCGGCGCCCGTACGGGGCCGATCCGCTGAGGACCCGAAGTAGTTCCCAAAAATTGTTGGAAGAAAAACCCATTGGGGTCGGTGCCCCAGGCGAGGGTAAACGAAAACACGAGGTAAGAAATACACCAGGCGATTACAACCGTGTAATAGGCGTTGATGCCGAACATCACAAACGTCACCATCCACCAGCCGAGCCACTCCCAGGCAGGGCTGGCCTTGGCAAAGCACAACGGGGCCGAGCCCCGCATTTTATGGCCAATGCCGTACTCCAAGATCATCAGTGGAATGCCGGCTGTCACCAGAGCCACGAAGTAGGGAACGAGGTACGCGCCGCCGCCATTTTCGTAAACGACATAAGCGAATCGCCAGATGCTGCCCAGGCCAATCGCCGAGCCAATCGCGGCGGCCAAAAACCCCCACCGCGTGTTCCACTGAGCCCGATGGGATTCTATCGGTGGAGGGGAGGTCTCAGCCATCGGGTCCTGCCGCTGGCTTCCTTCTTACGGCCTGATCCATTAAGTTCTCGTCTATTCCCCTTTTGTATAAAGTTTGCTGGGACTTGTCACGGCTTGTTTTGTCACATAAGATCGCGCGTGATTTCTTCAACGAAACTTCGGCGCGATGATTTTTGAAGGCAAGATCGATCTCGAAGTTCCTGCCGATGAGGCGTGGGAGTTTTTGATCGACATAAACAAATTTTCCGCCTGCTTGCCGGGAATCGAGGAGGTCCGGCAGATCGATGATAAGACGTTTGAAGGCACGCTCGGGGCTACGGTCGGGCCCATTTCGGGAAAGTTTTCGTTTCGCTCAACGATCGTCGAAAGCCGCCCGCCCGAGCAGATGGTGGT
>DASTOD010000619.1:0-2423 GCA_035762645.1 Binatia bacterium | reverse complement strand
GCGATTGGACGACCTGTTCGGGAAACTGGATCATCTCACGGGAAACTAGCAGGTTAGTGATAGATCTGTTTGCAGGCTGCTCAAAAAGATCTCAGAGGCGAGGCGCGCGACAAATCGACGAGCGGAGGCGTACTTACCCGGTACGTTGACGCGAGGCGATTGAGCGCAACGAAGCATATGAGTCTTTTTCAGCAGCCGGTTAGCGGTTCCAACCGTAGAGCTTGATGGCGTTAGCGCGCATGATCTTATCTTTTTGTCGCTCGCTGACATCCTGCCGTTTTTTGACGGTGGCCGTCATGTACGGGAAGTTACCATCCCAATGGGGGTAATCGGAGGCGAACAATAACACATCTTCGCCGACGCGTTCCATCACGTAAGGCAAGGTGCTTTCTTCGGGTTCCGTGGCGTAGAACCAATTGCCACCCACCATATACTCGCTCGGTTTTTTCTTCAGCAGCGGCGCCTCGGAAGACCGCTTCTCCCATTCCTCATCCAAGCGGTCCATCCAGTAGGGCACCCAGCCACAGCCGCATTCCAAAAATGCCACGCGCAGCTTGGGAAATTTCTCCGGCACACCGCCGTACATCAGAGCCGCGCAATCCAATAACGTCTCGAAAGGCCGGCCGATGGTGTGGCGGAACAAAAAAGTGTCGAAGCGAATCTCGCCGGCCGGCCCCTGGCGGGAGTTGTGAATCAGAAGCGGCGCGTTCAGCGTCTGCAACTCTTCATATATCGGCCAGTACATTGGCTGTCCCAGGTGTTCCTTCATCCCGAACGAGCCAACGGTGATGCCAACCAGCCCTAGTTTTGTAATTGCCCGGTTGGTTTCTTTTACAGCGGCGTCAACATCTTGAAACGGAACCAGCCCGACGGCTTTGAGGCGCGGGCTTTCGGCGCAAATGTTGGCAACCCAGTCGTTGTAACCGCGGCAAAAAGCGGCAGCGTAGTCTTTCTCCGGAAGCATCGTTACGGCGAATCCCCCGGTAGGGAAGAGAACCGAAATGTCGATTCCCTCCTTGTCCATATCTCGAAGGCGAGTAGGCACATCGGTAATATCCATACCGAGCTTGCCGTACATGCTGGAGTCCCACACGTCATTTGGCAGAAGCGA
Source organism: Binatia bacterium (assembly GCA_035762645.1). GTDB lineage: Bacteria > Desulfobacterota > Binatia > UBA9968 > UBA9968 > DASTOD01. The sequence continues at coordinate 1,312 of DASTOD010000619.1, read as the reverse complement.
TCCCTGGCGTCGACAGTACGGTTCCGCCATAAACTTCCGAATGTCCGCGTCGCGATCGCGAACATGACCGTCGGCATCGATGATTTTTACGCTTTCCAGGTTCGGACTTGCCATACCTTCCTCCTCAATTCAAAAATCGGCAGAAAACACCCTCACCCATTCCCTCTCCCTGGCAGGGAGAGGGCTAAGGGTGCGGGTCAAAAGCGCACTTGCGCCGGATTCAACGCGCCATATTTGGCTTTGTTGGCCGTGATCTCCACGGACTGCAGGACCTTGTCAATGCCTTCGAGCTTATGTGTGATCATCGGATCGATCTTGATTCTTTTCTGTGCGATTAAACGCGCGGCGAGGACCATTTGCTTGGGCGTGGCCAGTTCAGGGGGAAACATGTAAGTGATTTTTTTCGCCCGCAGGTAGTTAAAATCCAGGGTGACCGGTTCATGAAAGTGTGGAATGCTCAAAATCTTTCCGCCGGCCGCGACGCAAGCCACCGCATCGGACACCGTGGAACCGCCCGAGAGTCCCATCCTGGGACTGCCGCTCGCCGCCTCAATCACAAACGGAACCCCTTTGCCGTGTGTGAGGTCCATCACGCGGTCGACGACGTTCTCCTTGGCCGCGTTGATGGTCACATCGGCGCCGAGTTCGTGAGCGAGGGTAAGAATATCGTCCCGGCGATCGACGCCGATGACGGTGTCGGCGCCGGCTGCTTTCGCTACCTGAGTGCAGTTGAGCCCCATCACCCCTTGGCCGAGGATCAGGACAACATCGCCTAACGTTACGCCAAGTGACCGCACGTCGAAGATACAGCTGGTGAGCGGCTGAATCGCTGCAACTTCCCAGTCCGTGACGCCGCCCGGCATTTTTGCCAATGCATCCAACGGTATCGCCGCATATTCCGAGAAGCAGCCGGGAAAATCGCGACCGATCGTTCCAATGTGCGTATGGGTCGCGCCTACCCGGTCGCCCGCCCCCAATCCGAATTCATTTTTTTCATCGACCTCGACAATTTCGCCGCAGAACTCATGACCAAAAAGCTGCTGCGGCCCTTGTGACAGTTTCTTTTTTACCTTGTCATAGCTGTTCGACCGCTCGCCGTAGAACAGCTGAACTTCGGTGACAGAGGGTTGAACGACTTTGGTTTTGACGATGGCCCATCCAGGCATCAGTTGGGGATAGGGGACCTCTTCAAGCCGCATATCGTTAAAATCGTGGGTCACCCAACCTTTTATGGATTTCATGTTTGGTCCCTTTTTCGAAGACACCGATTATCACAGGCACGAATCCTAGGTCAACGGCCGCTATCAGGCTG
>DASTOD010000618.1:0-4570 GCA_035762645.1 Binatia bacterium | reverse complement strand
TGAATTTGCAGCGCCGCGGTTCCGGCCATCACTGTGGTGCCGTTGATCAGGGCGAGTCCTTCCTGGGGTTTCAGGGAGAGAGGTTGCAAATGGGCCCGCTCAAGGGCTGTCGCGGCCGGCAGCTTTGCCCCTTTATATAGGACGTCTCCCTCGCCGAGCAACACACGTCCGATATAAGCGGAGGGGATAAGATCGCCGCTCGCTCCGACCGAGCCATAAGTCGGAACGAGCGGCGTAATACCACTGTTGAGAAGGTCGAGGAGCCGCTCGATGACTTCGGGTCGCACCGCGGAGTAACCTTTGGCGAGAGCGTTGGCTCTAAGCAGTATTGCGGCGCGGACCGCATCCTCCGGCAGCGGATCGCCGCTACCGCAGATCAGAAAGCGGAAGATGTTTTGCTGGTGCGTCGTGAGATCCTTGGCGGGCAGAATGAAGCGGACATTGCCGCCGAGACCCGTGTTAACACCGTAAATGATCTCCCCGTTGCGGAGTTTTTCCTCCAACAGCCTTCGTGACGCGAGAATCTTGTTCCTGACTTCGGATTTGCGGCTGAGTTGAACTGGCAAATTCTCCCGGGCTACGGCCGCTACCGAGGCGATGGAGAGGTTTTCACCCGAGATCTCGATCTGTTTGGTGTGTGAGTTGTTTCGCTGGCGCATGGATAACTATCGGTTTCGAGTTCCGAGTTTCGGGTTTCGAGTTGAACCCGAGACCCGAGACCCGTAACCCGAGACTTTATAATCATAGCGTCGACCGTTCTCGAGGCTCGCCAAATTCATCGAGGAGGATCTTTCCAGGAATCGACATAATCCAGCCATTCGACGCCTTCCGGCAACGGCGCGACGTCCAGCACATCGCGCGCATCCAACATCACGGCTACTTCGTCAGTCTCGGCGCGCGCGCCGCTCGCTGCGGCTTGCAGCGCTTTCGGTTGAGGGCCATGCGTCAAGCCGCTCGGGTGAAAAGTGATCATCCCGGGGCGGATGTTATCCCGCGACAGGAACTGCCCGCGATGGTAAAAGATGACTTCGTCGTAATCGTCGTTATTATGAAAAAACGGCAGCTTCAACGCTCCTGGGTCGGTTTCCAGCGGGCGCGGGCAAAAAGTGCTCACGATAAAACGGTCGGACGTGAACGTCGTATGGGCGGAAGGAGGCAGGTGATAGCGATGGCTCATGAGCGGCCTCAAGTGACGCCAATTGATTCTCACTGGAGCGAGTGTGCCGTGCCAGCCCAACGCGTCGAGGGGATTAAAAGGATAGGTGATCGCAGTGAGCGCATTGCGGCGTTTGACAAGAACCTTCCACTCGGTTTCCGTCTGCTGCGCGCGGAATGGATCATCGATACGCGGCACGTCGAGCACCGCGCCGTCGAAGATGGCGTGCTCTCCGACAATGCCCTTTTCCGGTAGCCGGTAGCTGTCGTTGGACGCTTCGAGGAGAAGGGCGGTTAGTGGCCTGGCAATTTCCAGCCGCCAGAGCGTTCCGCGCGGCAGCATCAGGTAGTCGCCTTCGCCGAGACTCAAGTGGCCGTAATCGCAAAAGAGCTCGGCGGTCCCTTCGTGAATAAAGAGCAGCTCGTCGCCGTCGCCGTTGCGTGCCAGATGGTCCATGCTTCGCTCGGCGCGCCAATGGCGGAACTGAAGGTTGGCATTGCCCATCAAGAGCGTGGCATCCCATGGCGAGCCGGCAACCGTTTCCAGTCGATGGGTATCGAACGCCCGCGGCCGGAGCGGCCCCTCAAAACGACTCCACCCGGTCGGCGGATGGCGGTGGACCATTTGTGTCGAAGGCCCAAAGAAACCTTCTCTGCCGAGTTCGCGCTCATGCGTTCCCGGCGGAAGATCGGCATGTGCTTGGCGCGAAGCTTTTCCTTCCGTCCGCGGAAACGAGATCCATCTTCCGGTCATCGCACCACCCCCCGCGCCATCTGGTCTTTCTCGATCGTTTCAAACAACGCCCGGAAATTTCCCTCGCCAAATCCCGCGTTTCCTTTGCGCTGTATGATTTCGAAGAAGATGGGTCCGATTACGGGCTTGGTAAAGATCTGCAACAAAAGCCCGGCGCCGGCCTCGCCGTCGATCAGGATCTGGTTTCGTGCCAGGCGCTCGCGGTCCTCATCGGCAGCTAGGGAGCCTTTTGCCAACCGCTCATAGTAACCCTGCGGCGTGTCGAGAAAATCGACGCCGCTGGCCCGGAGCGCCTCGACCGTGGCATAGATATCCGCGGTGGCCACCGCGATGTGTTGAATGCCTTCGCCGTGATACGCCTCCAAATATTCCTGCACCTGCGATTGCCTGTCGGCGGGCTCGTTGATCGGAATGCGGATCTTACCGCAAGCGCTGACCAAAGCTCTCGACCTGAGGCCGGTTTTCTGACCATGAATATTGAAGTAGCGGATCTCGCGGAAATTAAAGAGCCGCTTGTAGAATTCCCTCCACTGATCCATGCGTCCCTGGTGCACGTTGTGAGTCAGGTGATCTATATGGGTTAGCCCCGCGGGTTCGATTTGACGCGGAGCCGTATCGTTGGGAATGAAGTCGACGTCGTAAATCGTCCGATCGCCGTAGCGATCGACAAGGTAAATTAAGCTCCCGCCGATCCCGCGAATGGCGGGGATATTGAGCTCCATCGGACCGATTCTGCCGTGATAGGACTTGGCTCCGAGAGCCACGAGTTGTTTGAGAGCAAAATTGGCGTCTCGCACCCGTATGGCGAAGGCGCAAAGCGAGGGTCCGTGCACGCGTGCAAAGGCTTGCGCAAAACTGTTTGGCTCATGATTGACCACGAAGTTGATGTCGCCCTGCCGGTAAAGCGTCACATTTTTCGATCGGTGGCGGGCGACCGCGACAAAGCCCATTTTTTCGAATACGGCGCCCAGCCCGGCGCTCGCAGGCGCGGCGTATTCGACGAATTCAAAGCCGTCCGTGCCCAACGGATTCTCCGTTGTCGTACGGGGTCGTCGCTGCTGCCCTCGAGTATGCGCTGCAGGTCCTGTGGGTGTTTTTTGCGTGGCTTTGACCGGTCGGGAGGCCATGGCGCGAAAGTCCTATGGGTTTGCCGCTGCTCTGATCCCCGCGCTTTGCTGCCCGCCCTTGCTAGTCGTGCATCTACCCCCCTCTCTTTCTCCCCCCGGTACGCGGGGGGAGATAAAAGAGGGGGGAGAGAAAACAAGAAACTGTTTTAAACGGGATTGAACCATACGCCATAGGCTAAGATAAACGGCTCAAAAATGGGGGAGCTCAAAAATGGGGAACGAAGAAAAAGACCTGCTTGGGACAGAAGCGGAAAGAAGCAAGGAGTGCTCAGCCCTTGCCAGTGAGAAGTCATCAGATCCTCCTCGCAGTCGCGTTGCGTATCGTGCCTGGCAGTTCTGGCCGACAATTAATTAAAATGGTAGCAGATAAGGGGTCGTTGTCAACGTATTTTCTTCAGGACCGTTAGTCGTAAGGCGTGAAACGTTAGGGGGCGTTTGGGGATTTTCGAGCGATTATTTTTTTGGCGCTCTCCGAATTTTCCCGTAGCGCCTCAAGCTCAGGGAGGAGTTTTTTGTCTGCTATCCATTAGGCACAGAGCCATCCGCATTGGCAGGATTTCGCGGGTTAATGGATTGAGCATGAGACCGAGCGTTTCGAGTGTCACCGCCCCCAGCAACGCGCCGTCGTTCGCTTCCCCCAAAACGACCGGCGATGTGGCCGCCTTGCCACGAATCTCAAACCGGCACTCTGAAACACCCCGCTCGATCGGAGTGCCATCTGCTAGTGTGAATTCCACCTGACGCTCTGCTCTAAGTCGTAGCGCCCGCCAGGTTTGCTCGGGAAGGACCGAGTAGATTGCACCCGAATCAACAAGAAAGCGGACGTTACGAGTCGGTCCACGCCCGTCGGGCCTTCGCAGCTTAGCTTGCACATAGGTAACACCCACATAATGAACCGTACAGCAGGAAATTTATGGGGTCAACTTGCGAATACCTGCAGGGACGGAGACGGCGGCAGCGTGCAGGGAGCGTGTAGTGTGTAGGCTGTGGGGGGATGGGAGTCGTCCATACGCGGTCTGCCGTTTGCCGTCAGTCGCGGTCGGCGGTCTTCGATCCGCGGTCGGCCATCGAGCACCATCCGCCATGAGCCATACGCTATCAGCCCTCACTGCGGCCGTGAGAACATGCGCGAGAAAACCTTTTTCGCGTTACCCTCGCTGATCTTACGGCGCTCTTCGTCCGAGAGCCACTCGATCGATTTAAATATAGGAACGATATCCTCAAAATTCCTTCCGGTCTTTGGATCGATCGCATTGACGGCGCCGAACATCTCAGTGGCGAAGAGAACGTTGTCAACCCCAACACGCTTGATCAATAATTCCATCGACTCCTTGTCGTAGATCGCCATGTCCCAGTACACTTTGCGCACGGCTTCTTCAAACGGTTTCAGACCCTCTTTGACGTGCATGCCGCGGTGGCGGTTCCACTGGTACGGTATCGCTCCGCCGCCGTGGGGAATAATGATTTTCAGTGTGGGAAAATCTTCAAAGACGCGCGATTTTAACAACTCCACGGCGCCGGAATGATGCTGCGC
>DASTOD010000617.1:0-2426 GCA_035762645.1 Binatia bacterium | reverse complement strand
TGCCTTATTACATATTCGGCAAGCCGGAGATTAAATCCCCTGAAGATCTCAAAGGGAGATCGGCAGCCATGCATATCCCGGGCACAGCGGCGGATTTTGCTCTGCGCCTCGCCCTCAAACGGGTCGGCCTCTCACTCAAGGATGTCAAAGGAGTCACCGTCGGTGGAGGCCCGGCCCGCGTGGCGGCCGTAGCGAGCGGGCAGCTGGACTTCACGGTTGGGACAGAGGGGGAAAAGATACGAGGAGAAACATTGGGTCTCAAAAGTCGTTATGGATATGGCTAAGCTCAATATTCCCTTTCAGTTTACCTGCACGGTGGCCAACAGGCGGATCATCCGTGAAAACCCTGATATGGTTCAGCGGATGGTAAAGGCTATGGCCGAAGCGGTCCACTACTACAAAAATAACAAAGACCCGGTGGTGAAGATCATGCAGAAATATTCGCGCGGGCCGAGTCGCACGTTCTTCGAGGAGGTGTACGACTCCAATAAGGCGCTGCTGGTCGAGGACACCTATCCCACCATCGAGGGGCTAAAGACTACCCTGGAGATCCAGGCCAGCCTCGATCCCAAGGCGGCAAAGGCCAAAGCGGAGGACTTTGTCGATCTGCGCTTTGTCGACGAGCTCAAGAAGACGGGGTTTATCGAGAAGCTCTATGGCAAACGATAGAGGGCCCAAAAGCGGATATATCCGTTGAGAAAGTGGCACGATCGTCACGCCCGACGCGCAGCCAAAAGTTTAGCAACCGCCGATCACGAGGTGGTTGTTATTCCTCGTCCGCTTCTTCCCCCGGCCCGTTTTCCATCATCTGATCGAAATCTTCTGGAAGCTCCTCGCCGGTTTCGTCGGCCATGCTCCTTCCCATCTCTTTGGCCCAGCGGGCCATCGCCTTGGGATCGTCCATGTCGCCCAGCTTGCTCGGATCGGCGAGGTCTTCAAGCGACGATTCCTTGGAACGCACGCGCGCCACTCGAGAAATGAGCTTGCGAAGTTTCCTTCCGCCGCAGCGCGTGCACTCGGGCTCTCCCGAGTCGGCAACGACCCCGACGAGAAACGAAAATGGCTTCTTACAGTCGAGACACAGGTACTCGTAGATCGGCATGTTCAATCCCTCCCTTCCCTCCTCGTTGAGTCTGAGTTGTGAGTCATTTGCCCAGCGCTTCAGCAATCTTCTCTTCTGTCTCCGGATTTCGTACTGCTTCGTACTCGGCGCACAAGCGTGATCCCTGCCCCGGTCGTGATCTTTCAGGAAGCAATCGGAATGAGCTTCGACCGCCGCATCTTTCGGTCCCGAGTCAAGAGAGGCACTCGGTGCACCAGACTTGTGGCGGCGATGATTTCATCGGCGGGATCGCTGTCAAAATCCAAAGATTTGATCGAACGGCAGATATCAAGTGTCAGCGGCCAAGTTTGTATGCGGGCCAGGGCTCGAGCGAGTTCGGGATATTCCAAGTCTATCTCGATGCGGCCCCATTCGGACAGTTTGGCGATCTCCCAAAGAACGATCGCGGAAATACTCCAGGTTTCGTTTGAGAGCAAGGCGCGCTCGCGCCGCGTCAAATCGTCGGTCAAGGCGTAAAGCAGAACGTGAGTGTCAAGATTCAGCATCCCACTTAACGCCCGTAGTTAAGATATTTCCTTTGATCTTGATCTTGCCTTTGAAACTGCCGATCAAGTTGGCGCTGTCGGTGTGAACCGGGACGAGCTTGGCTACCGGCCTTCCGTGTTTGGTGATAATGATGCCGTCGGCGTCTACTCTATCGAGCAAAGCCAGACATTGCTCCTTGAATTTTGCTGCGGGTACGGTCTTCACAACCACAAACTATAGTATAACGGCCCCCCTATTTCTAGTCATAAAAACTGGTCAGAATTGCGTGCCCCGGTGGTCCCGGTTACGATGCCATAATCCGGGCACCGCGGCTCGAAGGAAGAACGGAGATTTTCAGCAGAATCAATACTCCCCATTGCTTCGTTATGTCGCTCCAACAGTTACCGGTATGCTTCGTCAGGCATATTGAAGTCTGCGCCTTCTTTTGCCAATTGTTCTTGGAACATCTTGCGGATATGTGGGTCCTCGTCGCGGTACTCGATGGTGTGGCCGCCCTGTTTGATATCGAGATTCAAACCCCACCAATCTACCCCAGGGATACCCTTGACTCGCCTGGGATAGCCGCCCAGGAAGGCCAGCACACGCAGAGGTTCCTTGGATGCACCAAAGTGGCCGTGGAACCAGCCGGCATCGCCCGGGGCCGCGCTCACAATTCCGCCCGGCTTGTAGTCCTGCCGCTGCACCAGTTCGCCCTTGCCGTCCGCCCACGGCGTCGTCCCCGCCTCGCCGGGCCATGTGATGGTGTAACCCTTGCCGCCTAGACACAGCAGCACCGGCCCGGCTTCGTGGGCGTGGCATCGGGAGTAGCGGCCGGGCG
>DASTOD010000616.1:0-8411 GCA_035762645.1 Binatia bacterium | reverse complement strand
CCTGAGGTGAGCGACCGTCGCGGAGAGGACAGGAGGCGATCATGCAGGCGGTCTCAGCGGTTTCTCAGCGCTCCGCGGCTAGAGATATTCAACGGCGTATCAAGCAAGTCATCGCTTGCGTCGATAGGTCGGCGCATGCGGAAAAAGTCGTTCTCCATGCCCTTGCCATCGCGAGAGCAATGCGCGTCCCGCTGACTCTGCTCCAGGTTCTCGATGCGCCTTCAAACTACGACTTTCCGCTCGACCCAATCGAATGGAACATACGGCGTCATGAGTCGCGAGACGCACTGAAGAGACTGGCCGAAGCACGTGCCGATGCGGCGGAGGACATCGATGCAGAGCTAATCGAGGGGAAAACCGCAGAAGAAATTTGCCGCTGGGCACGTGAGCGGTCTGCCGAAATGATTGTGCTGGGCACTCACGGCGAACGTGAGGCCGAAGAATACGGCGTCGGCAGCACGGTACGCGATGTCCTGAAAAGGGCGGAAGGGAACGTCTTGCTTGTTCCTGTATTCACCGCATCGGCTCGCATACCACGCTACCGGCGGATACTGGTGCCCCTGTACGGTTCATCCTGGTCGGAAAGCGTCCTGCCGCTGGCGGTGCGCCTGGCACACGCTACTGATGCCGAGCTTATCCTCGCCTACGTCGTACCGGTGCCCGAGTTGATCGAAACGGATCCGCTCGAGGCGGAAGATCTGGAGCTACGTGAGCGGCTCATCGACCGCAATGAGCGGGTCGCTCGGTCCTATCTCGATCGCGTTCGGGGCTACGCCACCGAACGGGGCCTGAAAGTACGGGCGCTGACGCTGCGCGGAGATGATATTCGCAGCAGCTTGACCAAGTTTATTGGCAGCGAACGTGTGGACCTGGTGGTGCTCTCGGCCCGCGGGCACGGCGGCACTCGCGTTTCCGACGTCCCTTACGGAAATGTGGCAGCGTACCTAATAACCCATTCGCCGGTGCCAATACTGATCGTCCGACCGACCGGGGCATACCGCAATCTGCACACTGCAACAAAGAGTGAAGCCGGCCGACTGCCCGTCAGACCAGTCGTATGAGTGCCGCAGATCTGGGATCTGCCGACGGATCGGTCGAGAATACGGCGCGGGATCTCAGCAGGCGGCACGTCGTTCTCGATCGTCGACCAAAACCGGTTCCGGTCTGGTCTGAACTGGCCTCCATGCGCCGGTGGCTTGGCGAAGCGTCGGCCGCCGCCAAGGTATCCGAGCCAAATGGGGCAATGGCGGCCGAATGGCTGCTGGACAACGATTACCATGTGCAGCGGACGATCCTGCAGATCGGCGAGGATCTGCCCGCAAGCTTCTATCGACGCCTCCCTTCCCTCGAAGGCGGGGAAGAAGAAGGCCTGCCGCGTATCTTCGGGCTCGCGCACGGCCTCCTGCATGCATCTCACCTGCAACTGTCGCTGACGATCTGTGTTCAATTTGTCCGCGCGTATCAAGCGCAGGCACCGCTCACCATCGCCGAACTCTGGGCGTTTCCGACGATGCTCAGGTTGGCGTGTTTCGAAGTTCTGACGACGGCGTTCGCCCGCCTGTTTCCAGACGTGAACGTTCCGTTCGAAGCCAGCGTATGCGCTGGGGCCTCAGCTGCAATTGATGATACCGAGTGCGTATCGCGCGCGCTCGCCAATCTCGCCCTTATCTCTTCCATTTCATGGAAGGACTTCTTCGATCAGACGAGTCGCGTCGAGGAGATTCTCCAGTGTGATCCTGGCGGCGTCTATCCCCGGATGGATTTCGATACGCGTGACTCTTACCGGCATGTCGTCGAGGAATTGGCCCTTCGCAGCAGCAAGGCCGAATGGCAGGTTGCAGAGGACCTGCTCGCGAGATGTCGGGCGAATGCCTCGGATCGATCGCGAAACCATGTGGGCTATTGGCTTGTTGGCGATGGACGCTTCGCTTTCGAGAAGGCAACCGGTTCCCGACCATTGCGTCTGGTTTCGTTGGGCCGGATCCTGTTTCGATACGCCGGCGTGCTTTACGGCGCCGCACTTTGCCTGGCCGGTGCCGCGGGGCTGGTGGTTCCGGCGCTCTACCTCTACGCCGTCGAGGCGACGATCTCGTCCTGGCTGATCGGGGTCGCCCTTACCGCGCTGCCAGCCTCAATTCTGAGCGTTACACTGGTCAACTGGATCGTGACGCTGCTCGTTTCGCCTAGGACGCTGCCCAAGCTCGACTTCAAGGATGCGATTCCGCCCGATTTTCGGACCGCGGTTGTTGTTCCGGTTCTTGTGGCAAGGCCTTCGGAGATTGCGGCGCTTATCCAGCGGCTCGAAAGCCATCGGCTCTCGAATCCCGATTCGACGCTACAGTTCGTCATCCTGAGCGATCATGCCGACGGCTCCGCCGCGGCGATGCCCGGCGACGATGCTGTGCAGGAGGCTCTCGTCGAGGGAATAGGAGCGCTCAATGCCCGGTATGGCGACAGCTCGACAAACGGCCCGTTCCACCTGCTGCATCGGCCGCGCCGCTTCAATCCATCCGAGAAATGCTGGATGGGATGGGAGCGCAAGCGGGGAAAGTTGGAGCAGTTCAATTCTCTCGTTCTCCATGGCGACCGGAGCGGGTTTTCGCTCGTTGCGGGAAACGTAGAGGCGCTGCGAAACATCCGGTTCGTGGTGACGGCCGATGCGGATACGCGGCTGCCGCCTGGATCGGTGAACCGCCTCGTAGGAACTTTGGCGCATCCGCTCAACCAGGCGTGTTTTGATCGCCAAAGCGGTCGAGTTCTCTCCGGCTATACCGTCGTGCAGCCGCGCATCGAGATCGCACCGGAGAATACGGGAAGATCCTTGTTCACGCGCCTCTATGCGGGCGATGTGGCGATCGACATCTACTCGCGGGCGGTGTCGGACGTCTACCAGGATCTCTTCGGGACCGGCATCTTCGCCGGAAAGGGGATCTACGAGGTCGCCTCGTTCGCGAAAAGTCTTGACGGCCGGATCCCAGTGGACAGCCTTGTCAGTCACGATTTGTTCGAAGGGCTGCACGGGCGCGTCGCGTTGGCGAGCGACATTATTGTCTATGAGGGCTTCCCGTCCGGATACCTCGAATATACACGGCGTGCGCATCGTTGGATGCGGGGCGACTGGCAGCTTCTGCCCTGGCTCGGAAGACGCGTGCCCGGCCGGGACGAGCGGAGACTCTCGAACCGATTGTCATTCCTCGATCGCTGGAAGATCCTCGACAATCTCCGCCGCAGTATCTTGCCGATCAGCCTAGTCGCGCTTGCGCTTGCCGGCTGGTTCCTACTGCCGGGAAATCCGTGGGTCTGGACGATCCTGACGGTCGTCGCGCCGGGCGCTTATCTGTTCACCGATCTGGTCACGGGTCTCGCGCGCGGCCGACGTCGGGGCGTTGTGCAAAGTACCCTGCGACGCTTGGGCGATCACGTTGGGCGATGGGCGTTGGCCGTGACTTTTCTCGTCAATGACGCGGCCCTTGCGGTGAGCGCCATCAGTCGTTCGCTATGGCGACTGAGATCGGGCCATCATCTCCTTGAGTGGACCTCCGCGGCCCATATGGCCGCCCGGTTTGCCGCCGCGGGTCAGCGTACGGCCGCCTGGCGAGAGATGTGGCCATCGCCGGCCGTGGCGCTTCTCGTCGCGATCGGGCTTGGGCAATCCAATTCGGCGGCACTTGCATCGGCGATGCCGCTCATCGTGCTGTGGTTTCTGTCGCCGGAAATCGCGTTCCATGTCAGTCGCTCCCGACCGCCGCCTGTAGAGAAGATCACCCAGGAAGATCGCGTTTTTCTGCGCCGCATTGCCCGCCGCACCTGGCTCTTCTTCGAAACATTTGTCAGACCGGAGGATAATTGGCTTCCCCCAGACAATTATCAGGAGGTTCCGCAGGGGGAGATTGCCCATAGAACATCTCCAACGAATATCGGCATGATGCTTCTGTCATCCCTGACGGCTTGGAAACTTGGATATATTGGGTTGACCGACCTCACGACGCGTATACGCAACGCGCTCGATTCGCTGGATCGCCTCGATCGTTACCGAGGACATCTTCTGAATTGGTACGACACGCGTCTCCTCAAGCCGCTGGAGCCGCGCTACGTGTCGACGGTCGACAGCGGAAATCTAGCCGTCAGCCTGATAGTGGTGAAGGAAGCTTGCCGCGAAGCTATGCAGGGGCAAGCGTTGCGCCCCGAGATGTGGGATGGCCTGTGCGACGGATTGCACCTGCTTTCAGATTCTCTCGCAGCAAACTCGATCGATTTCGATGAGGAGTGCCATGAGTTACTGCGGGCAATGGAGGAGGATGCGCTAAAGGGACGGGACGATAATCGCCGCTGGAACCTCCTGCTGGAACAGCTGTGCGAGCACCAATATCCACGGCTTGAGGCCTCCATTCATCAATCGATCGAGAAAAGCGAAGCAACTCCAACGGAGGAGTTGCGAGAGATCCAGATCTGGCTCGAGCGTACGCACCATCATCTCACCAGTATGCGGCGCGACGTCGAAGCGCTGCTCCCGTGGCGCTCACTCATCTCGCGACCCCCTTCTGGTTGCGAGGACGAGGCCCAAAGGATTGCGCGGTGTCTTCCAGCGAGCCTTATTCTCCAGGAGATGGAGGCAGGGTGTCAGGAGGCGCGCGCCGTGCTGGCGGAGATTGCTGCATCCGAAGCCGGTTTTGGTGCCAAGGAGTGGGCTGAGAGTATTGACCAGGCCCTGGTACGGGCAGCAGAGGAACATCGGAGGCTTCTTGATCGATTGCAGGACGTTGCGACAAGGGCGGCGACTTGGGCGGAGGGCATGGACTTTCGCGTGCTCTTCGACAAGAGCACGCGGTTGTTCCACATCGGTTACAACATAAGCGCGGGTCGGATCGACCCGCACCATTACGACCTGCTGGCGACGGAAGCGCGACTGGCGAGTTTTTTCGCCATTTCGAAAGGAGACGTCGCTCCCGAGCATTGGCTCTTCCTCGGACGTCCAATCACGAAGAAGGAGTCGGGCCTTGCGCTCGTCTCGTGGAATGGGTCGATGTTCGAATACCTGATGCCGACGCTTCTCTTGCGAAGCGATCCGTCTACGCTGCTTGGGCAGAGCAACGGAACGGCAGTCGACCTCCAGCGGGAGTATGGCCGCGTTCATGCCGTTCCGTGGGGCATTTCGGAATCGGGCTATGCGTCCCAAGATCCTGAAATGCGCTACCGCTATCGCGCTTTCGGCATACCTGACCTCGGCCTTCGCCGCGGCCTATCGTATGATCTGGTCGTGGCGCCTTACGCCACGATATTGGCCCTCTCGGTCAGGGCCGGTGCGGCATTGCGGAATCTGAAGGAGTTGACGAGTCTCGGGCTGGTAGGACGGTACGGATTCTACGAAGCGGCGGATTTCACGCCAGAGCGCGTACCGGTCGGGGATCGCTTCTCGGTGGTGCGGTCCTACATGGCCCATCACCATGGAATGAGCCTTGCCGCATTGGGTAATGCACTCCGCTCCGACATGCTGGTCGAGTGGTTTCATGCAGACCCGCATATTCGGACCATCGACTTGTTGCTTAACGAGCGTGTGCCTTGGGAACTCCCGCCCGAACTCAGCCGTGATGAGGTATTCGAGGTTTCTACGCTGCGCGAGTGGGCGGTTCCCGCCTTGCATCCGTGGAATCCGCCTCTCTTCGACGGACAAACGCAACTGCATGTGCTGGGCAATGGGCGTCTTACGAGCCGCATCACGACGATGGACGGCGGCGGCCTCTCGTGGCACCAGCATGCGCTGACCCGGTTTACGGGAGCGGCCAGTCAGGACGCAGGTAATTCTTGGCTCTATCTACAAGACAAGGATACCGACCGTCTTTGGTCGATAGGCCACGAGCCGCTGGGCATGGGTGAAGCCACGCGCGTTGTCTTTCACCAATATCAGGTCGAGTTCCATCGACGCAGCAATGGCATCGCCGTCAGCATGGTGGTCGGCATCCCGCCTGGTGATGACCTGGAGGTTCGCCGCATCACAGCCGTCAACGAAACCGGCCAGACCCGACGACTCGCCTTGACCAGCTATGCCGAAATAGTGCTGGGGCGCCCCGGCGATTACGAACGCCACCCGGCTTTCAGCAAGCTTTTCGTGGGCAGCGAGTATCTCCCGGAAATGAAGGGGCTGCTTTTCATGCGTCGCCCGCGAGACATAGATGAACGTCCGCCGGTGTTGCTGCATCGCGTGGTGGCCGATGATGCAGCGATCCACGTCGCCGGGTTCGAAACCGACAGGCAGGCGTTCGTCGGGCGTTACGGGCAGCCAGGACGTCCGGAAGCTCTTCTGCATGGAAACCTGTCGGGCGGTCTCGGTTGGACACTGGATCCGATAATGGCGCTGCAGGCCGGCCTCGATCTCGAGCCCTACGGACGATGTGAATTCGCATTCGTAACCATTGCCGCGGGCTCGCGAGAGTCAGCGTTGGAAGTTGCAGAACGATATACGACACTCTCGTCGCTCGACTGGGCATCGAACGATGCGGCGACAGCGGCGGCCCGTGAAGTTCATCGGTCCGGTGTGGAGCCGAGCCATCTCTCGGAGTTACAGACTCTGCTTTCCGCCGTGCTGCGGCCCCATCGGGCGATGCGGACCGCGCCGGGGCAGATCGCCGCAAACCGCCTCGGCCAATCGGATCTCTGGGCCATTGGCATTTCCGGCGATCATCCGATCCTCGCGCTACGTATAGGCGATGGACAGAAATCCGAGCTGCTCCGCATTCTTGTGGCCGCGTACCAGCTTTGGCGGCGGCGCCAAATCACGGTGGAACTTGTGGTCCTCTATACCGGCATGTCCGGCTATGTCGAGCCCGTACGCGAACGTCTGATCGCGGTTCTGCGCGATGCTGGTGCACAGGATTTTTTGGGCCGCAACGGGGGAATCCACTTGGTTCTGGCCGATCAAGCCGGCGCTGGCCGCGTCTTACTTGTCGAAGCCGCAGCGCATGTCGTTCTCGACGAGTTGGCAGGATCCCTGCTCCAACAGCTTACGCGGCTCAATGTGCTGCCCATGGAAGGTCCACGGTTCGAGCCGGCGGGTTCCTTCGATCAGGTCGAAGGAGATGTTCCGACTCCACCGCGACGCGACGACCTCCTGTTCGACAACGGCTTTGGCGGCTTTAGTCCGGACGGGACTGAGTATGTGGTCCATCTCGAGCTGGATGACCCGCCCCCCGCCCCTTGGGCGAATGTGCTTGCAAACGAGGGCTTCGGTTCAATCGTCACGGAAGCCGGGCTGGGCTGGACTTGGGCGGTGAACAGTGGGGAGAATCGGCTGACGCCCTGGAGCAACGACCCGGTCGCCGACCCTCAGACCGAAGCGCTGTATTTGCGCGATGAGGAGAGCGCTCGGCTGTGGACACCGACGCCCCAGCCGGCAGGCAATGGAAGCGGGTCCCGGGTCTGCCATGGCGCCGGCTACACGATTTGGAAGAAATCGAGCGAGGGTCTGGAGCAGGAACTCCTTACCTTCGTGTCCGGCGACGATCCTGTGAAGATCGTTCGTCTGCGCGTCCGCGATCTCAAATCGCGACCACGTAGGATCACCGCGACTTATTATGCCGAGTGGCTGCTAGGGACGGTGGCAGGGCAGCCCAATCCCCTCCTGGTGGCGGAGTACGATGCCGGCGCGCACGCGATCTTGGCGAGCAGCCGCTGGAATGCCGAATTTGGCGACCGTGTGGCGTTTTTGACCAGTACCCTCCCGCCACACAGCCTGACCACGTCGCGGGTTGAATTTTTCGGCCGCCACGGCAATGCGCAGCGGCCGGAGGCACTTCTGAGATGGGATTTGGGCGGGCGCTTAGAATCGGCCACCGATTGCTGTGCGGCCTTTCAGGTGCATCTCGATATCGGCGCGGGTGAGATCGGCGAGGTTGTCTTCATCCTTGGCCAGGGCGACAACCGAGCGCATGCGCGCGAGCTGGCGAAGCGATGGCAGCAGAGAGAGCACGTGGATCGCGCGCTCGACGTGCAACGGCAAGCCTGGAACGAACGGCTCGGCGCCGTTCAAGTCAAGACGACCGATACGGCTTTCGACATCATGGTCAATCGCTGGCTGATTTATCAGACGACGAGTTCCCGTTTGCTGGCCCGCGCCGGCTTCTACCAAGCGGGCGGCGCCTTCGGCTTCCGCGACCAGCTTCAGGATGTCCTGGCGTTGCTCCACGCGGATCCGGATCGTGCCCGGCGACACATTTTGACAGCAGCCGCACGGCAGTTCGAGGAGGGCGACGTTTTGCACTGGTGGCATCCACCGCTGGGTCGAGGTGTGCGGACGCGCTGCTCGGACGATCTGCTCTGGCTGCCCTACGTGACAAGTGCGTATGTCGAGGCGACCGGTGATGACACGGTCCTTTCGGAAACGGCGGCATTTCTGCGCGCGGAGCCGCTCTCCGTGG
>DASTOD010000615.1:0-2265 GCA_035762645.1 Binatia bacterium | reverse complement strand
GGCTCGACTCCCTCGATAAAATCAAAATCGGCAACAATTGCTGCATCTCCCAAGGCACCTACTTCTGCACCGGCAACCACGACTGGACCGATCCAGCCTTCGGCTTGGTCGTCAAGCCGATTGTCGTCGAGGACGGCGCCTGGGTCGGTGCGCGCGCAACGGTCCTGCCCGGCGTGACCATCGCTTCGCACTCCATCGTCGCCGCCGGCACGGTCATTTCCAAAGATACCGAGCCGTACATGATCTATTCCGGCAATCCGCCGGTAGCCGTCAAGAAGCGAGTCATCTGTGAAAAGAGCGGGGGGCAATTTTGAGCACCCTGTCACTTACCATCATCACCGCCACCTACAATGCCGCAGCCACCCTGCGGCATTCTCTTGACAGTGTGGCCACGCAACAGATGGGACGAAAAGGGGACAGTCCCTTTACCAAGAGGGACTGTCCCCTTGGCTTCGAACACCTGCTCATCGACGGCGGCTCCACCGACGGCACCTTGGAAATCGCCCGCCAATACCCCCACATCACCCGCATCGTCTCCGAACCCGATCGCGGCATCTACGACGCCATGAACAAAGGCCTGCGCCTGGCCACCGGCGAAATCATCGGCATTCTCAACGCTGATGACTTCTACGCCGATGGTCGCGTGCTAGAGCGCGTGGCGAAGGTGTTCGAAGACCCTACCGTCGAGGCGTGTTACGGGGATTTGGTTTATGTGCAAGAAACAGGCATGAGGCACGAGGCACGAGGCAATGGGGAAACTCAAACACCAATTACTAATCACCACTCACCGGACTTCAAGATTCTCCGCTACTGGCAATCCGGCTCCTTCACTCCCGATAAATTCAAATGGGGCTGGATGCCGCCGCATCCTTCTTTTTTCGTCCGGCGCACCGTTTATGAACGATTCGGACTGTTCAAACTCGATCTCGGCTCTGCCGCCGACTACGAGCTGATGCTCCGCTTCCTGCTCAAGCACCGCATCAAGACCGCCTACATCCCCGAAGTCCTCGTCTGCATGCGCGCTGGTGGTGTCAGCAATGCCTCTTTGAACAACCGGTTAAAGGCCAATCAGATGGATCGCAAAGCTTGGGAGGTGAACGGGCTCAAGCCGTATCCGTGGACGTTGTTGTGCAAACCGTTGCGGAAGGTGCCGCAGTATTTCTTGAGGCCGTGAAAATCTAGTCGAGTTCCTTGAAAAAATCACAGGTTGATTTACCATAATGGTAAGTGATAAGATCGTAAGCCGTTATGCTGGGAAGTTGCCGGAGTCGGCGAACTCCGACCGGGGAATTCCCCATGGCCCGTTATACCCGGTGGCAGAGGTGTTGGGGCTGTTGGAAAATAGTGTCAACCCGAATATCCAGGTCTGGACAAGAAAGTGCGCTGCGGATGTTCAGAAGCTGGCGCTGGACGCTGATGATCTGGTCGATTTGCTCAAAGAGGCCGTCCTGGGCAACCACTTTATCGGCTCTGAATGGTGCCGGCAAAACCCCAACGGCCCCTGGGCCGCTTGCGATGCCTATGCTCTGTCTCGCCAGGAGTGGGTGGCCGTCGCGCACAAGGAAATACGCATGGAGTATTACCTCAAATTTTCTGTCGGCAAGACCGGAAAGATTTTACTCCTGGCTTCTTGCCATCTTTCGGAAGAGAGGAGATCACAATGAGTGACTCATCGAATGTTTGCCCCATCTGTGGCGAAGGCCCTCTCCGGGTGCAGGTCGATAAGAATGTCGCGGAATATAAAGAGCACACTGGCGAACTGGACCTGCACTTTTTCGTATGCGATGCATGCGGCAGCGAGCAGACCGATGCGACCCAGCTCCGGGCCAACAAGCGCGCCATGATGGCGTTTAAAAAGCGGGTCGATGGCCTGCTCAGCGGGGCTGAGGTCCGGGCGTTGCGACGGCAGTTGAAGCTTAGCCAAGCCGAGGCTGCTAAGGTTTTCGGCGGCGGGCCGGTGGCTTTTTCCAAGTACGAGTCGGATGATGTGGCGCAATCCGAGGCCATGGACAGACTGTTGCGGCTCGTCGCCGCTGTGCCGGACGCGCTCCATTACTTGCAGCGCCAAGCTGGGTTGGGGGGTGATGAGGCGGTGCAGTGGACGACAACACGAATGGTTTTGGCCCAAGAGGAACGCCATACACTTAAAGTCATCGCTTCTTCATCGCCGGAACCTGAGCAAGTCTGGAGAAAGTGCGCATGATCAGCGCTGAATTGCAGAAAGCCATTGATAGCCTTCAAATCCACGACGTCTATCTGCGTAAT
>DASTOD010000614.1:0-7744 GCA_035762645.1 Binatia bacterium | reverse complement strand
TCTTTGCTTTTAATCTCCTCGGCGACTCTTTGCGCGATGCCCTTGACCCGAAGTTACGTTTGTAACAGGCTGTTGAAAAAGCGCTCATCTCTTGCGTCGCGCTCGCCTCGCGCCAGTGGTGCTGACTCGCAAAGCGCAGGGAGTTCGGACCTGAGACCTCGGACATCTGATCCCGCCCTTAGCCCTTAGCGAAAGACTCGCGGCTCATAGCTGAACTTTTTGAACAGCCTGATTCCAGAGTTTTTACACAAGGCCGGGATAGATTTGGTTAGGCAAGGCTGAGCGAGAGAAAACGTGATCCGATCATCTCTGATCAAATCGCTCCTATGGATCGGCGGCGGACTGCTGATTGGCTCTGTCGTATGGTGGGCCGTGTCCCAGTATCTGATTCAGAAGGAAGATCCCCGGTCGCGTGAATTCCTGAGCAGGGTGGCGGCCGAAATCAATCGCTCCACGCCGGTTATGATCGACAGAGAGACCGAGCTCATGCCCTCAGAGGTCGCCGATGGCATACTTATTTACAACTATCGGTTGGTTAATTTTTCCGTGGCCCGGCTGGATCGCGGCAAATTCACTGCCGCTGCGAAACAGCAGGTGACGCAGGGTGCCTGCGCTGCGCCCGAAACACGCGACGGCCTTCTCAAAAAAGGCGTGACCTTGCGCTACTCCTATTACGACCAGGAGAAGAAACACATCGCAACCGTGGAGGTAACGCCGCCCGACTGCGGCTTCTAGGACAAGCTCGTCTGGATTTGAAACTTCCGATCACAGCGTTTCCGCCACCACATATCGTAGTTTCTGTTGGCGGAGCTGGAAATGATGTGTTATGGTGCGACGATTTTGCGATTCTTGACCTCGAGGTGCGGAAGATCAAATGTACAGGCTAAATTGGACGCAGCATGGTTTGCTGTTTTGCTGCGCGTTAGTTCTTTCCCCTTTGGTTTTTCTATCCTGCTCGATGCAGCCGAATATTCCCACGGTCTCGGATGATCCCATCGAGCGATTAGTCAGGGACGAGGCCGCTCGGATCGTGGCCGTGAGTGAAGATAAAGATCGCGCCGCTGAGTACCAAATCTTCCTGTCCGACTTTCCTCGCACGGACATTCTCGGCATGAGTGTCGGCAACCGCCGGATCTACATAAGCCACCGGTTAGCCAAGCTTGCCTCGAGGCGGCCATCGTATCTGTGGCTGCTCCGACAAACACTGGCTCACGAGGTCGCGCACGAAACCGCCGGCCACGCGCGGCGAAACGGGGTCTCGGGCTTCAATCATTTGCCCGGTGCGCACGGGATCACGGCCGAGGACGTAGGTCTGCCGCGCAACGTAGCATTTCGTCACTACTCAGTGGACAAAGAATTAGAGGCGGACTTGAAGGGCCTAAGTTATTGGAGCAAGCTTCAATGGGACTGTCAAATCTGGGTTGGGATCTTGGAACAGTTTCTCCGCCAGAACTATCTGGGGGACAAATTCCACCCTACCGATCGACGTTTGCAACAAGCACAGAGGGTCTGCCTTTCCCAAGACCGGCAACAGCGCTTGCGAGAAGCATCAATTGCCGCAGCCCCAAGGTAGACAGACCCTCTATTCGGTAAGCGAACCGCGTCTCATCAATAGATGATCGAGCCTCTTTCGATTTGCCGCTTTCTATCCTCGTACTCCTCACGACCGATTCGTCCGCTCTTCCGGTCGTCTTCCAGTTTATCCATCTGCCGCTTGGCGTTGTATTCATACCCCGCGCCTGTTGCGAGTGCTCCTGTAGCCGTCCCACCCCAAAACGCCGGGCTGCAGCCCCACTGCACTAAGCCAGCAAGCATCAGAACGACGTAAAGCGATTTCATCACCAAAGCCTCCTTTCGTGTGTTTTCGAAAATACGAAGACGCAAATTCTGTACCGAGAAGCTCTTATGTAGATTTGTCACAGAGAGTTCGGCTGACTCCCAACTGCGGCAGTTGTCATTGTCTCATTTGCGGCGGATTTGCGGTCAGTAATTCTCGAAAACAGGACATCAATTCACTGTCGGGGTCCGACAATTGGTATCCGAGCTTCTTCAGAATCGTTAGTAATGAGCTTTGAATACTTGCTTGCCGTCGACGCGCGGGTGAAGCATAGCGATATTGAAACACTATTGCCGTTGGGAGTGATTTGGCCGGCGGGATATGGTATTCAAACTTTGCTCATGGTCGATATCGCCGCCAATTGTCGCGCTGTCCAAGACCGAATTGTCGAAGCGGCGAGGCGAGCAAATCGAGACCAGAAACAGATCCGGCTTCTCGCTGCGGCGAAATCGCAGAGCGTAGAATTCGTTCGTGCGTCGATCAAAGCCGGTATCCGGCTGATAGGCGAGAATTATGTGCAGGAGGCAAGAGCAAAGAAGCAAGAGATCGCCGATGCCGTTGAGTGGCACATGATCGGCCACCTGCAGCGCAACAAAACGAAGGCCGCGGTAGAGCTTTTCGACGTCATCGAATCCCTCGACAGCCTGGAATTGGCGCGCGCGATCGACCATGAAGGCAGCAAGAAACGGCGCACGGTGCGCGCGTTTATCGAAGTTAATTTGTCGGGTGAAGCGTCTAAATCCGGTCTCTCGAAAGACAAAACGTCGGAGTTGCTGACCGCTATCGGCGATTTATCGCATCTGCAAATCGAGGGGCTGATGACCGTGCCGCCCTTTAGGGAGGATCCGGAAAAGGTGCGTCCTTATTTCAGGGAGCTGAGGGAAATGCAATTGAGACTGGGTGAGCAGCGGCTTCCGAATGTAGACCTCAAAGAGCTCTCCATGGGAATGACGCACGATTATATCGTCGCCATCGAGGAGGGCGCCACCATCGTGCGGATCGGCACCGCGATTTTCGGTCCCAGGAACGCCTAGCGTGTTTGTGTTCGCTAATTTCCTGATTGCCGTGGCCCAAGTGCTGGACTATATACTTTGGGCCTATTTTTGGATACTCCTGGGGCGGGTAGTGGTTTCATGGGTTAATGCCGATCCTTATAATCCGATCGTGCGCTTTCTCTATAGCGCGACCGAGCCGGTGCTTGAGAGAGTTCGCCGGGTAGTGCCGGTTTACGCCGGGATGTTTGATCTCTCGCCGATTATCGTATGGATCGGGATGCTTTTCCTACAGTATTTTTTGGTTCGCTCTCTCTATGATCTCGCGTATGCGCTTAGATGACCCATCTCTGCTGCAGAACTTACGTTTGCAGGAGCCCGTTTACGCCGTAGGCGGATCAGCCTTAGGCTTAGCCTGGCGCTCCGGAGGGCTCGTCACTTGAACCTTGCGGACCAGTGATCATCCGAGTTAGGAGGATTCCGCTGTGAAGATCTTTGTTGCAGGAAATTGGGTCGATAAGGCCAAGAAGATCGAGGTTAAAAATCCATACGATGATTCGATCATCGATACGGTGCCGCAAGCGGATGCGAGCGATCTGGAAAAAGCTCTGGCTTTCGCCGAACAAGGCGCCAAGACGATGGCTAAACTCTCCGGCTATGAGCGCTGGAAGATCCTGCGCCAGGCGGCGGATTTAATGGCTGCCCGCAACGAGGAGTTGGGGCGGCTCATTTCGAGCGAAGAAGGCAAGATCATTGCTGAAGGCCGCGCCGAAGCGAGCCGTGCGGTTGAAACCATGATGGGTTCGGCCGAAGAAGCCAAGCGCATTCACGGAGAAACCGTCCCCCTCGACGGCGATCCTGCCGGTGGTAAGAAACTGGGCTTTACACTGCGCGTGCCGTGCGGTGTTGTCGCCGCGATCAGCCCCTTTAATTTTCCGCTGAATCTCGTTTGCCACAAAGTGGGGCCCGCCTTGGCCGCGGGCAATTCGGTGATCGTCAAGCCCGCGTCGGACACGCCTCTTTCGGCGTTGAAGCTGACCGAAATCTTGCTCGAATCCGGCCTGCCGCCGCAGGGCATTCAATGCCTGACGGGGCCGGGTGGCGAGATCGGCGACGCTTTAGTCGCTGACCGCCGCGTGCGCAAAGTGACTTTTACCGGCAGCCGTGAGATTGGGGATCGGATTTGTCGTACCGCCGGTATCAAAAAAGTGACGATGGAGCTTGGCTCCAACAGCCCGCTCATCATCATGCCGGACGCCGATCTGGATAAGGTCGCGGCCGCGGTGGTGGCGACTGGTTATGGTAATGCCGGTCAGACCTGCATATCGACACAGCGAGTTTTGACCTCGAGAAAACTTTATGGTGATTTTCTCGGCGTGCTGAAGCCGAAGGTAGAAGCGCTGACCACCGGGAACCAGCTAGATGAAACATCCAGAGTCGGCCCTATGGTGAAACAGAGTGAAGCCATGCGGGTCGAAAACTGGATCAACGAAGCGGTTTCAGGCGGAGCCCGTCTCGTCGCGGGCGGCGGCCGACGCGGCGCGATTTATATTCCCGCCGTCGTGGCCGATGTCCGCCCGGAGATGCGCCTTTCCAGAGACGAGTTATTCGGACCGGCGGTGGGCGTCACGCCGTTCGGTACCATTGAAGAAGCCATCGCGCTGGCGAACGACAGCGTCTATGGGCTGGCCGCGGGTATTTTTACCGAGAACGTCGAATGGGCGATGAAGTTTGCGCGCGAAGCGGAGGCGGGCAACCTGCATGTCAATTGGGGCCCGCAATGGCGCGTCGACTTGATGCCGTATGGCGGGCTGAAGGACTCGGGTTTCGGCAAGGAAGGGCCCCGCTATGCGGTCGAAGAAATGACGGAGCTCAAGATGGTCGTGTTTCATTTGAATGGCTGACATGCGCGCCGACGGACGAAAACCAAAACAACTCCGGCCGCTCCGCATAACCCCCAACTATATCAAAACCGCCGATGGTTCGGTGTTGATCGAGATCGGCGATACGCGCGTGATCTGCACGGCCAAGCTGGAGGAGCGAGCGCCGCCGTTTCTGCGCAACAGCGGCAAAGGCTGGATTACCGCCGAATATGGAATGTTGCCCGGCTCTTCTAAGGTGCGCATTGGCCGCGAGTCCGCGCGCGGCAGAATCGGCGGCCGCACGCACGAGATCCAGAGGCTGATCGGCCGAAGCCTGCGCGCCGTAGCCGAGCTCAACAGCTTTGGTGAAAAGACCATATGGATTGACTGCGACGTGATCCAAGCCGACGGCGGAACGCGCACCGCCTCGATCACCGGCGCTTATGTGGCTCTGGTGCAAGGGGTTCAACGCTGGCTGAAGCAGGGAACGATTAGCAGCGATCCCGTGAAAGATTCGGTCGCGGCGGTGAGCGTCGGGATCGTCGACGGCAAAGCGTTGTTGGATCTAACCTACGAGGAAGACAGCCGCGCCAATGTCGACATGAACTTCGTAATGACCGGGGCGGGCAAGTTTGTCGAAGTTCAGGGAACGGCCGAGACCGCTCCATTCACAACGAAGCAGATGGAGCGGATGGCGGAGATGGCCCGCGAGGGTATTCGCGAGCTTATCAAAGCGCAGAAAAATAGCCTTGCTTCGGTTGCCTGACATACAGGATCGTGGTTGAGCTACTGGTAGCTACGACAAATCAGGAAAAGTTTGCCGAGGTTCAGGCGTTTCTCCGGCCACTGGGGTCGAAGATTCTTTCGGGCCAAACGCTGGGCCATTGGCCCCCAATAGTGGAGGACGGAGCGACTTTCGAAGAGAACGCGCTGAAAAAAGCGCGAGCATGGGCGGAATACTCGGGCCATCTCACGTTGGCGGATGATTCGGGATTGGAAGTGGACGCGCTGCACGGAGCGCCGGGCATTTATTCGGCGCGTTATAGCGGCGAAGCGGGCAATGACGAAAAAAACAATCAGAAGCTGCTCGAAGCCCTTAAAGGGGTTGCGGAAGAAAAACGGACGGCGCGCTTTATCTGCGCCCTGGCGCTTTGTGCGCCCCGTTCCCGCGGCATAAAAGAATGGACCGTCCGCGAGTCTTGCGAAGGGCGGATCGCTTTTGCGCCTCAGGGCAAGCAAGGCTTCGGGTATGATCCGCTTTTTTACTATCCGCCGTTGGGCAAAACCTTTGGCCAAATCGATCGCGAGCTGAAGGCGACTGTGAGTCACCGCGGAAAGGCGCTTAAGCAGCTCGCCGCAATGCTTCCGTCACTCGCGAGTCTGAAGTCAAAACCTTGATTTCACTCGCTTCCAGTGTAGAATGGCTCTGTTCATTTGACGGGGCGTAGCGCAGCCTGGTAGCGCACCTGCCTTGGGCGCAGGGGGTCGGAAGTTCGAATCTTCTCGCCCCGACCATCAAAGGTAAACGGAATGATGAGTAATGAGTGCTGAGTCAGGAGCGCGGGAGGCCTTTCCTCGTCGCCTGTCACGCATTACTCAGTTACCGCGCCAGTAGCTCAGCTGGATAGAGCAACGGCCTTCTAAGCCGTAGGTCAGGGGTTCGAATCCCTTCTGGCGCGCCAGTATGTTTCAATTATGGTGAGTGTAGCTCAACGGTTAGAGCACTGGACTGTGGCTCCAGGGGTTGAGGGTTCAAATCCCTTCACTCACCCCATTTTAAGCCGGTCGAGAATTGAAGATAGATCATGGAAGATCGCGATTTTCGATTCTCCATCTTCGATACTCGGTTTATTGCGCACATGGGCCGCTAGCTCAGTTGGTAGAGCAGCTGACTCTTAATCAGCGGGTCCGGAGTTCGAGTCTCCGGCGGCCCACCAAATTCCTCATGATCCGGTCAGCTGGCTAAAAGCTACGGCTCCCCGAACAGTTGTTACGCCGCCGTCGTAGTGCGATAATTGCGGCGCATTGGCTGTCCTAAGAGTTGGCCGTTGGTCTAATTCGGCAGTCGAGATGAACGATGGCCTTGGACGAAGGGTTGACCTATACGATGCCGTTGGAGGTTTACCTCCACTCCGCGGTAGTGAAAGGCATCCTTGTAACCAACCAGGATCGCCTGAGCAACCATCTAGTCCTGCGCCGCGATGACGAGGTGTTTTCGCTCAGAGATGCAACACTGGAAGGTCTTAACGGCAAAGCCTTCGCCGTGCGTTCCGATGAGTATCTCATCTATATGCAGGAAGTGTTTTTGATCGCCGACCTCAGTCCCGAATTCCGGACCGATCGGTCCGGTCTGGCGCATTTGTATATAAAGAAGGAAGCGAGCAGGGCCTTACTTGGCGTCGGCCCCTACTGGATCCAAGGCAATATTCATGTCGTTCCCGGAGGCGCGCTTCACGACTTATTACTGGCGAAGACACGATTTATCCCGGTCACCGATGCGACCCTGCTGGATCGCCCTGAAGTCGGCCCGCGGACTTACCTGGTAAACCGCACGAGAATCGGATTTATTACGGCTCTAAAGGATGGGTGAGCTCTAAAACGAAAGTTTATGGCGACGCCAAGTCCAACAGAGATCAATCATGTCAAGTCTCAACGGGTTGTGCGAATGACTTGGGACGACGGCCATGTGGGAGAGTACGCTGAGGAATATCTCCGCGGATACTGTCCCTGCGCGTTGTGCCAAGGACACGGAACGCAGACAAAATTTATTTCCGTTCCCGGGGCGATGCTAAACGAAATTCGCGCGGTCGGTAATTACGCTGTCGAATTTAGATGGGACGACGGCCACAGCACGGGAATCTATACCTACGGATACTTGCGATCGCTTTGTCCTTGTGCGGCATGTAAAAACCGGCAACCGGATGCCGGATAGCAGGCGAAGTGTTCTCCCAACGCTCCGGTTGATGACCCCTCAAATCGAGTGTTCTTTCCCACGAGCGTCCATACCCCTAACGCCGCTGTTACGGGATTTCCCGCCGCTGCGGAAAACATCT
>DASTOD010000613.1:0-6823 GCA_035762645.1 Binatia bacterium | reverse complement strand
GGCGGATTTGGCCCTGCGCAAGGGCACCTACCGCATCGCTCCCGAGGCGCTGCCCGTCATCCCTGGCCAAGAGTTTGCGGGAACTGTCGCCAAGCTTGGCGCGGGAGTTCAAGAATACAAGGTTGGCGAGCGAGTAGTGGCATACACCGGCATGGGAGGCTACGCAGAGTACGCGCTCGCTAAGGCCTCAGAGACTCTGCCAATCCCCGACGGCGTTGACTCGGCAGCCGCGGCAGCGATGCCCACAGTATTTCTCACTGCCTGGTTTGGTTTGTTGACGGATGGCAAGCTAAAAACAGCTGACTGGGTGCTCGTGCAGGCCGGCAGTAGCGGCGTCGGCATCGCGGCGATTCAAATCGCAAAACATCTAGGCGCCAGGGTCATTGCGACTTCCAGTGGTGATGAGAAATGCAAAAGGCTGCGCCAACTCGGAGCTGATGAGGCGATCGATTACACCAAGCAAGGCCTCGTCGCGGAAGTCATGCGCATCACCGGCCCAACCGAGGGTTGGGATCAGGCTGAACTCTACCAAGAGCGTCGCCACCCCGACGTCATGGAGGGCGTGAATGTGCTTCGCGGCTGGGGCATCGTCCCAGCGGTTCGTCGCCGGCCATTCCCCACCTATCGCGGCGTCGATGTCGTGCTCGAGATGATTGGCGGCGACATCTATCGCAAGAGCTTAGAAGTCCTGGCGCCAGGCGGCCGCTTGGTTTCACTCGGCGGAGCCTTCGGCGCAGTACCGGACCCACCGCCCACTCTAACCGATGGGCGCAAGGCGAGCAGCTTCTCGATCACGAATTATCTCAAGGCGAAACCAGAGGACTTCCGCGAGTTGGCTAACCTCCTCAAACTCGTCCAAGAAAACAAATTTCAAGTGATCATCGATCGGAGTTTTCCCCTGGCAGAAGCGCGGGCAGCGCAGCGCCACCTCGAAGGACGCGGCCACTTCGGCAAGGTCGTACTCAAGATGAGCTGAAAGAGCCAAGAGGCAAAAGCAAATTAGCAGAGGTCAGACGTGAAAAGGGCGAGGTGTCTAGGCTTTGGTTATTTAGTATTTGTTTCCTCCGTCAAAATTTCTGCCGGTTCCGCCCGAGAATCCTCCGGTTGGTAATAACAGAGAGATCCTCGGCCTCGAGACAATTGGAACGATTGGAAGGTTTGGAACTGGATTCGTTTGCATGAGCGCGTGCCTTTCAACGCAAAAAACGAGCGCTAAGCTTCTATGTCGCTCTATTTATGCAACCTTTGCATCGTCGAATCAATACCTTGTGCTGATCCGACCCACGGGTCGAGCAATACGCCATCCGTGTCAAATGTACCCTCGGTTTCATTCCTTGACATGGGGCATCAAACGTAAGGCAACGATCACGATTCACGAGCCGGATTCGGCTCACTCGATTCGATCAATCGTTGGTTCCAGATCATCGCCAGGACTAGGTCGCTGATATCTGACCGCAATGTCGCGAGTATTGACTTATTCCGTGGGCTGAGGGAAAGGAGGGGAAAGGGAGACGAAAAGATGATCGACGAAAGCTATAAGGCCGTCGCCAACGATTTCATTACGGCGCTAAGAATCATTTACCGCGAGGGATTGAGCGACGCCTTCGCCCATTTGAGCGCCCGCAGCGACGATGGGCATGAGATGATGTTCATGCCGCGCAAGAGCCCCGCGCTGGTAACTCGCGACGAATTGTTTTTTGTCGACTTCGAGAAACCGGTGCCGCAGTCCTCGCTGCACCAGGCGATCTACAAAGCCCGTCCGGATATTAAAGCGGTCCTTCATTTCCACTCGCCCGCGGTCATTCTTCTGAGCGTCCTCGGCCAAACCATCCGGCCCATGCACAACTACAGCGCGATTTTCTATGCCGGCGTACCGCTCTATACCGGCACGGGCCAAGTCGAATCGCCGGCGCGGGCCGCTGAAATGGCGAGGCTGCTCGGCGACGCCAAGGCGCTGATGCTGCGCGGACATGGCGCCGTCGTGGTCGGCCAGTCGATTCGCGAAGTTTGCATGTTGGGGCTTTTCTTGGAGGAGTCGGCCCGGCTACAAACCGAAGCCATGAGACTCGGCACGCCGCTGTTCATGGAACGCGACGAAGCCGAGAAGATCGCCAAACGGACTTTCAAGCCCAGCTCCGTCGAACGGGCTTGGGACCATTTTGCAGCCAAATGCCCCGATTGAACCCTTCGCCCGGTTCAAAAGTAATCGAAGAAGTTCCCCGCGACCCCGAGGTCGTTGCCGTATTCCAAGAGATCGCCGGCAGCGAACGATTGCCCGACGATAGCCTACCTCCTCGACAGTTCAGAGCATTAAAAGACTCTCTCCTTTTTCTTTTGCCATTTTGGCACACGAGAAGAGGTCTTGCCCGGGAAAGAAATATCATGGAAGGAAGCTGAGGTCGACGATTTGCGCGACTGTCAAGCCTTTGGCTTTCGGTTCCTCACGGACAAAGTCCGCGATGACGGCTTCAAGCCCCTTCATCGTGGGACGGCCATCGTCGGGGAGAGATCGGCTATAGACGTCAAACGCCTTCTCCGCGATCTCCCGGTCATTCAGTCTGCTGAGCACCATCATTTTACGGACCGCCTCCTCCTTCCGGGTTTTGAAAAAACGGATCCCTTCGAGGTAAGCGGTCATGAAACGTCTGACGAGCGGCGCCTGCGCCTGCAGATATTCTTCCCGGGCCACGATGTTCACGTGAGGGAATTCGACGCCCTTGGCGACGAAGTCGAGGAGCGTGTTCAAGCCGACCTTCTGCGCTGCCAGCGCTTCTTCCGGGCTCAGGACCGTCGCGTCGATGGTTCCGGCTTTGAGCGCCACCAACCGGGACTGCGAGCCCCCGACCTGGAGGATCGTCACGTCCGCCGGGGTCAAGCCCAGTTGCCCGAGCGCGAGCCGCACGACGAAGTCGGTGTTGCTGCCAAAACGGCTGATGCCGATCTTTTTGCCGCGCAATTGCTCTGAGCTGGTAATGCGGCCGCCGGTGATCAAGACGTATGGTAGGATATTGGTGACGCCGCCGATGATTTTGAGCCGTGCGCCCCGCAGGTAGGCGTTGAGGAAAGGCGGGCCTCCGGTCTGGAGGAGGTCGAGGCTCTTCCCTATCAGCGCCTGCGTGGAAAGCGAACCGCCGGCGATGAAAACCATTTCGAGCGTAAACCCGTGTTTGCGGAAGATGCCGGCGTCTTGAGCGACGTAAAGAGGGGCGGCGCCGTAAAAACCGTTGAAGCCGACGTGCAGAGTCGTGGACTGGCCCGCCGCGGGTTGCGCATTAATCCACCAGAGAGCGAGGACCAACATTGCATGGATGATGACCCTTTTCATCCCGACCTCCATCATTGACACCTAAATGCCCCCTATTTTGGGTGTAGGTCAAGACAATTGATACAAATGTGCTCTTTTTTTCTCGACGACTGATCCCGACAACGGCCGGTCGGCGCATCGGCTTTGCGCACGCGATCGCGCGCGATTGATTTTCGGTGGATGCCGCGAGACAGTTTTGAATGTTTTCCGCCTGTCCTGAAGACTGGAGGTGCTCGCCGAGCTCTCTGACGCTATCCTGGTGAACTCTGCCCAGGACCGAACCGGTTGTGTGCTTGCGACGCCAGTGCATCGGTGAACTATAAAGTTTGGCTCATGCCACACTCGAGGACTTGCTAGGTCTGCACGTCCAAGTGCAATCCTCGCAGTCGCTCATCCCGCTGGCGTTGGAAATCGCAGGCGGCGCGAATCGCATCGTCCGTGACAGTCTCTATCTCGCTGCCGCAATAGCGCTTCAGTTCTCGTTGGTCACGGCCGATGGCAAAGTCTTAAGTCAGTCTTGCTCCTGGTGATTTCGGCCATACACTGTAATCAGTAGCGTCAGCAGCGGTTGTAGGGCTTGAACGTTTTGAACGAGCACCAGCGAAGTAATGGTCAATAACTTCGACACCATCGTATGTGGTCTCGGCGCGATGGGAAGCGCCGCGGTTTACCAGCTGGCGAAACGAGGCAACAAAGTGCTTGGCCTCGATCGGTTTTCTCCGCCGCATGCCAACGGCTCATCCCACGGCGAGAGTCGGATCATCCGCCAAGCGATCGGCGAAGGCGAGGCATATGTACCTTTGGTCTTGCGCTCCTATCAATTGTGGCGCGAGATCGAAAACGCAACCGGTAGGGAACTCCTGACGATCACGGGCGGCCTTACCCTGGAAAGTCAAAACAGCGAAGGCGTGTTGCACGGCCGCCGTGATTTTTTAGACCAGGCGATCCGCTGTGCCGAGACGTTCAATATCCGTCATGAAATCCTGGAGACCGCAGACCTAAGAAAACGCTATCCGCAGTTCGCCGTAACCGATGAGCGCGCTTACCTCGAATATGAAACGGGATTTCTAAGGCCGGAACTTTGTATCGAGGCCCAGCTGCACCTCGCGCGCAAGCACGGCGCGGAGGTTCAAACGAATGAGACCATTGTTTCAGTCGGAGCCCGCGCGGACTGCGGAGTGACGGTCAAGACCAGCCGTGGCGCCTACTCCGCCGAGAAGGTCATTATCACCGCCGGACCCTGGATCGCCCGTTTTTTACCGCCCGCATACGCGCCTTTGTTCAAGGTGCACCGCCAAGTCATGTATTGGTTCGACATCCGGGAAGATTGCCGCTCGACGTTTGCACCACCCGCCTTTCCGATTTTCATTTGGATCTTTGCCCAAGGCGGCGAGTTTGGTTTCTATGGGTTTCCGACCCTCGACGGCAAAACGATCAAGATCGCGACCGAACAATTTACAATGACCACCAATCCCGATCACGTGCAGCGGCCGGTCAGCATGGAAGAAGAGCAATCCATGTACAAAGATTATGTACAAGGCCGTTTGCCGGGAATTTCCGATCGATGCGCAGCCGCAGCAAGCTGCCTGTATACGACGACGCCCGATTCGAATTTCGTCATCGACGCTCACCCGGATAACGATCGCATCATGATTGCGTCGCCTTGCTCCGGCCATGGATTCAAACACTCCGCCGCCATCGGAGAGGCGATTGCAGAGCAAGTCATCGACGGCAAAAGCCAGATCGATCTAAGCAGTTTCAGCATGAAGCGGTTTAAAGATCTGATTCGATAAGCTCAGCCGTCGAGTCATCGAAGCTAAGACGAGCAAAATGTATCAACGTCCCCTATATCCAAATGTGTCCTACGTCTTGCCCATCGCGGAACTGCCCAAGCTCGCGGCAAACCATCCTCACATTTACGCCAAGCTAATCGGCAACCTCGCAAGACCGCGCAGACGCCGAAATTCGCGCTCTGCGGATTGATTCTTGAATCAAGACGGTCGTGACTTTGAGAGCACGGGCGCACAGCTACGCCTAATATACTGACCCGATCGCCGACGAATGCCGAGGGGCATGCCAGCCTTGCGTATGCGTCACATTGTATCGTTGCACCTGCTCCAACGACTTCGCGCAACGGAACTCCCTCCGGCTAATTCCCGCCAACAATCATTCTTCAGCCATTCATGCCGTATCGGTAAACCTCTGGAGCACTCCGGCCGTCAAATCGTTTAACCTAAGTGTACCGCGCAATTCTGCAACTAAGTAGCGAAAGGATTATCATCATGCTCGAAATTCTCATAAAGAAACCTATCTTTTTCGTCGTCCTGCTGGCTTTTTTCTCCACTCTCCCCGACTCCCCTGTTCGTGCACAACCGCGAGCACAACGCGGCGCCACAGCCGCAGCTGCAGACAGTCCTCCGCTAGGCAAGTCCGATACCGAGAAACAGATCCTCTCAGTACTCGACGATATGGATCGCAATCAACGGTTGCGTAATCTGA
This sequence comes from Binatia bacterium, assembly GCA_035762645.1. GTDB lineage: Bacteria > Desulfobacterota > Binatia > UBA9968 > UBA9968 > DASTOD01. The sequence continues at coordinate 1,020 of DASTOD010000613.1, read as the reverse complement.
CCGTGCCGGCGGAGGATGCCAGGCTTTTGCGTCTGCTGACGGAATCAATCAACGCCAAGCATGTGGTCGAGCTCGGAACGGCGAACGGTTATTCCGGCATCTGGTTCGCTCTGGCGCCGCAAGCCACCGGCGGCAAACTCACCACCTTCGAAATCGATCCCCAGCGTGTCAAACAAGCGCGAGAAAACTTTAAACGCGCCGGCGTCGATCACTTGATTACCCTCGTTGAAGGTGATGCTCATCAGGGAGTGACCAAATTGACCGGACCCATTGATTTGGTCTTTATTGACGCCGACAAAGACGGTTACCTCGATTACCTGAACAAACTCTTGCCGCTGGTGCGGTCCGGAGGATTGATCGTCGCCCACAACATGAGAGTTCCGCCTCCGGATCCGCAGTACGTTAATGCCATCACAACCAATTCGGACCTGGAGACAGTATTCTTGAACATGCACTCGGCCGGCGTCGGCGTCACGCTGAAAAAACGCTGATCAACTGTGATCACTCGGCGAAGCGCTCGAAATTAATAATGGCTGCACCCAAAATGTACCCGACGTGGATTGTCTCGGCCCAGGAGCAATAATCGTGCGCCCGCTCATCTTGGCAGTACTTTTTTTGGGCTTGTTCGGAACGGGCGCCGAGCTTCTGCTGCTAGAGCATACGGGTAGTCTGTGGGAGTTGATCCCGGTCGCGTTGATCGGTCTGGCTCTCGTAATCCTGACGTGGAACGCAATTACGCAGCATCCGGCAAGCGTTCGCGCGCTGCAAGGCATCATGGGGCTTTTTCTGTTCGCTGGAGTCGCCGGTATTGCGCTCCATTATCAAAGCAGCATGGAATTCAAGCTGGAAACCAACGCCGCTTTAAGTGGCTGGGCGCTGTTTTGGGCTGTAATGTCTGCGAAAACACCGCCAGCCTTGGCACCGGGCGCCATGATTCAGCTGGGACTGCTCGGGCTTGTGTACACGTACCGACATCCGTCTAGCTACGCCGAAATTGGAGAACTAAGGAGAGGATAATGA
>DASTOD010000612.1:0-2156 GCA_035762645.1 Binatia bacterium | reverse complement strand
GAGCGCGGAGAGGGTCGTATATCCTCCGGCACTGCCTCCTCTGATAGCAAGCCGGTTGCCATCGACTTCTCCGCGCTCCACGAGATAGCGGGCGCCATTGATGCAGTCATCCACATCGACAATTCCCCACTGATCTTTAAGCCTTTCTCTGTATTCACGGCCGTAACCCGAGCTCCCCCCATAGTTGACATCGAGAACAGCGATACCACGGCTGGTCCAATACTGGATCGCATATCGCAAGGAGGTTGAGGTAGCGGAAGTCGGCCCGCCATGACTCGTGACCAAGAGCGGCGGCTTTTCATCAGCCGGCCCGACGTAATCCCGATTCTCTGGTGGATAGTAAATAGCGTGCGCAGTCAGAGCGTGCTCCGTCGGGAACTCAATAGCTCGCGGGGCGGAGAGATATCCGGAATCGACGGTTAACTCTCTGGAGCGACGCAAAACCTCCAGATGGCGAGTAGCGAGGTCCAACGAGACGATGGATTGCGGCTCGCTTGGTGAGGCAGCGATAAGAACGGTTCGACTGCCCATTGTTCGTACTTGCGAAATTGCCGAATAGCGTATTTCAACAGGATCCAGTGTTCCCGTATCCGTGTCCATTCTCGAAAAGTCCGATTTGCCGTCTTTTGTGTAGCTGCATATTATCGTTCTTTGAGACTCGAATACGTACAGTGACTTTCCAAAAACCCATTGGGGCTCGCCGAATTCGGCATCCATCGGACAAACTGGTTCGATCTTGCCGGCTCGCCATCGGTAGAGATTCCACCAACCGGTGCGGTCAGAAATGAAGTAGAGCGTACCGTCCGGCGACCACTCGGGTTGGCAAATAGATTCATCGAGACTTCCGCCGACCTGGACCGCCGCGCCGGCCGACCCGTCGGCGTCCAATTTGCCGACCCAAAGCTCCGTCCCATCCCAGGGCATGTTCGGATGATTCCATGTCAGCCATGCCAGCCGTGAGCCGTCCGGACTAAGGCGCGGCGAGGAGTAGAAATCGTTTCCCGAGACCAACATGGTTTCCACGTCACCCTCGGCGAGGTCGATGCTCACTATCGTGTTGATCGGTTCCCTTGAGGCGGTATGGTCTTCGCGCACGCAGAAAAAAAGATTTCTTCGGCGGTCGATTTCTCCGTCGGCGTAGCGCAGCTCCACAGCCGGCGTCAAAGGCCTGGGCGCCGATCCCTGTCTTTGGATATATAAGCGCTGGTCGGCAAAGTTCGAAAATACAACCGTTCCGTCGGAAACAGCGTAATCGCCGCCGCCATATTCATGGACCCGGGTGCGGGCATTGAATGGCGCGGGCGTCACGTCCGCCACTTGTCCGTCCGCTGAACGGCGAACGATGACCTTCCTACCGCCTTCTTGGGGCCGCCGCTCAATCCAATAAACGTCGGGACCATCGAGCTGCACCTGTTCGAGGCCGACCTCGCCTGCGCCGACGAGCTCGGCGGTGACCGGCGATTTCCAGGAACCGTAAGGGGCTGTAGTTGGGTGTGCCATCGGATGTATTACACTGCTTTGCAGCAGCCGAATATAGCCTCAATCAAATTGGCCAGGCAACCCGACTACGTCGGTTTCGAGTTTCGGGTCTCGTGTTGGGGATGGCAGACCCGTCTCGAAACCCAATACTCAGGCTGCGGATTGAAGTTTATCCCCTTGTGCACTGGAGGGATTTGTCTGTTGATTGCGGTTTGGCCGGCCCTTTTCTAAGCCATAAAAATCCCTCGTTGCGAGTTCTTGACATATATAACCAGTTTACTTAGGATCAGGGCAACTGTGAAAGTCAGCTCAAAAAGTCACTACGGTCTCTTGGCACTCGCGGAGCTGGTGGCTAATTATCGCCTGCGCCGCCCAGTGCAGGTGAGGGAAATAGCCAAAAACCAGCACATCCCACCCGAGTACCTCGGGCAGATTATGGTGTTACTCAAACGCGGAAGACTAGTCCATGGGTCGAGGGGGCCCACCGGCGGATATACCTTGGCGCGTCCGCCCGAGAATATCAGCGTCAGAGAAGTTCTTCACGTCCTTGAAGGGCCGATGGCTGATTTAGATCCCAGACCGGGGATGCATGATCGTACGTTTTCCCCCGTGACGCAGCGGTTGATCGAGACATGGGCAAGGGGGGTTAAGGCGATGGAAAAGGTGCTGGAAGAGAC
>DASTOD010000611.1:0-2939 GCA_035762645.1 Binatia bacterium | reverse complement strand
AGCAGACCAATGAAACAAGTCCAAACTAAACTAGCCAACAAATCCGTCTACGGGGATCAAACGTTTGCCGACCGGATCGACCGCCAGGAAAAGGCTTTCAAGAGCTACCGCACCAAGCAGAGAAGGACCATCGGGCGCTATGAAGCACTGGGTGGTGACTTCGTTGCCGTCCAGAGTCAGCCGTGCCTCTGCCACGGGCCAAACGTCTCGCTGTCCGCCAGCGATCACGACACGTTGAGACCGAGTAGGTTGCAGCTCAAGCCTTTCTGCCAACGGTCGGGGTACTACGGTCAGAGTAGCGCCGGTATCTACAAGCAACTCAACGTCTTCGACACGCCCTGTGGGACCCGTCAGGCGTGCTTTTACGTGGAAAAGTCCCATCACAGATACCCTTTCGGAAATCTAGGGTATTGTAGCTCACTGGACAAGCAACACAATAAGGATGTTCGGACAAGTACGACCGCACTCAAAAAAGAGATCACTGCCGATTTCGACCGCGCTAGGAGCGCCCGAATCATAAAATCGAGGAGTGACAGTGTTCGACCTGTTATGTGATCAGATGATGGCGGTCAGAGGTCAGTAGTCAGCAAAACATCGGGGAAAACTCATGACGAAATTTATTCTCTTCTGGCTACTGGCAACTGTCCTTCTGACAACTGCTTTCGCCGAGGCGCAGCAGCCAGCGAAGGTCCCCGGGATAGGATTCTTCACCGGTGGCTCCCATTCGGCTAATTCGACCCGCAACGAGGCATTCCGGCAGGGTCTGCGCGAGCTTGGGTATGTCGAAGGAAAGAACATCGTTATTGAGTGGCGAGCTGCAGAGGGAAAAAGGGGGCGCCTCCCCGCGCTCGCGACTGATCTGTTGCGTTTCAAGGTGGACGTCATCGTCGTGACCGGTTTGGGAGATTTGCGCGCAGCCAAAGAGGCCACCGCCACAATTCCCATTGTCATGGTTGTGGATAGCGATCCGGTTGGAAACGGATTCGTCGCCAGCCTGGCGCGACCGGGTTGGCGGAAAGCAATGAAAACTTAAGGAAGCTTAAGACGATGGACCGTCTACGCCTACCTAGAACTCTCAGCATCGCTCTAGTACTGCTCATCCTCTCTTTGGCAAGGCACTTTGAGAATACAGGAAGCACAGCGGCGGTCGTCGAACGCCCAAACTTTTTAATCATCATAACAGATGACCAACGCTACGACACAATGGGCCCTTTCATGCCTCGGACCCAGGCTCGCATCTTCGATGAAGGTATAAAGTTCACGAAAGCGTACGTCACAACGCCGCTCTGCTGCCCCAGCCGCGCTAGTATCCTCACGGGAATGTACAGCCACAATCACGGCGTGCACCTCAATTCAGATCGGCTGGCGAAACAAACCTTTATGGAGCGCCTCCACAAGGCAGGCTACTTTACTGGCCTGGTCGGAAAATACCTAAACTCATGGGATGGCTCTGCAAGGCCGGAATTCGATTTTTGGGTCGCCTTTGCTGGTGGCGGCAGCCGGTACTTCAATCCCCGTCTCAACATTGACGGCTCCTGGAGCGAGCACGACGGCTATATCACATACATTCTGCGGGACTTCGCCCTCCGCTTCCTCGACGAGGCTGCCCGAAAAAAGCAACCATTCGCGCTACTATTTGCTCCCAACGCACCGCACGCGGCGTTCGATCTTCTTGCCGGTGTCGCGCCTCCCGGCGTAGCTCCTGATCCGGCCCCCGGAGACGAGAGTCTCTATAAAAACCTACCTCTATACCGGCCGCCCAATTACAACGAGCAAGATCTCTCTGACAAGCCGGGGTGGCTGCAGTCAGTGCCATCTTTAACCTCAACGCAGCAGGAGCTAATCGACATCGTCCGTCTGAGACAGTTGCAAACGCTGTGGTCGCTCGATCAAGCGATCGGCGCCATAGTACATCGGCTGGAGCGTCAGGCTCAGCTCGAAAATACAGTGATCTTTTATATCAGTGACAACGGCTTTTTCTGGGGCGAGCACCGGCTGCGGGAGAAAGACCGCATCTATGAGCCATCTATTCACGTGCCGTTTGCGCTGCGCTACCCCAAGATCGTGTCCCAAGGGCAGATTGAGAATCGTCTGGTTGCCAATATTGACATCGCACCCACAGTCTACCAGTTGGCAGGCCTAGCCATCCCGACTGAGGTGGATGGCCGCTCGCTCGTGCCGCTTTTGCGGCGGCAAGGAAACTGGCGCGACAATCTGCTTATCGAGAGCTTCGAGCGGAGAGCCCCGTACGCGGCTGTCCACACCGGCCGTTATGTTTACGTTGAAACGAGAGATGACCGCTCGGAACTCTACGACCTGGAAACGGACCCCCATCAGCTTGAGAACCGGATCAACGATCCCGCTTATGCCCAAATCATGGCGGAGCCGAAAAGCCCTTTCCACTGTTTGACCACGTGGCCGTTCATGTCGATAACAAGCGCACCATGGGGGTTGGGATGGATCGTATAGCCGTTCCAGGCCTTATCGGGCTTGTAGATCGTCGTCCCGGTCGGATAGACGCTTGGGAATGCAAAAAGGGTTGACGGGGCTAACACAACCGAATACATCAAAAGCGCAAATAAATAGTGCGGCCTGCCGTACATACCGTAGGAGCGGACGCATTTTTGAGGTGACGCGGGAGCGAGAAATCGTCTGGGAGTACGTGAGTCCGTTCTTTAGTAGTGCGAATCCGAGGTTTAAACCTGATAACTCAATCTCTCGCGCTTACCGGGCTCCCTACGAGTGGGTCCCGCAACTTAAAAAGCCCGTGGAAAAGGCCGTGATCCCTCCTGACAACTCGCAGTTTAGAGTCGGTCCCTAAGCTGTTTTTTGGGGGATCGTAGTTGGTTCCGAGAATAAAGGGATTCCGTGGGTCGAAGGGAGGAAATGAACATGATGCTGAAAACCGTCAGTATCATCGGCACACTCGCCCTGGCAAT
>DASTOD010000610.1:0-6824 GCA_035762645.1 Binatia bacterium | reverse complement strand
GAGCGGGGCATCACGATTCTGGCGAAGAATACGACCATCCATTACGGCAAGATCAAGATCAATATCGTCGACACGCCGGGCCACGCCGATTTTGGCGGAGAGGTGGAGCGGACGCTCGCCATGGTGGACGGGGTCATGCTGTTGGTCGATGCCTCTGAAGGACCTTTGCCACAGACACGCTTCGTGCTCAAAAAGGCACTGGAGGCGGGACTTCCTCCCATCGTTTGTGTCAACAAGATCGACCGCTCGGATGCCCGGCCCGCCGCCGTGTTGGACGAGATCTACGACCTATTCATCGATCTCGACGCCACCGAGGACCAACTCGATTTCCCCGTCGTCTATACCAACGCCCGCGCGGGAACCGCGACGCGCGATCTCAAGCAAGCCACCAAAAACCTTCAGCCGCTCTTTGAGCTCATGGTTCACGCCATGCCCGGCCCCGCCGTCGACCCGGCGGCTCCCACACAATTTCAGGCAAATAATCTGGACTACAACGACTATGTGGGCCGGCTCGCTATCGGGCGGGTGAAAAACGGTGTCTTGGTTCCGGGAAACTACATTCTCTGCCGCGCGGACGGGTCCCGCCACGCCGTGAAGCTGACGCAGCTCTACGGATGGCAGGGCCTCAAGCGGGTGGAGCTTCCGATGGCGGAAGCCGGCGATATCGTGGCGGTCGCCGGCATCGAGGACATCGGCATCGGCGATACGATCGCTGATCGTGAAGATCCCAAGCCGCTTCCGCCGCTGCGCATCGATGAGCCGACGATCGCCATGGTTTTCAGCGCCAACAATTCGCCCTGGGCCGGCCGCGAGGGAGAATTTGTCACTTCGCGCAAGCTGCGCGAGCGGCTTCAGTACGAACAGCGCAAAAACGTGAGCCTCCGCGTGATCGACACCGAGCAGCCGGATGCTTTTCAGGTCACGGGCCGCGGCGAATTCCAGTTGGCGATCGTCATCGAAACGATGCGGCGCGAAGGCTACGAGCTGCAAGTTTCCAAACCTACGGTCGTCACGCGGGAACTCCACGGCGCCCTCCATGAGCCCGTGGAGCTTCTCCTGATCGACATTCCGGAAGACTTCATCGGCGTCGTCTCGCAACTGCTGGCGGTGCGAAAAGGAAAAATGACCAAGATGATTCACGCCGGGTCGGGCCGCGTGCGTCTGGAGTTCTCGGTGCCCTCGCGCGGCTTGATCGGATTTCGCTCGCGATTTCTGACCGACACGCGCGGCACGGGCATTATGAATGCCCTGTTTGACGGCTGGGCGCCGTGGCACGGAGCCGTTCAAGCCCGCACGAACGGCGCCATGGTGGCCGACCGCGAGAGCCTGGCGACCCCTTATGCGGTCTTTCACTTACAGGAACGCGGTATCATCTTTGTTCCGCCGGGGGCGCGCGTCTACGAGGGCATGGTTGTCGGCGAGTACTCGCGCGACGTCGATCTGAACGTCAACATCTGCCGCGAGAAGAAGCTGACCAATATACGCGCCGCCGGCCGCGATGAGAACATCATCATTACCCCGCACCGCGAAATCGGGCTGGAGGAAGGCATCGAGTGGATCGCCGACGACGAGCTGGTGGAAGTCACGCCGCAATCGATACGCCTGCGGAAAAAAATCCTGAAGTCTGCAGAACGCCCCCGGCGGCGCCATGACGAGGATGAATAAGAATGGGTGATCTCGTCGCATCTCGCTTACCGCATCACTAGGATTGCTGAAAAAGGTCTGGAATGCTTCGAGAACCTCATGCTTCGTCAGGCTCAGCAGAACGGAAAATCATCAATGATATCAATTCCCCTCCATTCGTCCTGAGCGCCGTCGAAGGACTCCGAGAGGTTTTTAGCAACTTGCTAGTGTGTTTATTCACCGGCCAGCAGAAATCAAGGAACGAGCCCTCGGGGGATCTAAGCCCCCTTGAGCGCTCCTCCTTGCGGTCAGAGCCTTGCGAACACGTTAACGGATTGCTTCGGACTCGCTCTGGAGCCGCTTCTCGAGCTCCCTCGCGGTCACGCGATATTTGAAGGCCTTCCTGCCGTTGATGAAGAGCACCGGAACCTCGCTGCCGTATTTTTCCTGGAGGTCCACCGAGGCGTCGACATCCACCTCCTGTACAACCAGTCGATACCGGGGGCTGAGCTGGCGAACGACCCGTTTCATCTCCGCACACAGACCGCAATCCTTTCGCGTATAGAGAAGCAACTCGGCGCTCATGGGCCGGCGCCGGGGGCCTGCTCGTTGACCCTTTCCTTGGTTTGATCCTTCTGCGGTTCGTTCTTCGCCTCCGGTTCGCCAAAGCCAATGATATTTTTGGGTATGCCGAGCACGCCTAAGAGCACTTCCGACAGCGTGCTCAGAGGCGCTGGAGTGATCGTCGGATTATCGATCGGACCGCGGATATTGAAGCTCGCGACCAGGAAAGAATTCTTAATCGCGGCGATGCCGCGCCCGATTAAGGGAATGTAATGGATCACGGTATCGATGCCGGCGAAGGGGCGCACCGCAACGATGAAATCTATTTCATCGCGGGGCACGTCGATTCGGCCTTCACCGGTCATGCGCAGATCATCGCTGTCGACAAACAGGTTCTGCGTGGAATAGACTCCTTGGGTGATGTTGAAATCTCCAGTGATACTGCGGAAGCCAACGCCTTCTTTCGAGAGATCCGGCATCTGCAGGGTGAACCAACGAGACAAGTCCAATAGATTTAGAATTTGAACCATGATGCGGAGCCTCCCGAGCGTTCCATCCTCGATCTTCAATTTGAACGAGCCGTTCAGGTTCTTCTTGCGCTCCGCGCGATTTTTGCCCGCTGATTCGAACTTGCCGCTGAGATTCACATAGCCCGTCATGTCGGCCTTGCCCGCCTCGAACCAGTCAAGCACGCGTTGCACGGGCACGTCTTGGATCGTCGGCTCGATGGAAAAGGCGAGGCTGTCCGGCTTGTCCACGATCGTGGCCACACCGGCAATCGTACCCGTCTCTGAGCGCGCCGCTACTTTGCTCAGGCGCCACACTCGCCGGTCAACAGCGACGTCGGTGGTCAGATCGGTCAATTCGACCGATTCGAGCCGTCCTTTGCCCAGAGCCACTTTTCCGGCTGCTTGCAGATTAGCGTAAAAGTCGCTCGATTCCGTGTCCAGTTGCGACAGGAGATAAGTGATGTCCAGATGAGGCGCGCTGAAATCGAAAAGCAAATTTGGCCTTTCGGCAAACCGCCAGCGGCCGCTGAGACGGGCCGGAGAACCGACCAGCAGCCCCTTGAGGCCCTGAAAGTCAACGCCGCGGTCATCGATGATGACCCTGCCCGTGAGTTCACGCAGCGGTTGCAACAGGGGCGGCGTCGCTAGCTGGACATTGACCAAGTCCAAAACACCCGTAAACTTTCGGCCTTCCGCGCTAGCCAAAGGTCCCTGATAGCGAATCGAACCGCGAACCCAACCGGGATCCTGGGGAGAGCCCGAGGAGAGCAGCAGGCGAGTGAGGGCTGCTGACTTCATCCCGCTCGATTCCACGGCCAAATCGAAGCTGCCGTTCTCGGAATCATAGTCTTTCAGCGACAAGCGGCCTCCGACCGGTGAGCCGCCAAAGACGGCTCTGATCTTCTCCGCCCGGATTTCCTTGGGGGAAAAGACGACCTCGCCCTTGAGCTCCGTCAACTGGAGATCGTTCCAGCGCATTCGAGCGTCGTCGAACGATAGTTTCCCCTCGATTTGCAGCGGCGCGTCGGCGTCTTTGTGAAGACCCAGATCCAGGCTGCCTCGGCCGCCCACGTCGTGAAGCGGAGCCGCAAGTCTTGCCAGCCGGACCGGGAAGACGTCGAGCTTCATTTGGTCTTTGACCTGCGCCAGATCGATCTCCCCGGCTAAGCGAAAATCATATCGCGCCCGCCCCGAAGACAGCAGTTGGTAGTTTCCGGCTCCATCGGTCAGGGCGGACTGGCCGTAATTTCCTTTCAGCTCTTTAAAATAGAACCCTCCCCGCTCAAAGCGGACTCTCCCCTGTCCGTTTCGAACCGCCAAGGTGCCATCTCCACTCAATCGAGCCGAAACACGGCGCAGCGAGGCATCGAATCGGATCGGGTCGCTCTCCCCTAACTGCCGCGAGCGACGCAGCTCGCTTACCGTCCCATTGACCGCGAGCTCATGGAGCTCGACTTCTCCATTTTCCAAAGCGGCGACTCCATTCTTAAACTGGAGAGAGTCGATGAGTCTTGAAGGTAGATATTTACCGAAAACGGAGATCGGCAGGGACGGGGTGGAGAACGTCAGCTGCCAATGGGGATCGTCGGCGTCCAGGGCCCGGACCTCACCGTGGAGCAGAAATTTGATTTCGTTGGAGCGAAGCTCGATCCGCCGGATCGCCAGTCGTGGTTTCGCCCAATCCAGATCAAATTCGGCTCGCCCGTTTCCGGGGACCAAGGCGGCCGAAAAAACCGCGGGCGCATCAACGGCGAGCCGCATGAACGCGACCTCGCCTTTGACGCGGAAACGGCCGGCCGAGCTCCCTTCGATTTGCACCCGCGGCGCAAGGAAGCCGGTCATCGATTCGATCGGAAGCTTGCTTCCGGCAAACGCCAATAACAGCTCGGGAGGAAAATCCGTGGACTCCAGGTTGGCGCTCCACCATGCAGAACGGTAGTCGAGCGAGCCCGGTGGAAACATCATCCTGCCTTTCGCGCGTAAAATCCCCCGTTGCGCGCTGCGTTCCAACGTGGTCTGGAGATTAAACTCGATCGCCACTCCACGGCCCTCGAACGGCTGTGGTCTGCGTTCTCTGAAGAAATCGCGTAATCTCTCTCCCCGAACCACTTCCAGATCAACCGCGATGTCGCGCCATCGGGTTGTCGCCTCTGCGTCCGGCGCCCCATCGTGAAAATAAAACTCACCGCCAGCTATCTTGACGCTCCGCAAATCGAACGCCAAGCCGGTTTCCTCCTGCTTCAAAAATGACAGGTCAAGCAGCTTCTCGAGCAGCGGAATGCGCCCTTCCTCGTCCCGGACCAGCCGCGCGCTCGGCTTTTGAAGACGCACCTCGTAGAAGATCAGCTGCCGCTGCAGAAGCGGCCATAACGCCACGCGCGCGGTGATTCGCTCAGCCATGATTTCCGGCTGCGATCGCTCCGGCTCGGTTAACGCAAGATCATGAAAGCTGACGCCCAGTATTTTGCCGATCTCCAATTGCGCCGCGCCGAGTTGGACCTTGAGGTCCGTCTGCCGCTCGATTTGGCCGATGAGAAAGCGGCGCAACTCTCCCACCTGCACCAAGTGGTAGAAAGCGAGAGAGACCGCAACGAGAAACAGGAAAACGGTGAAAACAAGAAAACCACAGAGCTTGAGGGCCTTTGTCATAGGAGAGGAATCATAAAAACCAGAATGAGTGAAAGCGGATCTGCAGCGGGCATGGGCACATGCTAGAAGAACTTCGCCTGGGGCGCAAGCCGATGATCCGGCCCGCTACTGCCGCTGGGCGTTCTAGCATCTTGCGGTGAAACTGGCATTTGCTACATTGATTGGGTGGGCTTCACCTCACCCGGGAGTTTGGGTCAAACCGCTTATGGCGGCACTTGCCTTGACAGCCACCGGTGAACTTGTTAGAAAAACAAAACTTTTCGTCTAAGGGCAAGCGATTCGATTCCGGAGGGGTTTTTATGTTTGAACGAGAAGAGGAGCTGCTCAACAGCAAGCAAGTTGCAGTGATTCTAGACATGAGTCCGGATACGGTGAATGAATTCGCGCGAAAAAACATTCTTCCAGCTTTCAAAAAAGGGAAGCAATGGAGGTTTCGCAAACGCGACATTTCTATCTTCTACAAGAAACAAACCAGAGACATTCGCGATGCCTAAACTGAACGTCTGCGGTTGGGATGGGGATCATGGGTGAGATTGAGGCGCACGAAAGCAAGCTCTATTCGGATTTCGCCCCGCTATACGACAAAATTTTCGGTAAGATTTTTTACTCGCGTTTGGAGCGAGTGATCGAGGAGGTCGAGATCCCTCCGGGCGCCAAAGTGTTGGAAGTCGGCGCCGGTACCGGCACCTCGTTTCCCGCCTACCCCGCGCACTGCGAGGTCACCGGTATCGACCTGGCGCCTGACATGTTGGCCCGCGCGCGTCAAAAAATAAAAGAAAACGGCTGGACCCATTTCCAAGTGCTGGAAATGAACGCCCTCAACCTGGAGTTTACCGATAATACGTTCGATTACGTGATGGCTTTTCATGTCGTCACGGTTGTGCCCGACCCGATTCGTATGGTTGCGGAGGCCAAACGAGTCTGCAAACCCGGCGGAAAAATCGTCATCGTCAATCACTTTACCAGCGACGTTCCCGTGCTTGGGCCGTTGACCGAAGCTTTGGATCCCGTTACTCGCTGGCTTGGCTGGCGGACAGATCTCAGGTTGAAACCATTTATCGAAGCGACGAATCTCACGGTCGAAAAAATTTACAAACTTTCCAAATCTTCCTTGTACACGGTGCTCGTCGGCACCAAACCCACCAGGTCTCGCTCCACGAGAGAACTGTAAACACAACCGGCAAATAGCTAATGGCGCATTGCCAATAGCTCATAGCCGATTACCATGCGCCACGTGCCACGGGTTATTCTTGGCTGAGGCGCGGAGATTCAGCGGCGTAAGTCTTTCGGATTTTCTTTTTTCTCCTCCTTGGCCGAATCTTCGGCCTCATCGCCGCTGATTCCCTTCTTGAAGTCGCGGATGGCCTTGCCCAAACCACTCCCGATCTGTGGCAGCTTGCTCGGGCCAAAGATCACCAGAGCGATCACCAGAATGACCAGAAGCTCTTGAAGCCCGAATCCAAACATAGCCCCTCCTAG
>DASTOD010000609.1:0-4031 GCA_035762645.1 Binatia bacterium | reverse complement strand
GGCTTCGTGTACTTCATCCTGTCCGGAGCTACCCAGTTTTCAACGGAAGCCACTCTATTGGTGCCAGTTATAGACCTCGACAAGGCGACCCGATTCACATTTCGGTTGCCCCTGAGGTTTCAACGTGGAGGATAAAGGGCTTAGCTCTGCGTTACCCCGAGATTGAACTGGTGTCTCCTTCAACCTCGACTGACAGACTTAAAATTCTTTGCCAGCCCGACCACCCCTCTGATATATAGTCCCAATATATCACATTCGGGGGACGCCGAATGAAGGCGAAAGCCACTCAAGCCCGTAGTCGTTGAGACGAAGCGGGCGCGGGAAGGGGTTTTGATTCAGATCCAGGAAAAAAAGCGCGGCGCCAACGGCCGCCTCACGTTTCGAAAATCCAAGAGCATCACCGTCTACAACGTCACCCTCGGCGGAGCCCAACGCCGCATCCTCAACGCCTTCAAAGGCGACTACCTTGGTGCTACACGGTCCCAGTCAGAGTTGGCGTTCTACGATGCGCTGGAAACAAACGATAGCGCCGTTCAAGTACTCGGCGACGAGACGCTGCAAACCATCGCGCGAAGTTACTGACGCCCGTGCGCAAGAATGTTACCATCGACTGGACGATGCGCGAGAACGTCCGCGCCCAGCTCCGAGTCATCGTAAAACGAATTCTTCGAAAATACGGTTATCCGCCGGACAAGCAGGAGAAGGCAACGCAAACGGTGCTGGAACAGGTGGAGCTGCTTGGTTGGGAGGTAGCGGCGTAGTATTCCTCTACGTCTTCCGCCTCGCCCCTGCCAGAACATCCAGCCGCCGAGCGGCGGAAGGCGGTATCATTACCGGGGATTCTTCTAGCGCGGGGGCTCTGTTTTCCTGCGGTCCTGCAACAGGTCATTCAAACACCTGAGCAACAACGGATAGGCTCGCTTTTCATCGATGAGAAGGAGTCGGCGGACGCGTTGGAGGCGAGCCCGATTTCGCTTCGACAGTCTAAACCGTTGGCAATTTGTTGCCCCAAGGGTTTCTTGGATTTTCATCTCAATCAATTCAGGCCACCTTGCGCATTGTGAAATCCACCCGCACCGCGCCGTAAGGAAAAATCACGCGGCCGTCTTCGGTACGGTCAATGATACCGGCATCCAGCAGCGCGCGGATATCGCCGTGCACAGCCTTTACGTCTCGCCCGGCCCGCCTGGCGATCTCGCGGATTGTCATCGCGCCCTGGCCCGTCATGACTTTTAAGATCTCCCAACGTTTTTTTGTAAGCGTCTGCCAGAGGAGTTCTATCGACGCGAAGGAAATATGGTTACCTTGCTTCTTTCCCTTGAACGCCGCCCTGGCGCGCCGGCTGACGTCATCGCGCGAGGCGACTGTTACAGTGACGGTTTTCACTTTGACCTCCATTCGTCGATAGCCGACCAGAAATCGGCCAACAGCTTTTCCACCGTGGTAAACGTGTAACGCAAATCCTCGCCCTCTTTGTGAAAATGATCGCCCTTGCCCGCTTCGTTGTCATAGCGGAGCACGCAATCTCCCTTTTCGACATAGGCGAGAGAGTATTTGTATTGATGCTCGCTTGCCCGCACTGGGCCCGGTACCCGCCAGACCTTGATCTCCGCGAACGCATGGGTATCGATCTGATGGCGTTCGTGTAGGAGCAGCTCGGCTTTCACCAAAAAAGAAGTATAACAGTACCGGGTGGGTGTTGTCGATTGCTCCAACACTGTGATATCAGACGATCGTGGACACACCTCAGAATTCTCCAGCATCATTTCGCGAGCTGCGCATCGCCGCGCACTACGAGACGCTGTATCAATTCAGTGAACCGATCATGTCGCGGCGGCCGCCGGGTAATCCTAAGGAGCTTTGACAGCGTCCGTCGCTGGAGACAGGCAAATCCCGGCCGCAAGCCCGCCACCTGCGGGCCCTAGCTGATCTTTTCGCCAAGCGGCTAAATTTATTTTACGACGACGGCACGGCCGCGGCCTGGATATGGCGATGGTGAGAGCGTTCAAGGAGTCAAAGACGGGCGAAGGCGGGCTTCACTTCATGAGGCACAGCTTCGCCACGCGCTACCTGGAGGCGGGTGGGAACGTGAAGGATCTGCAGCCCCTGATGGGGCACTCGGATTTGAAGACAACGCAGCGCTACCTCCACGCCGATGAGGCCCAGATGAAGTGCATTGTGGAGAAGAGGGTAAGTGATGAGCCGACCGGACCAAAACCGGAGAGTGAGTAGAGGGGGCTTTTGCGAAGTAGTGAATTTGTTGGTGGTCCCAACGGGATTCGAACCCGTGTCGCTATCTGCGACGATCCGCGACCAGGTGCGATTTAAAAAGGATTTCGAACGCCTGAAGAAGCTTAAAGGCGCGTAAAAACGCCCAAGCGCAATCGCCGATCAAACCAAAATCAAACCGTCTTCCGGTCGCGCGTGACGGAACCGAAGCGTGTTGCCCGGGGGGAGAGAAGAAGGATAGAAAGTAAGTTGAAAGGTGACTCTATCAATTGGGCAAAATGTCTCAAATCTTATCAACGTGTGTCGAATTTTATTTCGCACGACAATTCGAGTAGGTTCATTCCGACCATTCCCTGACGGCTCTAGAAAAATATATTCTTTGTCAGAGCCGCCGCCACGGCCGCGCTCGAGGATTTGCACCCGCTCCAGGGCGGGCTCAAGACCCTTCCCCGGGAAAAATACAAAAAGCTCAAAAAATCGATCTTGCGGCACGGGATCTCTTTTCCGTTCTTTACGTGGAAGCACGGCGGCAAGCTCTACATTCTCGATGGCCACCAACGCGACAAAGCGCTGCTCCGCCTCCAACGCATCGGCTACAAGATTCCGGCGCTGCCGATCGATTTCATCGAAGCCAAAAACGAGACCGAGGCGAAGGAAAAAATCCTGCTGCTTTCGAGCCAGTATGGCGAGATGACCGAAGAGAGTCTGCTCGAGTACATCAAGGGCGCCGATCTCGATCTCGAGGATCTCGAGGAGACGGTGGATCTGCCGACGCTCAATCTGGAGAATAAGCGAGCGGATCGGCGCCGAACTGGAAGAAGAAGAGGAAAAAAAACCGGAGCTCGAATATCAGTATCAGGTCATCGTCGAGTGTAAGGACGAAGCGGAACAACTCAAGCTTGTCGAGAAACTCGAAAAGGAAAAATACACCGCATTGATCTTGTAAAGAGCATCCCGGTTTCGTCCTCCGGCCGCTCGCGCCAGCTCGAGGCGATGTTCGACGTGCCGCGGCGCACCAAGTCTATCGTGGAATGGCACGGCGAGCTCCCGATCGAGAACGGCGACTGGAACGTGGGGCTGATCCTCGGCGCCTCGGGATCCGGCAAGAGCTCCATTCTAAGGCACGTGTTCGGCGAGCCGAAGGAATTCAAGTGGGGTGGGGCGTCGGTGATCGATGACTTCGATAAAAAAAAGACCATGGTCGAGATCGCGGAGGGCTGCCGCGCGGTCGGGTTCAATACGATCCCCTCGTGGCTTCGGCCCTACGCTGTGCTGAGCAATGGCGAGCGCTTCCGCGTCGATCTCGCGCGCCGGCTGCTTGAATGCAACGACGTCGTCGTCGATGAATTCACGAGCATCGTCGACCGCCAGGTGGCGCAGATCGCTTCTCATGCGGTGCAGAAATACATCCGCAAGAACAAGCGCCGGTTTGTCGCTGCGAGCTGTCATTACGACATTGTCGATTGGCTTCAGCCGGACTGGATCCTCGAGCCGGTGACCATGAAATTTATCCGGAGGTCTCTTCAGCGTCGCCCGGAGCTATCGATCACAATTTGTCGGGTGCCATATTCCCTCTGGGAGCTTTTTGCTCCGTTTCACTATATGAGCGCGGAGCTCCACCCGAACGCGCGCTGCTTTGGGGTCTACGTCGGCGAGCGGATCGCGGCGTTTGCCGGTGTGCTTTATCGGCCGATGTCCAACGCTGGGCGCGGCCTCTCGCCCGTCTACGGGATCTCGCGCGTCGTGACGCTGCCGGACTGGCAGGGTTTGGGGATCGGTCCCATGCCGTGCGATACGCTCGG
>DASTOD010000608.1:0-7342 GCA_035762645.1 Binatia bacterium | reverse complement strand
TTTGCCATGTTTGCGCAATTGCGCAACATGGCAAAAATTATCCTGAGGGTGAGGCCGAATGGATGAATTCTGATAGCGCACCGAGGATCTGCCGGATTTCGCGCGGATGCTTCAACCGATATTTAGCCCGCTTCTCGCCCGTTTCATATCTTACGACCTCGGCCAGCCGCAGTGCTGCCAAAACATTACCCGCGACACACTTCGGCCAACGGCTCGGGCGGTCTGGCTGGGGCTCACGTCCTTGTTCTCTCCCAAGACGTGAACAATGGCGAAAGCCAGAGGATTGCCCAAAAGCCCGCGAAGGCGCGATTGCCTATTAGACCCGTTCTTCCATCGGCCACCCCGTTTATCACCTCTGATCCCTCCTCGCCACCTGCACGCCCTCTGAAGCAGAGGTGCAGAAGTTTCCTAAACTGCGCACGCTCCACGCCGCTGTGGTTTAGCGCTTCGTAACCGAAGCATTTAGCTCGTTTTGGCGGCTCCACCTCGCTCAAAACGCTGGCCAGTTCACGAGGTCAAAGCGTCAACAACAGCTTTCGGGTTCGAAGCGGCGACTTTGAGCAATGCTTGGGCGGGGCCTTCTGGACGCCGGCGCCCTTGTTCCCAGTTCTGAAGCGTCGATACGCTCACTCCTATCATCAAGGCAAACTCCGATTGGGAAAGGTTAAGCTTTTTTCGCACTGTCTTAATATCCGCAGGCTTTAGGTCAAAAACGCGAGAGGGCCTCATCTCTCCTCGTTTGATTTTGCCTGCCTGCTTTACGCTGGCCACAAGTTTTTCGAATTCTCTTTTGTTCATTTTAAGTTCTCCTTCACGAGCCTTCGCAAAGTCTTCAACTGCTCATGCGTCAGATCTTCTTGACGAGCTTTAGGATAGACCAACAACATGTAGATGCGTTCTTCTGCTTTGTTCCAGTAATAGATCACTCTCAGCCCACCCCGCTTTCCCTTTCCAAATACACCCCACCGAAGTTTTCTAACACCACCACTACCAGGAATAATAGGTCCGGCCTCAGGACGTAACACAAGAGCAGACTGTAACGTGCGGTAGTCATCATCAGGCATGAGGTTCTTCAGTTCTCGCGTAAAGATCGGGGTCTCTATGAAGAGCATACAGCAGTATACGCCAATGGCGTACGCCATGGCAAGAGCACCTAAGTATCCAAGGTGACAGGAGGGAAAAATTCTTACCTTTGATTGTCCCTGGCGCGCCTTTGACAGAGTTATCCCGAGCCGAATCGAAGGCCCAGGGTATGCACTGTGCTTTTGCACGAGTCGCTTGAAGCCTCACTCGGTTATAGCTTACTATCGCGAAACGACATGCGGGCAATGCGCAGGGAGCAGAACGGCATGAGTGAAGATTCTATGGGCCCGGCGGCACGTGCCTTGCGTAACTAAAAGCCGTGGTTAGTCGAGAGCATCACAAGACGATCGTGCAATCTGTACTGCTGGTCCTGCTGTACTTGATTGCGCCGGCTCAAGCTTTGCTCCCGGTAGACGATCCGGACATCTGGTGGCATCTGCGGACGGGCCAGTGGATTATCGAAAACGGCTGGGTGCCGGCCACGGATCCGTTCTCGAGTTATGGCGCAGGCCGGCCCTGGGTGGCTTACAGCTGGCTCTTCGAGATCCTCGTTTACGGCCTCTATTCCAAATTGGGCCTTACGGGATTGGTTCTGTTCACTGTCATTGGCTCATTGATCATTACCGCGGCCCTCCATCTCCTGGTTCGCCGAGCGAGCTTGCCATTTACGGCGGAAGTCGCAATTACAGCCGTGGGTCTTTTCTGCCTAAAACCGGTGCTGACGCCCCGCCCGTGGTTGTTTTCGATACTTTTTTTCATCCTTGTTTCGCACATTGTTTTTGCTGCACGGACGGCTGGCAATGTTCGGCGGCTTTACTTCCTCCCTGTGATTTTCCTTTTGTGGGCAAATCTGCACGTTCAGTTTATCTATGGCCTCGCGCTACTCCTCTTTCTGTCCGCAGAAGCTCTTATAGGTAGGTTATTTCAGCCCGGTCCCGGGAGCGCTCACACCGAATCGATCCCGTTCGGGCGTCTCTTGACCCTTACAATCCTTTCTGCGGCGGCAACGTTGCTGACCCCGTACCACATCCATCTCTACTACGGTCCCATCCGCGAATATGCCGTTCAGACCAGCGTCTTTCAAAATATCCAAGAGTTTCATCCGATGTTTTTCCGCTCCCCGGAGGACTGGTTGGTTCTGGCGCTCGCGCTTGGAGCCACTTTTATTCTCGGATGGCGGCGGGAGACCAGGCTTTTTCCCTATCTACTTTTGGCGACGGGCACATTTCTCGCCTTCCGCGCGCGGCGAGACGTCTGGGTGCTTGTCGTCGCCGCACTGGCAATCCTCGGAGAGCGGCAGATGACCGCGACTTCTCAAGACGACGCCACGTTCACGGCTCGCAGATTGATGCCGGTTGCGGCGGGCATTATCCTTTCGCTCGTTGCGCTCGGCTACTACCGCAACCTCTCGGAGACGAACCTGACGAGCCATGTGGCAAGAACGTTTCCCGCCGATGCCGTGAATTTCATAAAAAACAATGGCGAAGCCGGCCCGCTCTATAATCACCTCGATTGGGGCGGTTACTTGATTTGGGCCCTACCGGAAATACCGGTCGGCATGGACGGCCGCACGAATCTCCAGGGCGAAGAACGGATCGAGCGCTCCCTTGCAACCTGGTCGGGATATGCGGGCTGGGAGGTAGATCCGGAGCTGCGCCAGGCCCGGCTGATCATTGCGGATATCCACCGGCCGCTAACTTTCCTGCTCCGTACCGATCCGAGATTCCGCCTTGTCTACCGAGACGAAGTCACCGCAGTCTTTGTCGCCAATAGGAGCGAAACGCACCGGGGTAATGACTCACCGCCGAGACGCTGAGGGCGCAGAGAGAAATTTATCATCGCGCCAAGACGCTAACTGACCGGCCAAGGCCATTCATCCCCAGAGACGCCAGGGTCTGACAAAAGATTTCTCCCTCCGGTCGAAGTGACACCCTGGTACCCCCTTAGACTTGGCGCTCAGGACATGCTTTGCGCCTTTGCGCGAAATACTCCGATTCGGTGAGGACAGACTCGTAGCCCGTGGTCTGTAGTCAGTCGTCGGTAGTCAGCAGTCGTTGTTGTCCTACATGCCGTCTATCGGTGGCGCGGAATGCGACCGAAATTGCAGCAAACAACCAAAACCTTCCATCAACTACCAAATTTTCTAAAACGCAAAGTCCACGATCAGTACAAAGTTGTCCTTTGCGTTACTTATTCTGTCAAGCCTATCACTAATTTTGACATTTCAAGCTACCGTCTCGGCCGGTTTATTCCTCTAAGTAGCTACAAATGATTGGTTTTCACGCCCCGGATCTCATGGCATAAGCCTTGCTCTACCGACCGTAGGTTGAATGGGCCAAGTTCGCTCAAGATAATGGTTTTTGTCAAAACTAGTGACGCCGTTTGCACCGACAGGGATGTAGCATCGTCAGCTAGTTGGTAAAATTTACTCACTATGTCTGAAAACATCGCCGACCTGTCCGGTAATACACTCTTCGAGTTTCGGGTTCGCCAGGCGATCCTTGCGGCCCAGCACAGCACGAACCAGGTCGGGCTGATCATGATCGATTTCGATCACCCTGAAAACGGGCCGACAAACGGGCAAGGTGCGGCGCTAGAATTTTCTGAGAAAATGTTCCTGCGTCTGCGCGGTGCCTTGAGGGAGTCGGACACGGTCATTCACATGGACGGCGGGCGTATGGCCGCGCTCCTGCCGTCGATCGGCAACGCCGACGATGTCTTGCTTGTTGTCAACAAGATCTTGAGTAAGTTCGACAAACCGCTGACCCTTCAAGATTCAAAAGTCCAGGTACCGCCGCGGATCGGCATAGCCCTGTTCCCAGAACATAGCACCAACGCCGCGACCTTGATGGAGCGCGCCGATTCGGCTTTGATCGCCGCCAAACGGGCCAATAAGAACTATGTCCTCTATTCTGAAAACCAGTCTCGACCCAAGCGCAATCATCTGAAAATGAGCGAGTTGCGGCAGGCGATTGTAGCCGACGAAATATTTCTCCTTTACCAGCCGAAGATCGACCTCCGAACCGAACGGATCACAGGGCTCGAAGTTTTGGCGCGATGGCAGCATCCAAAGCTCGGGATCATTTCACCCGATGAGTTTATTCCGGTGGCGGAACGCACCGGCTTGATCATTCCCCTCACTCTCTGGGTTCTCCACGAAGCGCTTCTGCAGCACCGCTCCTGGAAGAAGATCGGCATCGACGTCTCAGTAGCCGTCAACCTCTCGATGTGGAACCTCGATTCGCAGGAACTGCCGAACCAGATTCACGGTCTGCTCGAGAAGCTCGGCATCCCGGCCGATAACCTGGAATTAGAAATCACCGAGAGCGCCATCATGGGCGATCCCCAAGCCGCGATGCGCACGCTGAGGCGAATTCGTGACTTGGGAGTGAAATTTTCGATCGACGACTTTGGTACAGGATATTCGTCTTTAGCCTACCTTAAGAAGCTCCCCGTCACAGGTATGAAAATCGACAAGTCGTTCGTCCAGAACATGGAGCAGGATCGAGACAACGCCATCATCGTGCGGTCTATCGTCGATTTAGGGCATAATCTCGGGCTGAAAGTAATCGCCGAGGGGGTTGAAACCTACGAAGCGAAAGAGATGCTGACGGACTTTGGTTGCGATGTGGGTCAAGGGTACTATTTCAGCCGCCCTATTCCTGCCACTCAGGCAACGACACTTCTGACCAAGCCCGAGGGCATGAGTTTACAGAACTTGTTGTCCAGCGGTGGGGTTTCACAGGCCGCGGTCCGAAGTTTAAACGGTCGTAACGGGAAAGTCGCAGAACGATGACTCAGGGATGAGGACTGAGTAAGAGCACGGACTATAGACTACAGACCACGGACTACTGACGACGGCTAGGAACAGGACTACAGACGACCGACTACGGACCACAAGACTGCTGACAAAGAACTGGCACTAGCAGAGCGCAAAGCGCATGGCGCAGAGCGCAGGATGACTACAGACTACAGACGACAGACTACAGCCGGCACGAGGAACACTGAAAATGCGAGATTATACAAAGATCAAGGCTTTCACGATGGCTGATGATCTGACCGTTTCAATCTACCAGGTCACAAAGAGTTTTCCGAAGGAAGAAATTTACGGATTGACCAGCCAACTGCGTCGCGCAGCTTCTTCGGTTGCTGCCAATATCGCCGAAGGCTCCGCGCGTGAATCTCGGAAAGACTATCTACATTTCCTCTACATTGCCCGTGGATCTTTAACAGAAACACAATATTTCGTTCATCTCGCGAGACGCCTAGGGTATATTCGTAATGATGTTTACGAGGCATTAGCAACTCGTATCAAGTCCACATTTGCCTTATTGCATGGCCTAATCGAAGCGATTCAGAAAGATTCCAACCCGGACCCAAGCGGCCAAAAATAAACGACGCGCCGTTTTCCGGCTGACCATCCATCTAAAAGGAGACCACTGACTACAGGACCACAGCCTGCGTGGTCTATCGTCTCTAGTCCCGCGGCAGTACTCCCCTGGTCGGTAATCGGTCGTCTGTAATCCCTCTCCGAGTCGGTTGTCAGTAGTCGTGTGGTCTGTAGTCAGTTGCGCGCTTAGCGCTCTGCGCTTCGCCCCTTCATCGCCTCCACCGTCCGTCTGAGCCCCTCCTCGATGTCGACCGTGGGCCAATAGCCGAGGACGTCCTGTGCCCGCTTAATGTCCGCGAGAGAATGCCGCACATCTCCGGTCTTGGGTGGCTCATAGCGTACCTGAGCTTCGACGCCGATAATGCGCTCGAGCATGCGGATCAGTGTGTTGAGGCTGGTTCTCTGGCCGTAGCCGATGTTGAAGACTTTGCCAGACGCTTGATTCGCCTGGAAAGCAAGCAAGTTCGACTCGACGACATTTTCAATGTACGTAAAATCGCGGGACTGTTCGCCATCACCGTACACCGTAATAGGTTCATTGGCCAAGAGCTTACTGATAAATTTAGGAATGACGGCGGCGTATTCGGAATGAGGATCCTGGCCGGGGCCAAATACGTTAAAGTATCTCAGACTCACCGTCTGCAAACCATAGATATCGTGATAGAGTTTGCAGTAACGCTCCCCGACCAGTTTCTGTAGCGCATAGGGAGAGAGCGGGTTGGGCGGCATCTCCTCGAATTTGGGGAGCACCTCGGTGTCCCCGTAAGCCGACGAGGACGCGGCATAAATAAACCTGCGAACTCCAGCCATTCGGCTGCTTTCGAGAAGATTCAGCGTTGCGGTCACATTTGCGCGGTTCGTACCGACGGGATCACGGACGGATCGCTGCACGGACGGCACCGCCGCCTGATGCAGAACATAATCGATATCTTTTGTAACTGTATCGCTGACGTTCGCATCAGCTACGTCTCCGCGCACAAACTCTATGCAATCGCGGAGATCGTTCAGCCGGGCTTCCTGACCCGTGGAGAGATCGTCTACGACCCTGACCACGCGGCCTTCGCCAACGAGGCGCCTGACGATATGCGAGCCGATAAAGCCGGCACCACCCGTTACCAAACAGCGCGGGAATGTCATCAATAGTCGCTACTCAGAACAGCGAGGATCAAGCACTTAGCCGAAGTAGAATTAGTATAACTATTCGATGGGCCGATCCTAAATCACGCCGCCCTTGCTTTAAAACTCCCTCTGCTACCCATCATTCATCCTGGTTTTGACTTGCCACTGCTCCAACGTTCCACTCGTTGCGGTATATTCCGCACGATCATCGGCCCAGCACTTTGGTCAATGTGCTGGCAGACACGGGTGGCCGATCGATGTTTTGAATTTCGGGCACTCAAGTCGGGCATTCTATTTTCACCATTCGCACAGGCATCGCCAGTAAAGTGGCACCAGCCGTGCACGTCACTGCTTCTAAAATTGTACGACCCATGCATTCTTTCAGTATATCGCAAGAATTCCGTGTCGGGAAATGTTTTGACGTTTACGAAAACCCTTTCGGATACACCGTCACGCATCTTGCGAGCGAAAACTCTCTAGGATCCGTCTAGACGGAGGCTGCGGTCCGAAGGCTTCCCCTTTGGTTCACCCTTCGACCAGGCTCAGGACATGCTTTCGGAAAAATCCGCGGGATGCCGAGCATTAATTGGCAACCTTGTGTGATGGGTCTTTGGGTGTGTAGCGAAAAAGCTTCTTGTCGAGCCCGTACTGTCGCATCTTTCGATAAATGGTTCTGACATCGACGCCACAGCTTTTGGCTGTAATGTCGATCCTTCCTTTGCAGATGTCGAGTTTTCGGCTTATATACTG
>DASTOD010000607.1:0-5250 GCA_035762645.1 Binatia bacterium | reverse complement strand
TCTTTTTCAAAGAGAGGCCCAAACAGCAGGTAACGTGCATCTTTATTTGGCACTCGCGTTACTGAACCAGAGGCAATAGAACTGGTAATTGTCGGATATTCTTTCGCTCCATCTCCAACCCACACCCGGTAATTCCACGTTCCGTTCGGTCTGATGTCATTCACAATCGAATACCACACACCATTGGTCAGCGTTATCGTGCTACCAGCCGAACCAGCGTTGAACTGCATCTGAAATGTCGTGGCCGATGCTCGTTGAATTCGTGCGGCACCGTCAAACGGCACACTTGGGTCGCTTTCGGTGTAACCGAAGATGTAAACCCAGTCCGCAACAGGCGGAATGTTCTCAACCATGAAGTTGAAAAAAATGAAGTTAGTTGTCGTGTCTAGATCAATAAGCCTGCCTATGTCCACTGAAGCACAAGCCTCCGCTCCGTCAGTGCCAAACACAAAACGCAATGCCTGATCGCATGAACCTTGTGCCTTGTTAGTGGTCAAGCTTGTGATGTCGTATGCAGGGAAAATCTTGCTGGTATCACCATACGTTCCCCAAGCATTGGTTAATGACCGATTAACTAAGTTCTCAAACCCGGTGAGTTTCCTTTCAAAGCCTTCAACCACGTTGTAACCTAAAAAGCCAACACCTGATCCAGCCTTCGTAGTGTAAAACAAGTAAGGCGACTCATCTGTGCATGATACAGGGTGCATTCGAGGACCATCAGTTAAGGCAACAAATTGCCCAAACGAAGTCACCACTGTCAGACAAAGTATTATGGCGCTTCTTACCATACGTTAACCCTCCAATACATCACGCGACGCCCAAGAGCTACGTTTGTTGAAATTGATGCTGTAAACAAAGTGCCTGCCGGAACTGGGAGAACCCAGTTAGTGTTGGCCAGCGTAACTCCCGTGGCGTTGAATAGTGCAAAATTTGTCGGCCAAAGGATATTTCGCGTTGAATCAGTCGTTATGGTCAGAGATAGCACAGCATTCGTTTCGCAGACCGGGTGAAGCATCACGTTACCAGTCGCCGCGATCTGAATGTGATGCGCCATGAACCGGCCAAGGTTGTTCGTAACCGAAATGACGTAGTTGGTTGAATCGCTGGTGGCCGTCTGCGATTCCCATCGGGAGAACACGAGGTTGTTTGTCGGCCCTCCACCTCCGGTAGGCGCCGCGCCCCAAGTCGAGTCTCCGTAAAGGATCGTTCCGCTGTTTGCCGTGCCACTGCCCAGGCGCGCGGTTGGGACGGTACCGCTTCTCAGTTCCGACGCGTTCAGGTTGGTAAGCGCCGCGCCATCGCCAAGCGGTTTGTGAATGACGGTATTTGATGGGTTCGCGTAAATGTTGACCGTCGAAACATTGTTCGAGTCTGAGTAAAGGTAAGTAACGCCGTTCGTGTTAGCGTATAAGACTGAATGCCCCGGCCCGTTCGGAAGCGAGATTGCAACTTCACCATCAAGCTCGTACGTCCAGAAAATCAGCGTGTTTAGCCGAGTGTAAATGGAGACATCGCCAGAAAAGCCAATCTGAGCGTTCGTCGTGCGTCCCACGAAAACCGTGTTTGTCATCCGCGCGCCGTTGATGATCGATACGGTGTTTGCGCTTGTGAACTGGCTCGTGTTGAGCGCTCGGTAGTCGATCGACGCGGCGACAACGAGGACCAACAACAAGGCGAGGCCGAAGCCCAAGGCGGGTAGATTTCTCTTTTTCATGATGTTATTCCCAGGCTGATCCGTTCCACTTCCATGTCTGGTATGGTGAATCTAAGTCGTATGCGATTGCGGCGTCTGCGGTCGGTGTATCCGTCGGAGTTCCGCCGCCGTAATGGCCGGAGAAAACTTGCTGCTCCCCGCTACCTCCACCATCACCCTCTCCTCCAGACTCGGGCAAGGCACTGGGATCGGGGTGATACAACTCAGGAGTATAAGGCGCGGCGCTCATGTCGCGCTTTATGCGACAGAGCGGCCGATTTTGCAACCTCCAACTTTTACTCCGGTTTTCGCTCCTGAACGAGGACCTGGGTGGGACCGTGGTTGTGAATCGTCGTGGCAACGGGCTGGATCTTGGCCTTTGGCGCGAAACTGCTCACTGGTTGTGGCCCGTCCGACACTGGGCTACCGGCGCCAACCGTCAGCGATTCGAGTTCCATGGCAAGCCTTTGTGACTCGTTGCTGGCCCTGGCCAAGCCCGCCAATCCCCCCATGGAGCGCACGAGATCGTTGGTCTTGGACTTCGGCTTCAACTTCAGTTTCTCGTCATTCTGAATCGCGGCCATGTGGTCGGCGGCTATGCGCATCGCCTCGAAGAGGAGTTGCTGGGTCACCATAGCCTTGCCGCGTTGGATCTTCAGAACACCGACGCCCTTGACGTAGATCCCGATGGCAGCCAAGTCGCGCACCGTGTTGGCTTCAACCTTCGCGAGGCCGGCCCGCTGGAAAGCCTCTAGCGCCTGATCGTCGGTCACCGTCGGATCTGGCATTGCCTCCATCGCGACGTCCACCTCAAGTGGCTTCGTCTTTGGAATTACATCAAGTTCGGTTTTCATACTCTTCGGACTTTGGATCTTCGTCCCAGCCGCCGTCAATCCCGTTGACGTTTAGCCAGCACGTCGCCTCTTTGGACATCGCCTTCACGGCAATCTCGCACCCGCAACCAATCGGCTCAGATTTGCCAGTCGCCGGATTCAGAAACGTCTCCTGGATGTTCCCGCAACTGTGAAGCGCTCGGTTGTAAACCGGGCAACGCCTGCATGTCCTCAGCCTTCGCAAATACAGACTTGTCGAGACTCGCCGGCTGGTACTCAGGCATTTTGTTAGGAACGACAGGGTATAGCGCAGCAAGCGAAAGAGCGTAGGCAGGGTTCGCAGGCCGGAGATTCGGTACCATTCTAAACCGGCTGCGGCTCCCGACTGGAATATCTTTGACCGATGGGCGCGCAATACGCGCCAGCCATTGACGGTAGATCCTGAGCATCGCAGGGAGGCCGCGCCTGATTGAGTCCATTGAGTGCTGCGCATAGAGGATGGGGCCTAATCTGCGACGGCGCGCAAGCTCGACATCGCGAGCCGCGCGATACCACGTCTTGCCAAGCTCGATCTCAACATTGCGATAGAGATAATGCCTCTCCCGGTGCATGGCCAGAATATCCATACCAGTCAGCGCCTCGAGGAGTCCGCTCGTTTGCAGGATGTATTTCATGTCGATGCCCGTGAGTTTGTGCAGCGCTATCCCCAGCTTCGGGAAGCGCGACAGCAGAAGCGGCTTCCAGTTCGGCCGGTAATGCGTGGGGTGCAGTTTCAGAAAGCCGAGGTCAACGGGCTTCTCCTTCATGATCAGCCAGTCGAGCATGTGGTTGCAGAACTGCCGCCACCAATACGCGACTTCGTCCCGGCTCTTTCCAACGCCACGCTGGTACAGGGCATCGATGAAGTCGTTCAGGTCGATGACCATTTCCGGGTGATGCTCTGGCTTCTGGTATTCCTTCCGTCGCTCCCAGGAGAGGTAGAGGTGCGCGTTGACGGGCGGATCCACCCGGTAAGCCACCCGCTCGAGATCTTCCTTCAGGATTCGCCACATCCCGTTATACGGCCTGGCGCAGTTCAGAAGAACTGAATCCGCCGCGTCCCGCATGAACGTCGGCATGTCGAGCGAGCAATACAGCGTCGCCTCGATGTCCGGCTTCTCCCAGCAAAGGAAGAATGGGACGGTCCACAACACCGGCTCGTTGCCGCGGAGGATCCAGAGTTCTTCAAACTTCATACAAATGCCCGGGGTGGATGTCCCCCGGGCTGCCGTTCAGTCTCTTCTCTAGTGCAGACTATACTGCCGAACGGAGGATCTTGTCTGACAGCTTTTTCTTGATGTCCTTCGGCTTCGGATGCAAGGCGAACATATCCAACTGGCCGTCCACGGCGAACGGTTCAGCCTTGATGAACTTCCCGGCCGTCCGCTCGTAATAACACTTCTGGGCGGTCTTGTCCGATGGATTGATGGCCACGAGGACCAGCGATTCCACTTCGCGCATGACATAACCGTCATTCACGCAGTTCGACAACCGATTGATCTCCGTGACGACTTTGTCGGTCCTGGCCTTGAAGTCGGATTTGATGCTCTTCAACTGAGCCTCGATCTCGAGGAGTTCGCGTTGGTGAATGCCAAGCTTCTTCCCCATCTCGGCGAATTCTCCGTCGGCGAAGTCGTGGCGGACGAAGATCTTCTCGACGATCGGTTTCATCGCAGACTTCTTCACCTTCTTCGGCTTGGCAGCAGGTGTGGGTTCTGGATTTTCGGCCGCTTCAGGATTTGGCTTCGGCGTCGGGTTTGCCTTACGGCCGCCGATGGCCTGCTCGGTTGCGGTGGCTGGCAACTGGTTTTGCTCCATCGCGTGCTTGAGTCCTTCAGCGCTCATTGGCGCCGGTGTTGTGCTTTTCTTCATGGGTGTCTGTGGTTGTTTGTGGTTCGGATCTATGTGGCGTTTTGGCGAGTCTAATGCAGCCACCAACGCCAAGCGTGAGCGCAAGAACGATGATTGCTACGCCAACGCAAAATCCAAAGTCGGTATCGCTCCAGTATTCCTTCATGGTGATTTGAGTTGGCGTATGTCGTTTCGAGTGTTCATCGCTTCCAATTCTCTTTACACCAGTCGGCCACCACGGACAGATGGCCTTCGATTCGTCTGTCAATCTTGTTGCGCTCCTCAAGCAGATCTTCCGTGCTCTTCATGTGCTCCTTCGAAGCGGAATGCCCACGGGTGACAGTCCCGAGGACGTAGATGAACATGAGCCCGGTGGCGCACATGCCGACGCCAGCCCCGGTGATAAACATGAGTGTATTCATAAATCATTCTCCGATGACCTCCTTCACGGCGCCATCTTCAATCACAATGGCACCGGGAGCGTCGTCACTCACTCGCTCGAGCCAGAATTGCATGTCGTGCTCTGCCGCCATCTTGGCAACCAACTCCATCGATCGATCGTCGAGCAAGCTGGCATCCCGCACAAGGATCACCCGCACGGTCGGATTCATCGCGATGCCAATGGCAATTGCCGCCTGCAACTGCTGGGCCTGTGAGCCCTGAGTGAACGGAACGCCGTTGAGCAATACGCCCGTGTCATCGAACGAAAGCCCCGGGAGCGGAAACTTGGCCGCAGAGAGTTGGTCGGACTTCGCCTTGTCATACGAGTCGATTTCGCTGGTCAGCGCTTCGACCTTCTTCTCGATATTTTCGACCTCGGCCTTGAGCGCGGCG
>DASTOD010000606.1:0-4455 GCA_035762645.1 Binatia bacterium | reverse complement strand
CCGGACCGACATTGGCTCGCGATCAGCGCCGCTTGTCGGGCGTGGCCCGGGTAGCGTTGCCGGATCGCGATGACGGTCAGAAATCTGCCTCCGGATGGGTGGGCCCAGACGGCTTTTACGTCCGGCACGCCTGCTTCATCGAGAGCATTCCAAATCAGGGACGAGCGCATGAGCGAGAAATGAAGGTTGTCGCCGCTGGACGGCTTGAGCAACGGGAAACCGCATAAAATTGGATCCCTGCGAAAGTAAAGCGCTTTGACTTGAATCACGGGCACCTTCGGCTGATGGCTCGCATAGTAGCCCGTCCATTCGCCGAATGGTCCTTCGGGCATCACATCTTCCACTCCCACTTCGCCTTCAATGGCGACTTCAGCGTCGGCGGGGAGCGGCAGGCCGGTAAGCGGCCCCTTCACGACCTGCAGCGGCTTGCCAATGATACCGCCGGCATAGTCGTATTCGTTCACGCGGTTGGGTACGTCCGTCGACGCCACGATAAAGTTGATCGGATGATGTCCAAACGAAACCGCAACAGGAAACGGCTTTCCTTGTTGATGATACTTCTCCTTGTGGACGCGCCCATGCTTTCCCGGCGACATGTGGAGGCCCACACGGTCCGGGCCGTGAACCATGATTCGGTACGTGCCGACGTTTACCCATCCCTCTTCGGGATCTTGGCTGATCACCAGATCGTCGGTTCCGATGTAGCGACCGCCGTCGCGCTCGTGCCAGCGAGGAACGGGAAATTGGAACAGATCGATGTCCTTCCCCTTCCGCACATTCTCAAACAGCGCGCCGTCGGAGACCGTTTCCGCTTTGATTGGACTGATCTCCCTGACTCTTCGCCGCCAGCTCTGAACGAACTCCATGTCGCTTAGTCCCGGCTTCATGCCGAGTGTCAATGCGAGGCGGCCGACGGACGAGACGAGATTGGCCGCGACACGATACCCAGCCGGATAATCCTTGATGTGATCGAACAGCAGGGCGGGACGGTTCTTGGTTCGTTCATTGATGATTTCGGCGAGGGTCGAGAGCTCGAGGTCCCAGTGGACTCCTTCAATCGTCATTAGCTGACCAATTTTGTGAACCTCATCCAGCCAGGTGCGCAAATCCGCCATAGTATTCCGTCCTATTGTCTCTCCCAATTCGGCGACATTTACCGCCGAGGCGCGGAGCGCCCGGAGATCTTTTTCTATTCATCCCCCTGTGCTCTCTATGATGATATCGGGCCGGTCTAAAGTTTATGATGCCCCGCTTGCGCAAGACTCACTCCCAAACCCGCAATGGGAGTCTAACCTAATCTACGTTTTTTGGTGTTCCATCTTGGTTGTCGGTTCAACACCGACTGACGTGGTTGGCGTCGCAGGCGCAGCGTACCATCCGGACTTCGGCACAAAGACCCGCTTTTCGGGCTGCGATTCAAAATGCGGCGACATGATTTGCGTGCCATACTCATTGAAGGCATCCTGTATCTGTGCGTGCAATTCCGAGATTACCTCGGCGCGGCTCTTTCCGTCCTCCAGGTGAGCCAGCAACTGATACTGGACGTAGAAATCGGATAGTTCTCGCTGCAACACCCGAGGCGCGGGCTCTTTGCGGATACCTCGAGTTCTCGAAGCTCCCAGGAGCAAGAGACCGTGGACTTGACGCCAGGGCACATCGTACCCGATCGTGACGGACGCCGTGATAACCATGCCGTCGGCTCCCGCCAGACGGCTGTAGTTGGTGGTCGCCGTTCCGACCAGAACCGAGTGAGGGATGGTGATTTCTTCCCGTCTGGGCGTCCTCAGCTTCGTTGCCAGGGAACCTATGCTGACGACTTCGCCTTCGATGTCCCCTATGCGCACGTAATCCTGAGGACGCACACTTCTCGAGTAAATAACGAACAAGCCGCTGATGACTTGATTGATGAGCCCGGTTGATCCGAGAGTAATCATGAGCCCGATGAGCACGCTCAAACCCTTGAAGGCTTCGGTTTCTGATCCCGGAATATAAGGATAGGCAACCACCAGAGCAAAGAGCCATATCACAAAGATGAGCAGCGTCTGCGTCGTGCGCGCGGTTTCCTGTTCCAACCCGGGAAGGGAAATCGTCCCGGCTTGAACTCCTTTGAAGATGACGTTGACCACCCGGGCGCACCATCGGGCAATCAGGATGATGATCAACACCACGAACAGTCCAGGCAGGGCGCCGAGCGCGCCGAGGCCGAACTGTAAAACCAAATCAAACAGAAATCGCCCTAATCGCTCGCCCCAGGAGGCGGTATAAGGAAACTGCTCGAGGGAATAGACAAGCCATAAGTAGCCAAGAACCAAAACCGTAGCCGCTGATATTACGCGGATCAAAATTTGGCCCGCGCGTGAAACGTGCGCCTGCAGGTCCGTTGCTAGGAGCGGCGGAAATCTTTTGGCCAATATCGCTGTGGTTTGCAATTTTTGGACTCCCCAAACGCGCGCGCGGCGCAATAGCCAGATCACGACCAATAGCAACAGGGTTGCGATCGCAACCCGGATAAGACCGTTAAGCAGGGTTGAAGCCTGCCCCGCATCCTCCATCGCATGCGCTGCGCTCCCAGTCAAAACAAGACACACAACGAACATTCCCACTCGGAGCAGAAAATTAGGGCGAGAGCTTATCGAGCAACGGCTCAGCGCCACGGAGAAAAAATCGCGCAGGCAACGCGTAAGCTTCAAAAATCGCGTCCGCATGGATAGGATTCTCCTTGCCGTCACGTCATCCTGGATTCAGCCTAGGTCATCGACGCGTTATTGCGGATAACGCCGGTCCCTCTCCACCGTCCTGTGCGAATGGATAGCACAACTGCTTCCTAAGCTGCTACCCCATAACGGCCAACATAAAATCACCTCGGGATCCTATTCGGGTCGCTCACAGTAGATTGCCAAAGAGCGGGAACTCGCAACTATTTGCATTGGGACGTTCGCAGCGCGTAAAAGAGTCGGATGCGCTGCGTGGCCTATTTGTTTTTGTTCTTGTCCTCTGCCGTTACTCTTCCTCCGGCTTACGCCGAACTACAGCTCTATCGCTTGAGCCCGGACGAGAGTCAGATCACAACGAAAATCGACGATCCGTTTGGAAACGTCGTGAACGGCGCGCTGCGTCTCCGCCAGGGAGAAGCGCGCGGCGATTTAGATCGTTTGCAAGAGACCGGTTCTGTCAGTCTGGTGATTGATGCGGCCAGTTACAATAGTAATATCGGCTTGAGGGATCAGGACGTTCAGGAACATTACTTGGAAGTTCAGCAGTATCCGGTGATACGGCTCGACAGCGCCGGCATTCAAACAATCGAGCGGCCTCAGTCACCTCAAGAGCCATGGCAGATAACGGTTCGAGCGCGCCTCGACCTCCATGGTGTCCAAAGAGAAGTGATCGTGCCGGTTCGAGTGGTTTACCAGGGCGACAAGCTCATCGCACAAGGCAGTTTTCGATTGTCATTGGAGCAGTTCAAAATCACCGTTCCCCGCCTGCTTTTTCTAAAAGCGGGAAACCAGGTGCAGGTGGATTTCCGCATCGTCGGCGAACGTCAACCTTAGAGCGCACGCATTCGGTATTGACCGAATTGTACGCTAATTACTCCCCCGTTTCCCTTTGAACCAGTTGTTCAAGGCATCTCATGCAGCGTTGGAGACTTTGAGATCCGTTTAGCCGCATCACTTGGACGCCAAAGCGGTTCGGAGGACTGAATGAATTCCATGAGCCTGGAGGTGTACGCGGGTCCTACTGACCTGCCACTGCCAGGACGCGGAACCATATCTTCGCGGATACTCCTTCGCTTTGATATCGCCGCTAGGTTTACCATTGTCTGCTTGGGATTGATTTCCGACTCTGGATCAGTAGGAACACGGGAGATAGGAACGGAAAGGAATCTGGCAATGCTCTCGCGGTCCGAAAGCAGCCAGGCTTCTACTTGACACAACGACGCGAAAGCATAATTTCGGCGATTTTTTAGGAATCCAGGCTCGACACAGGTTAGGAGCACAGTCGGCGTCCTGATCCAGATCCACAAGCACTATCCAAGGCCGGTACCTGCCCGCGTTGTTATAGCCACTGATTGCAGCTCGTAAAGGCTTTTTCCCTTGTTTGCCATATACAGGTCCCACCACCGCCCCCACCTCTACAACGAGACGTTTGACCACAGCCTCATCAATGAGACCTTCCACCGCCGCCGAGATTACGACCACACCGCGCTCTCAGTCTCGATCGCCAAAAAGAGTCAACTGCTCGACTTGGTCCGGCTTCGTCCGAGGCATGATCGCCTCAGGCAAACTGACACCGCCCTCCAGCAATTCCTTAATCTCGGTAAGTGTGCTTGCCGCGCTAACCTCGGTTCCCTCCTTGCCGGGTGCCAGAAGAAATACTTCATCCAAACCGATACCTTCGTCGCGCAATAGGTCGGCGGAATGGGTGCTCAAAATAATCTGTCGGCCAGTACGCCGCTGA
>DASTOD010000605.1:0-6926 GCA_035762645.1 Binatia bacterium | reverse complement strand
AACGCTGGTTGCACGGTACAATGATCCGGCGTCCGTCAGGCGCCTCTTTGCTCGCCGTGGCCGGGACATCGCCGCCGTGATCGTCGAGCCTGTGTGCGGCAACATGGGAGTCATACCCCCAGCGCCTGGCTTTCTCGATTTCTTGCGGGACCAGACACGGCAGCATGGGGCATTGTTGATCTTCGATGAAGTGATCACCGGGTTCCGCGTGGCTCTCGGTGGCGCTCAGCGGATTTATCGCGTGAGGCCGGATTTGACCTGTTTGGGGAAAATTCTCGGCGGTGGCCTGCCGCTGGCCGCGTTTGGCGGCCAGCGGCGGGTCATGGACCTGTTAGCCCCGCGCGGACCCGTTTACCAGGCGGGGACGCTGGCCGGTAACCCGGTCGCGGTGGCTGCAGGGTTGGCGACTCTGCGGCGATTAACGCGTGAAGGCACATATGAGACACTCGAAAGCAAAAGTAAGCGGCTCGAAGCGGGTTTCTCCGATGTGTTGCGGCGATACGGGATCAACGGCACGATCAATCGCTGCGGCTCGATGATGACCTTGTTTTTCGGCGTTGATCATGTGCGCGACGCGAACGACGCCAGGTTATGCGACCGCAGACGATTTAAAAGTTTCTTTCTGGGGATGCTGAAGCGGGGCATATATTGGCCGCCGTCGCCGTTCGAGTCGGCGTTTGTCTCTCTAGCCCACAGCACGGCTGATTTGGACAAGACCGTTGCGGCGTTTACCGCCTGGGCGCGGGAACAAGGTCCGATTTGACCGCCTCGGCGCGTCATGTTACACAACAGTTCCAGTGGGGAAATCGGGGGGCCGCCCAAGCCGCCAGCAAGACAGACCCAATCCATTATTACGGAAAGCAGGACTTTATCTAGCGATCGGCTTGGAACTGCCGGGTGCCGTACTCGCTGGACTGCTCGTCGGCTACTTCTTGGACGACTACTTGGGCACTTCGCCCTGGCTTTTGATCGCGCTTACAGCGGTCGCCTTCACGGGAGCGATCGTGCGGTTGCTTCACTGGGTGAGATTTTTAGCGCGGGAGCGTGATGCAGTCGGCAGCGAAAAAAACCATCATTCGTATTGAGCTGTGGCATGGATTTCTCCTTGCGGTGTTATTGATCCTGCTCGCGCCGACCCGATTCATCGATTCCAAGTCGGCGCTGTTGGGTGGGCTTTTCATCGGTGTGAATTTTTGGCTCTTGGGGTACGGCGTCGCCTGGGTGCTGGCGCCGCTTGGCAGCAAGGGCAGAGTCAAGGCAGGCGTCGGATTGCTGGTTCTGAAAAGCGTCGTTTTCCTGGGCTTACTGACGACGCTTTTTTTTCGTTTCCCTATCGAAGCGCTTTCGTTTTCGCTCGGCGTTTCGACCCTGATTATCGCGATCTTGTTGGAAGCGCTGAGACATGGAATGGCACTGAGGACTTAGACCGATGGAGCATCCGTTTACCTGGTATGACTTGTTGCCCGAAGCCTGGCAACATCTGCTGCCGCCACACACTTTCTTCGCTTTGATCGCCGCTGCGGTCCTCATCCTGTTTGCCTGGCGCGCGCGGGCCGCCTTGTTGCGCGCCGAGGATCCGCTGGTACCGGTATCCTCACTGGGAGTGCGCAACATAGCGGAGCTGCTGGTGCAGCTGATCGTCAGCCAAAGCGACGCCATTATCGGCAAGCAGGGCCGCAAGTACGTGCCCTACTTCGGCACCTTTTTCTTCTTCATTCTATGGGCAAACTTATTGGGTCTTGTGCCTGGCTTCGCACCGCCGACCGGCAATCTGAACACCACGGCGGGGTTGGCCCTCGTTTCCTTCATCGGTTACAACGTGATCGGGCTGCGCGAGCAGGGCGTCAATTACCTCAAGCATTTCGTAGGTCCCATGACGACGCTCCCCGCCAGGAGCGTTATCGGAAAAATCGCTTTTCTCCCGGTACTCCTTATCTCGGTGATGTTTTTCTTCATCCTCGAGGCCTTCTCACACGGCTTCCGGCCGGTTTCTCTCTCTTTGCGGCTTTTCGGTAACATGATGGGGGACCACCAGGTTATCGAGGCCTTTATCCATCTTACCAAAGTCGTGGTGCCGGTGGCGTTTTATCTTATGGGTACGCTTGTTTCAGTGATTCAAGCCTTTGTTTTTACCCTGCTGAGCATGATTTACGTAGCTCTGGCGGTCAGTCATGGCCCTGATGAAGGGCACGAACATCCATCACACCATTAAAGCGATGGCCGTTGCGGCGAGGATGAGGACAGAGGAGTGCTCAGGCCAAAGTCGCTGGAAAGGAGGAAAAGAATGAAAAAGCTCGCAGCTTTTTTTAGCGCTCTGTTCGTCTGGCTGATGGCTAGCGGCTGGGCGACGGCTGCCGAAGGGGCCGCCGCTGGCGGCGGCGATCAAATGAAAGCTGCCGTCGCAGTTGCTGCCGGCATCGCAGTCGCTATCGCAGCTTTCGGCGCTGCGTTGGGTCAAGGTCGCGTAGGCGCCTCAGCGATGGAGAGCATCGGCCGCAATCCTAACGCGGCCGATAGGCTATTTCTGCCGCTGGTGCTGACGCTGGCATTGCTCGAAGCCTTGGCGCTATACGGTTTTGTGATCGCGATCATCCTGACCGGTAAAATCTGATCGCAGGCCGTCAGAAGCGGCAAAAGGGGCGAGGTGTCTTCCTCGCCCTTTTTTATGGCGTCGGCAGCTCTACGTTGTAAAGGTGAACCTGCGTGTAGCGCAGCAATTCCTCCAATGTGTGCAGTTTGTACGGCTTGATGTAGTAAATCTCTTTGATCCCGGTATTGACCAGGACTTTGAGGCAATGGATGCACGGCGTGTGAGTGATATAAATCGCGGCGTCTTTGATGCTGGAGCCGTTTTTCGCCGCCTGGGCAATGGCGTTCATTTCCGCATGGATCGTTCGAAAGCAGTTTTCTTCGATGTCCCCATTAGGTGTCTTGGATTCATAGATAAGACAGCCGACGTCGGTGCAGTGCGGCATCCCTGCGGGCGCGCCATTGTAACCGGTCGCAAGAATATTTTTGTCGCGCACGATGACGGCGCCGACCTTGGCTCTGCAGCACGTCGAACGCTCGGCGACCTGTTGTGTAATCGTCATAAAGTACTGATCCCAACTCAACCGGCCTGGCATAAGAGGTCCTCCGTCTGGCTTCACTGCGGGTTCAACAGAATCTTGACCTTGTCTCCTCGCTTTGCCCGACTGGCCTGCTGGGCATTGCCTTGGTTAATGGCGATTTCCAACAGTCCCCAGCTATTGATCAGAGCCAGGTAGTCTCCCGGCTTGCGTTCCGAATAGTTCCGCGCGATGCCGTCGATGACTAGCGCTCCGACACGGACAATTAAATTTTTGTTGGGCAGAGCGACAAGCTCCGACTCCCGAATGTTTGTGAACAGATTACCAAAACCGTCGATATACAGAATCTCTCCCTCGATGCCGAGTTCCGACGCCGCCACCCGGGGCCACGGGATCTTGGCAAAGCCGTCGAGCGACTCACCCAAAGCTTCGGGTGAAACGCGGAGCGCCAGATGGGCCGCGGCAGGCGCAAAAATATCTCTGCCGTGAAAGGTGGCGCTTGTGGGACGCAGGTGGTAGGCCGGATTCGACAGATGAAAGACGCGGGCCGATTTGTCTGATTCGACGGCCAGACTCAGTACTCCATTGTCGGGACCGACAAAATAGCTGCCGCCGGACTCGATCAATATTGGTCGCCTGGCGCTCCCCACACCGGGATCCACGACCGCCACGTGGATAGTTCCTGCCGGGAAATAAGGAGCGGCATGCTTAAGGACCAGAGCGGCGGCCATCACGTCCTGGGGCGGTAGGCCGTGGCTCAAATCAACGACTCGCGCCGCCGGATGGATGCCGAAGATAACGCCCTTCATGACGCCGACGAAAGGGTCCTTCGAAGCGAAGTCAGTCGTCAACGTGATCAGCATGGCGATCCGTCAGAGCTCCTCGAGCACGGCGGCGAATAGCAACGGCACCATGATCTCCATGTGGCCGGTAAGGTGATAGCCCTTGCCCGTGGGCTGGGTGGGACGGCTAACGACATTGGTAAGCGGGCGGTAGTGAGCGAGAAAATCCAAATTCACCGTAGTGAGCCTCTGCACCGGGTGGCCCAAGTTGCGGGCTACACTCAGGGCCTTGAGAAACACTTCCGGAAGCACGACAGCGGAACCCAGATTGAGATATACCCCGCCTCCCAAAGTCGCGACGGCGGACGCCAGTGTGCGAAAATCTCTCAGGCTGGCTTCCCCGATGGCCTTGCCGTCCGCCTTTGGATGCATGTGAATAATATCGGTGCCGATCGCCACGTGAGCGGTGACGGGAATGCCCAGGCGGGCGCCGGTGGCAAGAATGCTGAGCCGGCGGTAGTTTAGCCGCGCCTTGAGAATCGCCTTGCCTACGGCCGCGCCAATTCCCATCTGCCGTAGACAACCTTCGGTGATCGCTTGATTGATAAAGGCTCCCGTTTCCTCGGCCATGCCGAAGCTTCCGTCTTGCAAACTCGCGGCGACGTCTTCCGATGTCTCGCCCATAAAGGCCAGCTCGAAATCGTGGATGATGCCGGCGCCGTTCAGCGCCACGGCGTCAATAATGCCCCGGTTCATGAAGTCGATGATAAGCGGGCTCAGACCGACTTTGATCGGATGAGCGCCCATCCCCAACACGATGGCCTTGTTGGCGTGGTGAGCCTGCGCGATGGTGCGCGCAATCGTTTTCAGGTTTTGCGCCGCCAGGATATTGGGCAGCCCGCGAATGAAGGAACGAATCCGCGCGCCTTTTCGTGCCGGCTTTCCCAATGATGAAAACTGGACTTTGCTGAATCTTTTTTTGACCGGATACGTTCTGACCCGGGAAAAATCGAGCGGCCTGAAGGTCTTCTTGGCCATGAAGTCGATCGACAGAGCTTATTTGGAGGCGAACAGTCTTTGGTCCACGATGTCGCAGATCACATGGCCCACGAGAATGTGAGTTTCTTGGATTCGTGGGCTGTTTCGTCCCGCGGAAACCGTCAGCAGGATATCTACCCGCCCGGCCATCTTGCCGCCGTTTCCGCCGGTTAGGCCGATGGTCTTGATGTCGAGTTGTCTGCACATCTCGACGGCGCTTAGGACATTCGCGGAGTTGCCGCTGGTGGAAATGGCCAATGCCACGTCTCCCGGTTTTCCAAGCGCTCTCAGTTGTTTGGCGAAGACTTGTTCGTACTCATAATCGTTCGCGATGCTCGTCAAGATCGAGCTGTCCGTGGTTAGGGCGATGGCCGGCAACGGCGGCCGGTCGACCAGAAAACGGTTTACGAACTCGGCGGCGATGTGTTGGGCATCGGCGGCGCTGCCGCCGTTGCCGAACAGAAAGAGCTTGTTGCCCGTTTGGAAGCAGTTAACAATCGCCTCGACCGCTCCCATGAGAGCGTCGATGTTGTCGCGCAGAAAGACCTGCTTGACTCGGATGCTTTCCTCGAATGCTTGGGTGATGGCGGTTTTCATGCTAGACGCTGGTCTTGACCGATGGAGACTGCCCTTTCAACGCGCCTTCCGCGACCTCCGCCAATACTTGATCGTGCTCATGATCCAGGGCGAAGACGCGGAACTGAACCACTTTGGACGGAATGAATTCGAACAGCTCGGCGAGGGACTCTTTGGTCATTTCACCCGTCGACGGGTCGAAGATATGAATCTGTTTTTTCCCCATGGCGAACGGATTTTCAGGTCGCGGATCCTGGGTCGCCATGTCGACCCGGAAGACCAGATCGCGCGCCGATCCCGGCAGCGCTGAGCGAATTTTTTTTTCCCAGTCGGCATCCTGAATAAGCGCAACCCCGTAACGGAGTTCGTTCAGCGACAGCGTGCGGTCGTAGGCCATTTTCCATTTCACCTCGCGGTGGAGAACGCTCTCCCATTCTTTTGCCAGAGCCTCGCGCTCTCCTTGAGAGCGCCGCCAGCGGGAGACGCCCTCGAGCAGCGACCAATCGGTCAAGTAGAGATACTCGTCCATATGCTCCAGCGGGTTTCCCGGGAAAAGCACCCGCATCGTATCGGGAAAGATGTCTCTCAAATGAAGGTCGATGGCGCGCGTCGTGCGGTGATAATAGACGTTCGTGTAGAGGTAGAGCCGCGCGTTGAGAAACATCGTCAGCGCGCTGTTGCCCGCTTTGTGCAGGGTCAGCCCCTTCGGTGAAAAAAAAGTGTAGTGAATCAGCCGCTCACGATCCACCGGCCCGACGGCGACGCCGCACATATAAGAGTCGCGCGATACGTAATCGAGGTTGTCAAACGTGAAGATCCCGCTTGTCAGCGGCTGGAGAAATCTTATCCATTTGGGCTTTCGGTTGTCTTCCTTGCCGTTTTTTTTAATCGGAAAGGCAACGTCCTCGGGACGGAGTTCTTCCCCCGAGGCAAACGGCCCGCTCGGGCTCCGCCGCAGCTGCCGGAGGATCTCTCCCAGGTGTTTCTGAATAATCGCCTGCCCCAGGTCTTCGTGAGTCAGGTCGTAATCATGAAGAAAGTTGTCATCGAAGAAGTGGCCAAAGGGACCGTGTCCGACATCGTGCAGCAACCCGGTGACGCGCATATACTCTTCAATGTATGGCGCCGACGGGCATTCGTCTCCCAGCACCTTGCGCAGCGACGGATAGAGGTGCTTGGCGAACTCGCCGGCCAGATGCATGGCGCCTAACGAATGCTGGAAGCGGCTATGCTCTGCAGAGGGATAGACCCAGCGGGCGCTCTGAAGCTGATAGATATAACGGAGGCGTTGGACCCACGGAGAATCGATGAGCGCCTTCTCTGTGACCTCCCCCCTTTTTTGCGGGACCGTGAATTGGATATAGCGGTGGATCGGATCCGCAATGAGGGCGGTGCCTTCATATTCACTATCGGTTAGGTGTCCCATACTTCTCTAGATCTCGAAAATAACCTGAGCCGTCCA
>DASTOD010000604.1:0-3983 GCA_035762645.1 Binatia bacterium | reverse complement strand
CACGCTGTCCGCGGTAGAAAGGTTGTCGAGGGCAATCCGCGTATGGTAAGTTCGTTCACCGAAGGGATGGACATAGCCTGTGCGGTAGGTGAGGATCTGAAGAATGCGGTTGTTAGGGACGCTGTCGGCGGCAAAAAGTAGGGACTGCTCCGTGGCCTGATCCATCCAGTGGACATCCTCATAGACCAAAACCTGAGGATGGACCTCGGCAGCCCGCACGGCCAAGCGCCTAAGCGCATCGAAAATTTCTCCTCGCCGTAGTTCCGGGTCCATGCCGAGCACGGCCGGGTCACGAGGGTCCACCGAGAGGAGATAGCAGAGATAAGGGATAATAGGGCGGAGGTCCTCGCCGAGACGGAGAATGCTACTTTCAATCTTCTTAATGATCGTTCCCTCAGTGTCTCCCTCCTCGATCCTGAAATTTCGTTTGAGCAGATCGATCAAGGGGTGAAACGCGATGGACCGTCCAAACGACATCGAGCGGCCTTCGAGCCAGGTAGCCTCGCTGCCAAGCCGGCGACGAAATTCAAAAAGCAGGCGGGACTTGCCGATGCCGGGCTCCCCGACGACAAAGACGACTTGTCCATGACCTGCCTTAGCTTTCTCAAAACACTCAGAGAGTAGCCGAAGCTCCCGCTCCCGCCCCACAAAGGGCGTGAGCCCACGCTCTGCTTCGACCTCAAGGCGGGTTCGGGCCATACGAGCCGAGATCACCTCCCACGAGTCGATCAGCTCAGCCTTCCCTTTAAGAGAGAGTTTTCCAAGAGCGCGGGTGTGAAAATAGCCCGCCACCAGACGATGCGTAACATCGGAAATCAAAACGTGTCCAGGCTCCGCAGACTGCTGAAGGCGCGCTGCCACGTTCGTCGTATCGCCGACCGCTGTGTAGTCCATCCGAAGGTCGCTTCCAATGCTGCCAACGACGACCAAACCCGTGTTGATGCCCTGTCGCACCTGGAAATTGATTCCGGTGCGCTGATCAAGGTCCGCCCTGTAGCTTTCCAAGGCTTTCCGTATCCCCAGAGCCGCATGCACTGCTCGCTGCGCATGGTCCTCATGCGCGATGGGAGCACCGAACAGCGCCATGATACCGTCGCCGAGAAACTGGTTAACCGTCCCCTCATACCGATGGACCTCGTTCAACATAAGCTCGAATGCCCGGTTCATGATCCCGTGGACATCCTCTGGATCCAGCCGCTCGGACAGAGAGGTGAATCCTGAAACGTCGACGAAAAGGACGCTCACTTGTTTACGCTCCCCTTCCAGAGCGCTCCTGGAACTTAAAATCTTTTCCGCGAGGTGCTTTGGAGTGTAACTTTCAGGAGAAGAGAACACGGATGGTGCGATACCAGTACTGACGGCCTGGCCACACTGGAGACAGAATTTTGCCTCCGGCGGAAGCTCAGTGCCGCAACTAGAGCACGTCAGCGCGAGCCTTGATCCGCACTCCAAACAGAATTTCGCCTGCGGCGGATTGTCATGCTGACAGCGCGGGCACTGCATTTACGTCCTCCGCTAGCACTGGCCTGATTAGGTCATTGAAATCAGGACGCAGCTTAGTTCGGCAAATTGGATGGGTCAAGCACCATTGGGGGTCTTTTTGGCTTGTCAAATTTTAATTTCAAATTCGAAAGCCATCAAGGCGCTCCCCGGACTATCTGGGGGATTTTCGACATTGATCAAGTACAGGGACGGGGCCCCCCGGTCATCCCGAGCAGCAGACTGTGTGAAAGGTCCTCAGGATTGCTTCGACTGGGCTCAGCACGAACGGCAACAAACACTATTTCAGTACTTAACCGTTCGTTCTGAGCTTTGTCGAAGGATGAACGGTTATTTTCGGCTGCTGCAGCTGGGCTGGAGAAACACAGGCAAAAGGAGAACAAGCAGTAGACAAACAGCGATTGCTTCTATCATTGCTTTCGCTCCTGTTTCTTACTGCTAACTGCTTTCTGGTCACTGCCGTACTGTTATCTCATCACCTTGTCCGCCCGGTACAGAACGGACTGAGGAATCGTGAGGCCGAGCTGCTTTGCAGCCCTAAGATTGATGAGAAGTTCGAACTTTGTCGGTTGCTCCACCGGCAGCTCAGCGGGCTTGGCGCCTTTGAGGATCTTGTCAACATAAGTGGCCGCGCGCCGAAGCAAGTCTGGGAAGCTGGTGCCGTAGGACATAAGGCCGCCGGCGTCCACGTACTCTCTGAAGCTGTACATCGCCGGAAGCCTATGCTTGGCCGCGAACTCCGTGATCAGTTTCCGGTTGGTGAAGATCAAAGGATCCGGCAACTCGAAGAATGCCTCGGCGCGTTCCTTGCCCATGTCGGAAAGAACCCTCTCTAGCTCTTCTCGGCTTCGCGCCTCCAGGGAGATCAGTGTCACTTTCAGCGCTTGTGCCGCCAATTGGCTTTCTTTGTAAGCGAGCGGCTGACCCGGTTGGCTTGGATTCCAGAGGACGGCCACACGTAAGAGGCGTGGAACAACTTCCTTCAGTAACTCTAGCCGTTTCCCCGTCAAATCCGGAGCAAGGTGGGTCAGCCCCGTTATATTTCCTCCTGGACGTGCCAGGCTAGCGACAAATCCGTTTCCGACTGGATCGGTGACTCCCCCCATCACGACGGGGATGGTGGTGGTTTGCTCCTTGGCGATCCGGATCGCTGGTGTAGCCGAGGAAACTATCACGTCAACCTTGGTACGGACCAGTTCGGCAACGAAGCCCTGCAAGCGCTCTAACTTTCCCTCGGCCCATCGGTAGTCGATC
Organism: Binatia bacterium; assembly: GCA_035762645.1. Taxonomy (GTDB): domain Bacteria; phylum Desulfobacterota; class Binatia; order UBA9968; family UBA9968; genus DASTOD01. The sequence goes on along the minus strand of DASTOD010000604.1, from coordinate 1,229 downwards.
ACGATGTTCTGGGCGTTCACATACCCAAGCTCGGTTAACCCCTGCATGAAGGCCTCGGCGCGATGTCCGGTCGTTGCAGGCGATCCGGCATCCACGTAACCGATCCGTGGCATCTTCGGCTGCTGCGCCCCAACGAGAGAACCAGTAAGCAGAAGGACAGCAAGCAGTAGGCAGACAACAATCTTTCTAATCATTGGGTTCGCTGCTTTTTGCTGCGTACTGCTTTCTTCTCACTGCATACTGTCATTGCAGCTATTGCAGTACGGGACTATGGCTGCGCGCCACCTTGCCGGGATAAGCGCCGGTGTGCTCGCCCCTTTCTATGAGCACTTGGCCGTTCACCACGGTCATCTCGATTCCCTTGGCGAGCTGTTTGCGGCGCCTGGCTCCGCTAGGCAAGTCGTACGCCTCGCCTGGCTCCAGCGGGCTGATGGTCGCGGGATCGAATACCAACAGATCTGCCGCCATCCCCGGCCGCACAAGACCGCGGTCATACAAGCCAAAGAGCGATGCGGGCACAAACGTGAGCTTCCGAATCGCGTCTTCCAGTGACATGATCTCCTTCTCACGAACCCAGTGGGACAAGAGATAAGTGGAGTAACTATAGTCGGTGCGAAAAACCACGTGGGCCCCGCCGTCCGACTGCCCGATGACGGTGTACGGACTGGTAAGCAGAGCTGTCATGGCGGCTTCGTCGCTGTTTACTTCGCGCCGTTCGAACTCCGTCTCCAGGTTTTCTTCCAGCGCCAGATCGAAGAACGCATCGAGCACGTCTTTGCCCTGTTCCCGCGCGATCTCGGCAACGCTCTTACCCTTGAGGTGCTGGTTCTTCGGCAGCGCCGGCCGGAACACGAACTGTAAATCCCATCGGCGCGTGAATTCGCCGACGCGCGTGGGATCGAGGGGAGTCTCGACGGCCTCCAGATGCAGTTTGGCGCGAGTCTCCGGATCGCGGAAGGCTTCCTTGCGCTTTTCGAGAGGGAGCAACATGACGGATTTCCAGGTAGCCAAGGCGTCGAAGTGTTGCGCGGTCTTGAGCGTATAACGCAAGTCGCCGGGCCGTGGCATGACGAACTGGTAGGCGCGATGCCCCTGGCGCATCCAGCTCTCGGCTGCTTCGAGCTGCTTGCGCCACCGGTTTGGGGCCACCGCCTGCTGGGTGATGTTGCCATAGAAGACCGGCCGCCGGCTGGTCCTGGCGACCGCCGCACCGAGCTTGCGGTTGCCGC
>DASTOD010000603.1:0-15789 GCA_035762645.1 Binatia bacterium | reverse complement strand
TAGACACTGGCCGGGTAGAGCCGCTCGCGCACACGGTGGATATCGTCAACGCGTTTAGAGAAGATAAAGTCACCAATCGGCCCAATCCCCGCGCGATTTTGGCCAACGCGCCAGCAAAGGATCAAACTTTTTTCAAGGTCCCGAAGATCATTGAATGAATCGTTGCGCTCTCACGATCCGACAAGCGAGCGAGAAACTAAGAAAACGCGAGCTTTCATCTCGAGAACTCACTGAAGCGGTATTCCGCCGTATTGCCGAGACCGAAGAGAAGATCCATTCCTATATAACCCTCTGTAGAGACGCGGCGCTCGATCAGGCCAAGCTCGCCGACCAGCGCCGCGAGCGCGACGACCATCCGCCGTCCCTGCTGGGCATTCCGTTGGCCGTCAAAGACAATTTTCTCACCAACGGCGTCCGCACCACGTGCGCTTCAAAAATTCTCGGCGATTTTATCCCGCCCTATGACAGCACCGCGGTTGCCAGAATGCGCGGATCCGGGGCAGTGATCATCGGCAAAACCAACCTCGATGAATTTGCCATGGGCTCTTCGGCCGAGAATTCAGCCTTTTTCCCCACCCGCAATCCTTGGAACACCGATTGCGTTCCCGGTGGCTCTTCAGGGGGCTCGGCGGCGGCGGTGGCGGCGGATCAGTGCATAGCGGCACTGGGAACCGATACCGGCGGGTCCATTCGCCAACCCGCTGCCTGCTGCGGCATCGTCGGGCTAAAGCCCAGCTATGGTCGGGTCAGTCGTTACGGTGTCATCGCCTTTGCGTCGTCCATGGATCAAGTCGGGCCGATGACCAAAGACGTGACGGACTGCGCCCTGCTGCTCGAAGCGATCGCCGGGTATGACCCCGCCGATTCGACTTCGGTGAATCGACCCGTGCCGCCGTATGGCGAGGCGCTAACCGGCGATATCAAGGGGATGCGCCTCGGGATTCCCAAGGAATACTTCGTTTCCGGCATGCAGCCGGAAGTGGAACAAGCGGTCCGCCGGGCCATCGACCTGCTGGAAAAGAACGGCGCGGTGCTGACGGAGATTTCCCTGCCGCACACCGAGTATGCGGTGGCGGTTTACTACATCGTTGCCACCGCCGAGGCGAGCTCCAATCTTGCCCGCTATGACGGCATGCGCTACGGCTATCGCGCGCACGGCAAAGATTTGATGGAAACCTACATGCTCACGCGCGAACAAGGATTTGGGCCGGAGGTGAAGCGCCGCATCATGCTCGGCACTTACGTGCTTTCGGCGGGATACTACGACGCTTATTATCTCAAAGCGCAGCGGGTGCGCGCCTTGATCAAGCAAGACTTTGATGAAGTCTTTCGGCGCTGTGATGCCATCGTTACCCCAACGGCGCCAAGCACGGCGTTTAAGCTGGGAGAGAAAACTCAAGATCCGCTACTGATGTATCTCTCGGACATCTACACGATTTCTATCAACTTGGCGGGACTGCCGGCTCTCTCGTTGCCCTGCGGCTTTGATGCCACGGGCCTTCCCATCGGCATGCAGATCATTGGAAAATACTTTGACGAACCCAATCTGCTGCGCTTTGCTTACGCTTACGAGCAATCCACGGACTGGCACAAGGTAAAGCCGAGGATAGAGGATTGAGGATGGATAATCGCGATCTACGATTCTCTAGCTTCGCTCTTCGGTTTGGGACGCTATGACTTACGAGCCTGTCATTGGTTTAGAGGTGCACGCCCAGCTCTTGACTCAGTCGAAAATATTTTGTGGTTGCTCGACGAAGTTCGGCGACGAACCGAACCACAACACTTGCCCTGTCTGCGCCGGCTTTCCCGGAGTCTTGCCGGTTTTGAATAAAAAGGTCGTCGAGTTTGCCGTCCGGGCCGGGCTTGCGACGCATTGTCAAATCGCGCCGTCGAGCCGTCTGGCTCGCAAGCACTACTTTTATCCCGACTTGCCGAAAGGGTATCAGATCAGCCAGTACGAGCTTCCCCTCTGCACTGGCGGATATGTCGACGTCGAAATCGACGGAAACTCCAAACGCATCCGTCTGATCCGGATTCACATGGAGGAAGACGCCGGCAAAAACATTCACGACCTCCGCTCGGATGCGAGCTTGGTGGATCTGAACCGGGCCGGCGTGCCCCTGTTGGAGATCGTGACTGAGCCGGACCTTCGCAGCGCCGAGGAGGCAGGAGCCTACCTGAGAACCCTCCGAACGCTTCTCCAGTACTTGGAGATATGCGACGGCAATATGGAAGAAGGGAGCTTTCGCTGCGACGCCAATATTTCGATACGCGCGGCGGGAAGCGCAGCATTGGGAACAAAAACTGAATTAAAAAATCTCAATTCGTTCAGGGCGGTGGAGAAAGCGCTCCAATACGAAATTCAGCGGCACACGCAAACGGTTTCCGGCGGCGGTGCGCTCATTCAGGAAACCCGCCTTTGGGATCCCGATCGACAAGTCACCCGTTCTATGCGGACCAAGGAGTTCGCTCACGATTATCGGTATTTTCCAGATCCCGACCTTTTGCCGGTTGTCGTCGAAGAAGCATGGATCGAGGAAATCAGAGCGTCGCTGCCGGAATTGCCCGACGCGCGCAAGTCCCGTTTTATCTCTCGATATGGCCTGCCGGAGTATGATGCGCAGCTTTTAACCAGTCGAAGAGACGTCGCCGATTATTTCGAGACCGCGCTGGCCGTTCATCCGAACGCCAAGGGAATCAGCAACTGGATCATGGGCGATCTTTTTCGGGCATTGAAGGAAAAAGGATTGGATACCGAGCTATACATCAGCCGGTGGCCCGTGCCGCCGCAACATCTCGCGGTGTTGGTGCAGATGGTTGACGGCGGCAAAATCAGCGGCAAAATCGCCAAATCCGTATTTGATGCAATGCTCGATACCGGTTGTTCGCCGCAGGATATCGTTGCCGAGAGGGGCCTCGAACAAGTTTCCGATGCGGCGAGCATCGAGGCGACCATTGAAACAATCTTGGCGAGCTACTCCAAACAGGTGGACGACTACCGCGCCGGCAACGAAAAGGTTTTCGGTTTCCTCGTCGGGCAGATTATGCGAGCGAGCCAAGGAAAAGCCAACCCGCAGAAGGTAAACGAAATCTTAAGGCAGAAACTCGCCCATGGAACCTAGCCGGACTATGCGGTCCCCTCGCCCGCACCGGCGGGAGAGTCAGGGTGAGGGTGACTCCTCCGCCTGCGCCGTTGCCGCCGGCCTAAAGGCCTGGGGGAGATTGATCACGATTGCCGTGAGACCCTCTTGTCGAAAGGTTCGGAGTTGCCGCTCCGCTTCATCGGCGGCGGCGAAGTTTCCGACGCGCACCCGGACCGAACCCGCTCCTCCGGTTTCGGTTACCGAGACGGCATAGCCTCGCTGTTCCATTGCTTCCGCCCAATGCTTTGCCTTGGCGCGCTCATTGAACGCAACCTGAATAACATAACCCTCCAGTGCCTTGGGACCGGGTCGGATCAACGGCTTTTTGGCCATCGCCGTTTCGCTCGGCTGGTTACGCAGGAGCGCGATTTGCTCGTTTGCCGAGTTCGTTGCCGGTTTTTCTTCCTGCGCTTGAACGGGTGCAGCTTTCGCTTCCGCCGCCGCGGGCGCCGCTTTTGGCGCCGCCGGCACCGGCTCAGCCTTCTTCCGCTCCGCAGACCGAATGGGTGCTGCCGGCTTGATTGGCTCAGCTGGCGAGGCGGCCCCAGGGTCTTTGGGACCGCTCGCCTCGTCCTTAGCCGCCGCGATTGGCGTTGGAGGCGCCTTCGGGAAAGCCGCGGTTTTCATTTCCTTATTGGCAAGAACCGGCGGCGGCTCAGCCTTCTTTAGAACGCCAGGCTGCGGGTCGGGCACCCTCTTTTCAACTTCTGTTTGAGCTGAAGTATTGCGAGTCGCAGCCGCGCCGGAATTTTCCTGTTTGGCTTCGAAGGCTGGCGCCGGAGCCGGCCTCGATCCAGTCGCAACACGATCCTCCAATTTAGTGACGGCTGCGGCAGTCTCAGACTTCTTCTCGCTAACGGGAGTTTTGGCCCCAGCCGCGATTGGGGCTGAAACCCGCGGCTGGTTCTTGGACTCATTAGTTTTCTGCTCGTTCCCTTCCGCCCGAAGCCCGGCAGGTACTTTTGATTTCGCGGCCTCTCCGATTTCCTCCTTCGGCAGTGACTGAGGCCTCGTTTCGTTTCCACCCTGACTTTGCGCCGGTATCTTGGAAGACGGAATTCGACTGGCAACATCGCGATCCTTCGTCTCGCCGTCTTTCTCCTGCTTCTTCGAGAACGGCGGCTCGGACGGGCCTGCTATGTTCGTGGGTTCCTTCGGAGAAACAGCCGGCGCGGATACCTTCTTTTCTTGAGCTGCGCCCTGATCGACCGCGCGTTGCGGTACCTTCGTTTCTCCCAAACTCTGCGACCTTGATTGGTGCTCGTCACTTCTTTGCTGCTCCACTTTCCGGAGAGGGCGAGCCGGCGTTAACGGCTGTTCAGAACGCCCAGTTTCCATGGGTGAGATCGCAGCGCTTTCCGGCTTTGTTTCTGGCACTGCCTGTTTTGCAGCATTCGGGTTCGCTCTATCCTTGATCAGTGCTGCTGAATCCGTAACGGTCTCGATGGCTTTCTTCTCCCGAGGAGCGGCGCTTACCGTCTTGGCGGCGCTTGCGCCCTCCCGCAGCGTGCTTGGAGCGGGTGCGGCAGCGGGGCGGCTGCTCCCCGACGCTGTCGGTTTCGCTGCCTCGGCCGCACCTTCGAGTTTGGCTTCATTCGCCGGCCGCTGTTTGGCTTCGCTGGTCTCGATTTTCTTTTCCACCTTTGCTGTCCGCGCTGGAGCGGCTTGCGGCGTGGTCGGTTGGGAGGGAACCTCCGACTGCGCCTCAGATTCAAGCTTTGCCGTTGCAATATCTTCCTCTTGTATAGGCGCGCGAAGATCCGGTTTAAGCTCTGACGGGCGATAGGATACCAGATTGATCGACCCCTGATCTTCCGCGGCAAACATGACTGCCTCGCTTAACAGGTCCTCTTGGCTCACCTGTCGCGTCAAGAAAGCGCGCACCCTTTGTTTCGGAAAGTAAACAATGGCCCGTTCCAGCGCCACTCTGGGGCCGCGCGGGTCGGCGACAATTTTTCTCCACGATAGATTCAAGGCGTAGCCACTGACTTCCTTTTCGTTATAGATCGCTGAATCACTTGATAGAACGGATAGTAAGTCGGTGCCGTATAAGGAAAACAGTCGGTGAACCTTTGAGCTGAATTCTCCGCTCATTTCAAAGGTTTCGGGGGCGGCCAAAATAACTTCCAGATACCGTTCATCGGGACTCTTAACGGCAGAATGAGTGAAAAAGCCAATGCCGCCGACGGCTGCGATGTTGTTTGCGAACTGCAAATTGGCCGTTTTGGGATGTCGTACGATGCCTTCCACCAAACGGTCCAAGTTCTCCTTATACCTTTCACCTAAATACCGAGCTTTGGGCGTGCTGTAATAGCTCGCCGGGGTCGTAATCAATGCCAAAGATGGACCTTTTTTACCTGGTTCTTCCACAAGACTGCAGCCGATTAGCAAAACATTTGCCAATATTAACAAATGCTTATGACACCGGTTGGGGCTGTACATAACACCTCACCTCAGCGCTGCCAGGGGCCTAAAGTTTTCTTGACAGCGATCCGTTTTGACCTATAATGAAACAACTTTTTGATCTGTATACCGGAATATAAACCCGGCTTTTGCTAAAAACAACTTTTTTTTAAGACAAGGGTCCCCAACGGCATGGCAATAGGCCAACTGTTACTGGCGAAGGACATCATTACCGAGGAGCAACTCGAGAAAGTCCTCTCGCAGCAAAAAATCGCTGGCGGGCGGCTCGGCGACAACCTGGTAGCCCTGGGCTACATCACCCGTGAAAAGCTCGAAGCGATTCTACGCGAACCCCCGCCGGTGGCTAAAAGCCTCGACCAAACCGGGTTGGATGGCAACTTTCTTCTTAACTGCCTCCTGCGGACAATGTATGTCTCCGCACTCCAGACCATCCCGGATCTCTCCGAGCAGCTAAAGCTCACCCGAGGTGTCGTCGAAGACCTATTGAATTTTGCGAAGAAGGAGGCGCTCGTCGAAATTCGCGGCCCGTCGGAGAAGAACTACAACATCATGCGGTACGCTTTGACGACCGCCGGTAAAGAGAGAGCCAGCGAAGCGCTCCGACGGTGCGAATATATCGGCCCGGTCCCGGTGCCTCTCGAGACCTATCAGGTCCAAGTGCAAAAACAAACGATCACCAACGAAATAGTGGGCAGCGAAAAACTGAAGCGCGCGCTGTCCCATCTCGTGCTTCCTGAGGACATTATCCGACGGCTGGGTCCGGCCGCCAACTCAGGTCGGGCCATGTTAGTCTACGGCGCCGCCGGAAATGGAAAGACCTCGATTGCCGAGGCCTTAATCAGCGCTTTCGAGCAGTCGGTCTATGTCCCTTATTCCATCGAAGCCGACGGTCAGATCATAAAAATTTACGATCCCTCGGTGCACGTACCCTTCCCTGTCAACGGAGGCGACTCGAACGAGCGCTCCGATCCGATGTTTATGCCGTACTTGCAGCACGATCCCCGCTGGGTCCTTTGCAAGCGGCCATACATCATTTCCGGTGGAGAGCTGACGCTCGAGATGCTGGATCTCGACTTTGATCCGCAGTCGAAATACTACGAAGCGCCGCTCCAGATGAAAGCCATCGGCGGGATCTTCGTCATCGATGATTTTGGCCGCCAGCGCGTGCGGCCCCACGAGCTCTTGAACCGGTGGATTTTTCCTCTCGAACGAAAGGTCGATTATCTCACACTTCACACGGGCAAAAAGTTCGCGCTGCTCTTCGATCAGCTGGTGATCTTTGCGACGAATTTTCCTCCGGAAGAGCTGATGGACCCCGCGCAACTGCGCCGCGTTCATTACAAGCTGAAAATCAATCCTCCGACCGCGGACGAGTTCACGGAGATCTTCCGGCGCATTTGCGAATCGTACGCGTTGGAATTCGACGAAAACATGATCCCGCATTTATTCAACACGTTTTATAACAAGCACAAGATCCCGCTTGCCGGTTTCCATCCGAAATTTATCGCCGAGCATGTGATCGCGGCGTGCAATTATCTCGAGACCCCGCCCTGTATCACCCCTCAGTTCTTGGCCGACGCCCTCGAAAACATGGTCGTACTCTCTGGTCCGGCAGGGCGGGAATAAACCGTTATGCCCAAGCCCTTAGCTCTCATCATTCATTCCCAGGAGGGTTCGCTTTCGGCCGTCGCTAAACTGCTCGAAGCGAGAGACGTCTCGGTTCACGTGAGCCGTAGTCTGGACGAAGCCGAACGTATTTTCCACGCCTTTCCGCTAGAGCAGATCAAGTTTATCTTTGCCGATATCAGCCTCTGTCATGGCCAGCCATGGGAGCTGTTCATGGACCGGGCACGGGCCAACAACAACGATCTAGCGATCCTGTGTTACCAGCCGCAGCACACCCAGAATCTGTACAGGCTGCTCGGCCAGCCGCTGCAAACCAGCGACGAGAGCAGACCTGGAGGGAGCATAAGGGTCCCCTCGATGATCGGTGACACGCCACAATTTCATGAAATTCTCAACCTCGCCAACCGCTATGCCATGCATGACATCACCGTGCTCATCACCGGGGAAACAGGAACCGGTAAAGAAGTCATGGCCCAATACATTCACTGCCAAGGCCCGCGCGCGTCCAAGCCTTTCGTGGGCTGCAACATGACGGCCATTCCGGAGACGCTCGTCGAAAGCGAATTGTTCGGCTACGTACGAGGCGCTTTCACCGGCGCCGACCGCAACAAGCGAGGACTGATCGAAGCGGCAGAGGGCGGCACGCTCTTTCTGGACGAGATCGGCGACCTCGCCCCGGCCATTCAACTGAAGCTGTTGCGCTTTCTGGAGACCCGAGAATTTTACAAAGTGGGCGAATCGTCACCGCGAACGAGCGACGTTCGAATTATCGCCGCGACCAACAAAGATCTGGAAGGCGCTATCCAGAACAACGGATTTCGCAAAGATCTTTATTTTCGCCTCAACAGCGCCCGGGTCATTCTGCCGCCACTGAGAGAACGTAGAGAGGACATCATTTTGCTCGTTGCCAACTTTGTCTACCAAGCGTGTAACCAGTTTCAAAAGCCCCTAAAGAAAATCAGCAGCTCGGTCAAAGCGCTTTTTCTGGATTATCCGTGGCCCGGCAACATTCGCGAACTAAAGAGCGTCATCGAAAGCGCGGTCATGGTTTCGGACGGCGGCTATATCACGATCAGCGACCTGCCTATGAACCTGCAGCAATACGCGACGGGACATCGTGAAGAAATCGGCACTAAAGCAATCCGCAACATTGAGGAGGGTGAGAAGAGCTTGATTCAAGAAGCGCTTCGACAAACCAGCGGCAACAAAGCCAAAGCGGCGGAGGCCCTCGGCATATCCACTCGCACACTGTATCGAAAGATCGAGAAATTCGCGATCTCCTAACCGCCTCTATCATGCAGGGAAAGACGCGCCTCATCCTCTTGCTGAGCGCACTTGCTACTTTTAGCTCGATGTTCTTTGCAACATCGGCCTGGCCGCAAGGCGTACCTCCCCGTGCCTCTACCGCTCCAATACCGCTGTACGGTACGCCCGACGACTCATCGGGTCCGAGAGAGTACATTCATAGCGGAGAAATTCAATCGTCGATGGCGCAAATCATGGGCACCGGTGGCGACACGTGGTACATCGTAAAAACCAAGAGCGGGTCCGTGGGTTGGATACGAGCAGCCGACAGCGGCGATGTTAAGAAGCTGGAAAGCTTCTTCAGCTCGCTGCCCCAGGAATCATCCCTATCGGTTCCAAGGGAAATATCATTGCCGCCCTCTTTCTCCGGCGCGCGCAAACCCATTGTCGTTCCCGTTTACGTGAGCGGATCCGCCGTGATCGTTCCGGTTACTTTGAATCGGAAAGTTCAAACTTATATGGTGCTGGACACCGGCGCTACCTACACTGTTATATCACGCCAATTAGCAGCCAACCTCAATTTACAAGTCGCCACCTATGCTTCCCTCATGACGGCAAACGGAGTGATTAGAGCGGCGCTGTCCCAGTTGACTTCACTGCAAGTAGGAGAAGCCGAAGCCACTGGCCTGACGGTAGCGATACACGATGTCTCACCCCATCCCCGCATTGGTGGTCTGTTAGGACTAAATTATCTTAGCCAGTTTCATACTTCCCTCGACTCGCGACGTAATCTCCTCACGTTGGCTCCGCGCTGAACGCGGGCTGGTGAAAAACAGTCCAGCTCCTGTGTAGTCCACGTACAATTTTGTTCAAGATGAACAGAATTGTGGGAACTATCTAGCATTTTGAGGACAACACTGTCCTTATGTTGCTGAAACTACGAATCTTTTCCTCTCGCAATCCATGGCAGCTATTTTGCTTTAAAACGACAACATGTTCTGTTCACTACGATTTATGCGAATCAAGAGGAACTGATTGCCTATGCTCTCTGCCGAGAAAGACCAACAGCGACTGCAGGCCGTCACTTCCGGGACGAACCTCGGCTCATTGGGTAAGTTCGTCAACTCCATCGACGGGTTACAACAACAGCTCGACGCGCTATCGCTAGATGAGGTCATCAAAGCCGAAGACAAAGCTCGCAGCTTGAATCTCTGTTTGAGCCGGTTGCAAAACAAACTGGATGTTCTCGCTAATATTAAAGAGCGCGTAACCGCCGCATGCGAAGCCGTCGAGCAGATCTCTATTCCGAGCTTAGAGCCTGCCGAGTTTGAGCCGCTCCGCAAACCGCTTCACCTCCATTCAATTGCGCCGGCAAGCAAATTGATTCCTTTCCCGCGGCCGAACAAGGCGGGCAAAGAGAGGCCCAAAATTGTCGCGGTCGAACCACCCGACAGGGAAGCTCAACCAGAGCCGGCAAAGATCGGAACGCCGACGGAATGGTTCCGGCCAACCATCGAAGATGCGCAAAGTGCCGAACCGGCCTCCGCACCAGGAGCGTTGAAAAAACCGGGCGCTGCATCACACGCCGGCGAAATGGGCGACATCCCCGAGTCAGATCAGCCCGCCGCCACCCCCTTTGAAATGCCCAAAGCCTATATACGGAACAAGCTCGCCAGCCTTTTTTTAGACACCCCCCCGTCGGCGGACCCTGTCGCGACACGAGACTTTGAAGAGGCTTCCGGCGGCGCAACGGAGCTCAACACCACAACAACTGCCGACGATGCTGTTGAGAGCGGCAAGCACGCCGAGCCCCTCGAGGCGACTCGGGCCACAGCCGGCAGTGAGATCGATTTCGATCAGCAACTCCTCGACGACCTGATCAAGAACTACGGCGAGTTTACGGCGTCGCGTAGTCTGCCCGCGGCTATAGACGCGCCTGACCCCGCCGAGTCGCGGTCGAGCCAACAAGCCACCGCCGCATTTCACAGAACAACTCAAGACATCCGGACAAGCAACTTACCGACCAGCAAAAAAGAATCGGACATCAATCGCCAGCTTAAAAAGATCATCAAAGACTACGGGGAATACGACCTCTATGCTCCGCAAAGTCCCGTTAGTTTGAAAACCGGCGTTATTATCGCGTTTGTGTTGCTCGGCGTGGTTCTTTTCGGATTTTACTTTTTTTCCTCGCCCATTACGGCTTCTCTTCCCTCGGTGGTACGTTTCGGATCGGCGGAGACCAATAATGAATCCACCACCGCTCCCGCGCCACAGGAGCCCGTAACGCCAACATCCACAGGGAGTGAGGCGGCGCGTCCGCCGCGGCCAGTGAAGCCAGTTCGCTAACCGGCAATCCGTACAAGAAATAAAAAAACCAAAGAAAAGGCTGGATCCATCGAATGAAACACGAATTGCAAAATCTTACCGAAGACATCTCGCGGCTCTATGAAGAGATCACGCAAAAGACCGAGTCTCTGGGGCAGATCGATAGCATCACGCGGCTCTACGACGAGCTGCAAAGCCAACTGCAGAGCATCTCCACGGAAGAGGTAGACCTGCTCCAGAGCCAGATCAAATCGACGCTCGAGCAAATGGTCGGCATCAGCAAGAGTCTTGCCGTCATCAAAACATTGAAGATGACGTTCAACGGCCACGACGATGCGACCGAGCAACTCAGACGGATCCAGGGGTCAAACAACTCTCGGCGCTCGCCGGATGAGCGGTAATCGGTTATCGGCGAGAGGCAAACCCCTATGCAGGGCAATCTTTCACAAATAAGCCTTAACGATATCTTGCTTCTAGCGACGGGCGCGAAAAAATCCGGCGTGCTAAAGCTGTCGCGCGGCAAAGAGACCGTGGAAGTCTTTCTGGTGGACGGGAGCATCGTGCACGCGACCTGTCCCATAGGCGACGGCGAAAAAGCACTGCTCTATCCCGTGACCTGGGGAGAAGGCGTGTTTAGCTTGCTTCCCAACGGCGGGTCTCCCACAACTACGATCAAGAAAACCTCAGCCGAGATTCTCGACGAAGTCAAAGCGATGAGCCGGGAATGGGAAACCATTCTCGACGTGATTCCATCGAGTAAGACGGTTTTCCGGCTTGCCGAGCTTGCCGAAGATCGCACCGGGCCCATCACGGTCCCGCAAGTCGGCTGGCGCGTCTTGACGAAGATCGACGGGACGCGAAACGTGCAAGAAGTCGCCGACCTTCTCCGGATACCGTATGCCTACACCGCGAAGGTTATTTTCAATCTTTACCAATCCGCTCTGGTGGAAGTCGTTACGCCGGCGGCCAAAGCCGCCGCCGAGAGGGTGCCGGCCGCGCTCTTCGAACGCCTGACCCATATCCTCATGGACATCATGGGACCGATGGCCCCTCTCGTACTGCGCGATCAAATAGCCGCCCTGGGTGAAACACCGGAAAATTTTCCCGAATCCAGGCTCGACGAACTGATCGGCTTGCTCGGCCGGGAGATCTCCGACGGCAAGCTTAGGAACAAATTTGAAGAGTCGGCGCTGCAAGAGCTGGCCAACTTTAAGAAATTTTAGCAACCGGACCTCTGGGCCGCCGCGAAGCTAAGGCGAGAAAATTCAGGGATGGATGATGACAACCACAAAGGGCGCAAAGGTTGTGCAAGCCGGGAGAGAGTTAGCGTGAGGGGGCGCTAGGCATGAGTCAGGAGACCGTTTCCTTAGAAGGATCAAAGACCATGAAACCGTTGACGTTAACGATGCGAAGCGGCGGTTTGAAGTGGAAGATCGCCACCACGTTCAGCGCGTTGATCGTTATTTTGGGAATCCTCGTGAGCGGCATTGTCTACCGCCTTACGGGAAATGCCCTACAGCGACAAGTGGACTTGCGGGCTGCCGCGGTGGCCACCAACTTGAGTGATGCCGCCGCCGGTTTTGTCTCCAGGAAGAGCGCGCTGGAGCTTGACGCTCTGATCGCCAAGTACGGCCGGCTCGATGGAGTTGCCTATGCCTTTATCCTGGATCCCAAAGGCGAACTGATCGTTAGCAGCCTGCAGCCCTTTCCGTCGGAGCTCAAAGAAGCCGGCGCCATCAGTAACCGGCGCGTGACGATCTCGCGCGTGACCAAGTTGCGGGGCAATGCCGTGTACGAAACCCAAGTGCCGCTACTCGACGGCCAGCTCGGCACCGTCCATGTCGGGCTTCCGGTTGACACGGTGCGGCAGGATATCCACGGCACGGTCCTGTACGTCATCGGCTTGATAGCCCTTTGTCTGGTTGCCGGGATCGTCGCATCGATTATAATCGCCGGCAAAGCCACCCGCCCTATCCTCGAGTTGAAAGCCGTTGCGGACGATATCAGCCGCGGCCATTTGGACGTGAGCGTCGCCATTCAATCCAACGATGAAGTCGGCGAACTGGCTCGCTCGCTGGAAAGAATGAGAGCAAGTCTCAAAGCGGCAATGGTTCGACTGAATCGAGAGTAACGCAGGCGAGCGGGGTGGCGTTAGATCGATGTGCTGTTAAACTGGAGCGTGTAAAAGGAGAAAGAAGTATGAACAGAAAGATTCCGATCTCTGCCTTTGTCGCATTTTCCTTTCTGTGGACCCTCGGTGGCTTTTCAGCGCATCGGGCCGGGGCTGCCGACGGATCGAGTCCGCAAGCGTTGAAGAAAGTCGTCATCGGATATAGCGCGATCTCGCCCAGCCAAGCACCGGCATGGATGGCCTACGAGGCAGGGTTGTTCCGCAAATATGGTTTAGACGCCCAGCTGATTTTTGTTGAAAGCGGGAGCCGAACCGTCCAAACGCTCATCTCGGGAGATGTCGTCGCCGCTCAGGTTGCCGGCAGCTCGGTGATCCAAAGCAATCTTCAGGGGTCAGGCATCGTCATGATCGCGGGATTCCTCAATACCATGGACTACAAGCTCATCGTTGCGCGGGACATCACCCGCCCCGACCAGCTGAAAGGTAAAGCGGTTGCCGTGAGCCGCATCGGCTCTTCCTCGGACTTCGCCACCCGCTACGCGCTGGAGAAGTACGGCCTTGTTCCCGATAAAGACGTCGCGATCCTTCAAATTGGCAGCCAACCCGCCCGCTTCAGCGCGCTGGAGACGGGAAAAATTCACGGCGTGATGATCGCAATTCCGTTGACCGCAAAGGCGGCCAAGATGGGATTCAATACGTTGGCCGATCTGCAAATGCTCGGGCTCGAATACCAGCACACCGGGCTGGCTGTGAGCCAAAACCTTATCAAAACACAACCGGACCTGGTGCGGAATGTTTTGAAAGCGTTCGTCGAAGGCGTTCACTTCATGAAAACCAACCGTAAAGAGGCGCTGGCGGTAATGGCAAAGTACCTCAAAACCGATGATCCCGAAGCTCTAGAAGAAGCCTACGAATCGACTGTGCAGGGGCTCATTCCGGAAAAACCCTACCCGACCATCAGAGGCATCCAGATTATGCTGCGCGAGATGGGGGCCAAGGATCCGAGTGCCAGGGCAGCCCATCCCGAACAGTTCGTCGATACGAGTTTGCTTAAAGAACTGGACAACGCGGGTTTTATCGACCGGCTATACAAAGCCCCGGCCGTCGCTAAGGCGACACCACGCAGTGATCCGGCGCCGGCTCCTTCAGTGACCCTCGAGACCAAAACCAAAGCTTTCGCAACCGAAGAAAAAACCAAACCGGTGGCCAAGCCAGTAGTGGTGGTCTCTCTCCCGGAAAAAACCTCGGTCACTCCGCCGGCAAAGACAAGCAAGCCGGTAACCGGCGAAACGCAACAATACACCGTCAAACCCGGCGACACGCTCAGCAAGTTGGCGGAGCGCTTTTACAACTCGATGGCCAAATGGGAGAAAATCTACGAGGCCAACAAAGACGTAGTGAAAAACCCGAACTACATTTACATCGGCATGAAACTCATGATCCCCCCGCCGGACGACCGCGCCAGTTAAGATTAGTTAATGTTGCGGGCTTAATAAAAGAGCCGGACGTTATTAAAACGCCCGGCTCTTTTGCGTATCAACAGAGCAAACCGCGGCGGTGACACAGGTCGCGGCTAAACACTCCACCTACATCCCTACCTTTGTTTCTCTTACCAGCCTGCAGGTAAAACACACACCCACCCTATCATAGTCACTCACGTTGCAGCTCTGAACGTCTGCTACGATATACTTTTTACCCGGTGTTTGATCTCCACAGTTAGGGTCGTTTTGTGAATCGGGCCATACGCAGACCGCCCGGATACATATTTTCGCCCATTTCTGGATAGGCTGATCGCATTGGTTAAACACAAGTACAGGATCAACAACCGGAGCAAAATAACACTTACTCCCAGTTGGATCAGCCAATTCCTTAAAGGCCTCCAACACCGGTGGCTGTGTACCGTTACCCATGCAGATGGGCGTTCCAATTCCTACGGATCCACCCCCCTGACAACTAGCGATGGCTTTTATGCGAGCAATAATATCAGGTGTATTTGTTTCCTTTTCGGTATAGGTTGTCCATCCGGAATTATTGCCTCCCGGACTGCTCGGCGCCTGGTCGAAGTCGATCTGGGCAGGCAGCGGGTTATATTCACAGCCACCAAGGGCTAAAGGAATGCCAGGAATAGTCGAATAGACCGCAACGGCGCTAACGTTGATGTTTGTGGACGTTGGGGTACCGATGCCTAAAAAATTAAGCAATGGCATCAAAAAATGTGACGTATTGATCGCGCTTGACGATCCCGCGTTCGTGTATGGATTGGTCGTCTCCAACGCCACCCGAACACCGTTGGCTTTGGTGATGTCCGCTTCGGGCGTGATTGTACCGGTCACGGCATCATATTTAACTAACATCACATTCTTACCGGCGGTCGAGCCGTCTATCGGGTTACCGCCGGCTTTCACGTAGTCATTGGCTGAATTCAACGCTTCTATGTTTTTTTCCACCACATCGGCATCTCCGGCGGCAACCCCGGCGGCTCCCGCGAGTGCCGCCATATCTACGGCCCGCTGGCCCATGCTACGGCTAAAAGTGAGCCATCCCGTATCCAATCCCATAGCGACCATAATGAGCAAAAGCACTACGACTAATGTGACAAACACGATCACGGATCCGGAGTCATTTCTAAGATGTTTCATCGTAATCTCCGATTCCTTATGTACACGCAACGGTATACGTGACAGGTTGAAGTTCATAGCGAGCCTCTGCGGAACGGTTTATGGAGAGTGTTTTTTCAGCGCCAAGGAGAGGCTTTCCGATTAACGCCAATAGATTGTACCAACCGTAGTTATAAGCCCCCGCTATGACGACGGTAAGCGTTCGCCGGCACTCATCTCCAACAGCCCCGCTCAAACTGACGGTCACGCTAGCCCCAGTCAGTAAGGCAGGTTTGCG
>DASTOD010000602.1:0-14083 GCA_035762645.1 Binatia bacterium | reverse complement strand
GAGCAACGACCCGCAAAAAGTCTCCATCGATTTGACGGATATGCCCCTGCTTCGCGCCAGATAGTTTCACTGCATTCGCGAGAAGGGTATCAAGCACGGGCTGCAGCTCAGTAGGTGAGGATGCGATAACCCTTAGAACCTCTCCTGTGGCTGTCTGCTGTTCCAGAGCCTCGGTGAGGTCACGGTTGCGAGCTTGCAGCTCTTGAAATAGACGGACGTTCTCGACGGCGATAACCGCCTGGTCCGCGAAGGTTTTCAGAAGCGCGATCTGTTTGTCCGTGAAAGGCCGAACTTCTAGTCGGCGAATGAGAATAGATCCAATGGGAATTCCCTCGCGCAACAATGGCACTCCTAGAATCGTTCTAGAGCCATCCCGTGCTGCTTCCGGATACTCCGTCTCACGCTCCGGTTCCAGATCATGAACATGGATTATTTCTCGATCTACTACCGCTCGGCCCGACCCTGTTTGGCGAGTAATGGGGATTTCCTCAGGAGGTACCGCAAGCGGACCATACGAGGCGACTAAACGAAGGACGCTCTCGTCAATTAGCCGAAGGTGTGCATCCGTCGAATCGCACAGTCGCGCGGCGCTTTCCGTTACGGTATCCAGCACCGGCTGGATATTGGTCGGCGAGCTGGCGATGACTCCTAGAATTTCGCTCGTCGCAGTCTGTTGCTCCAACGATTCTTTGAGTTCTTGGAACAGTCGGACGTTTTCGAGCGCGATTACCGCTTGGTCGGCGAATGTCTCCAGCAGCTTGATCTGCACTGGGGTGAAGGGACGCACTTCGGTGCGACGCGCGGCTAGTAATCCAATAAGTTCTCCCTGCCGACGAAGGGGGGCAGCCAAGAAGGTGCGCCACTCGCGGCCGCGACCTAACGTCGGGAAGTCGTTCTGCGCTCGGACATCAGGAACGTGGAGCGCGCCGTGCTCGCGCATCCAGCGAATATGTAGCGCATCGATACTGACCTCAACGGGGTCAGGGGGCACGGAACCAAAATGAGCCCGTGGAATCAGCGCGCTCCCCTCTCGGAGTCGCAGCACCACGTCATCGATCCCACAAACCCGCGCAGCGCTTTTAACGATGGCGTCGAGCACCGGCTGCACGTCAGTGGGCGAGCGGCTGATAATACCGAGCACCTCGCTGGTTGCCGTCTGATGCTCTAAAGCCTCCCGCAATTCCTTGGCAGTGGCCTTCTCCCGCTGCAAAGATTGGGCGAGTTCCTGGCGTAGCTCTGCAATCGTCTGCGCTCGTCTATCCAGAGTCAGTTTCACCACCGAACGACGTGGTTTGGCCTTGGTATTCTTAGAGCCTTTTTTGGTGGTGGTTGGCATAAAGAAAAAAAGTCAAAACAGAGTTGTTAGTCGCGGGGAAAACAGAAGTACGACGGCTAGGGGTACGCTCCGGCAAGCTTCCCCAGCGGCTGACCTGACTTTTACTTCAGGTAGTTTATGGCGTCAACGAGGAACTCGCGGCTGGAGTTTGGGTTGATAAACGGGCAAATCCATTTTCCCGAAAAATTCTCATGGGCCGAAAACCGACCACGAGGACTGCGGCCGTCCGTGCTAACCGCTCCGTCTAGCGGCCATCCCGTCTCCCACGCAGTTACAACACTTCCCGAAGAAGCCGCAGGCGACGCTTGCGAGCCGCCATTGTCATCTGTCTAACGCTAGGTGCTTTCTTTTTTCGAGAAAGAGAATAAGACTTTACTCCCACCTCAAAAGGTCGGCGTAATTGGCCGCGTGTTTGGACTAGCCGGTCCCGGATCTGGATTGAAGCGGCGTATATTCAATTCCTGTTACTTTGCCGATTTCACTGGAACTTGCTTAATTCTGAGCTTTGAGCGATAACACGGCTCTGTTTTGACGAGGTTTAGGCGAGGAACACGCATCAACACTATATCAAGGGGGCTTTATGCGAATGACAAAGATCTTGTACAGCTGCATTTCAATTCTTTGTGGAGTCCTGTACCTGTTTTCTTTCTCAGCTCTATCTGCAGAGCAGCCCCGATCAGAGGAGGCCAAACAAATTGTGGCTCTGGTCGATAGCGCGGCAGCTTTAATAGAAAGCAAAGGAAAGGATGCCTTCCCCGAATTAAAGAAGAAAGGTAGCAAGTGGTACAAAGAGCAAACCTATGTCTTCGTTGATGATATAAACGGGACTGTCCTTGTAAATCCTCCCTCACCGGAAATCGAAGGAAAAAATCTAATCGACATGAAGGATGCGAAGGGAAAACCGCTTATCCAGGAGTTTATTAAAATCGCGAAAACTAAAGGATCGGGATGGGTAGATTACTGGTGGCCTAAACCGGGGGAAAACAAGCCCTCCAAGAAGTTGAGCTATATCAAGAAGGCGAGCATGCCTAATGGAGACATGGTTATTGTAGGCGCTGGCATATATAGCGAGTAAATCGTTGTTGCCATTCGATAGGGCTTCTAGCCAAAGCGAAGAGAGGCGTTTGAGCCTATCAATTACTGCAGCCGACGGCGCGACTATTTCGATTTCTAGGAATTCAACACTGCCCATTTCTTCTCACTGCTGCTGGTTGCTAACGCTCTCGGCGGAATACTGCGACCCATTGCTGCTGCGTCACGCTCCACATGCCGTTGCGTGGACCGTCGTCCTCGGTCCGCAGATCGACGACTTCGGGTTTATCACGCAGCAGTTCGAAAACCACTCATCTGAGCAGCGTTCTTACTTTTTTCCGGGTGAGCGCGCGGTTGATATGTGGCGCAACCCGCGCGGGTTGCGGATCTGTTAGTCCGTAAGCTCTAACTCAGCTCCAACCCGCGGCACTAAGAAATTATGATCAAGAAGAATGTTCGTCATCGTGGCGCTCCGGACCCACCAGAGACGACCGAGCGCAAGATCAACCTCGAGTGATAGATCGCCCTGGACGGGGCCTAGGCACTGGCCGTCGGGCAGGCTGTCCGGTCGAAACGCGAGGCTTCCCCCGGTTATTGGCCCCGAAGCAGTGCCGAGCAGTAGTTTCAAAATCCACGTTCCGCCTGTGACTAAAACCGGAGAGTTAGTGGCGCACCGCACCGGCTCGCAGTTAGCGTCTAGTTTTCCCTCAGCATCGAGCGAGATGATCCACGTGCCCCGCCCGTCGCCAGTCACGAAGCCGGCAAACGTAATGTCGGTGGTCGTGTAGGTGCCAACCTGGCAATTCTTAGTTGTCGTGCCCGGTGAGATCTCACGGCCGTTCAATTCAAAGTCAAGATCTCTTGCAACGGCGAGCGACGCCGTGAGCATGCTTATTAGAAACACACTCAGCACAGTACACACTTTATTTCTCATGGACTGGCCCTCCTCTTGCTTCTATATCTTTCGATAAAGGGTGCGGACGCGCACGCCAGTCCGTCTACCATGCTCGCGGCGCGGACGTCAATAAAAAAAATGTGCCGTTATTTGCTGTGAAAGGAGTTAAAATGGACAAGAACCAGGCACCACTAAAGTTTTTGGTACCTACCTCGTTCCACTCGTTTGACTTTCCGCTGCTTGATCCATTTGGCCAAGACGCGATGCATATATGGTGAGGAGCGATGAGTTAAGTTGGTCACGCTGCCAACGGCAAAAGAGTTCGGAAGACGCTTGAGCACGGAGTTCCAATCCGTTGGCCGCCCACGGGCATTATCATTTGCTTTTGTTCTCGCCGCCCTCTCCTGGCCACTAAGGAATCGCTGCACTTTCTGATATTTATTCATTTCATTTCGTAAAGCCGCCAACTCCAAACTCTTTTTGGAGACGGTGCGCCGAAGCTCGGCGAGCCCCTTGTTTACGGCAACTCTCAAATCATAAGCCATAACTAACCTCCCGTATTTAGTTGTTTTGGCAGCGTCATTTCCGTTTGCAGGATGCGAGCATTATCAGATGCTTTCAAAAGTAGCAAACCCGTTTGGCTTTCGGTCACCTGTGACATGTCACACGGTTGTCAATGACAACTCTGGCAATTTTGGCGTATACGATCGAGCGATCTCTGCTCAATAAGGGATAAAATTCCGTCATTTAAAGGCGTGGCCCGCCTCTTGCGTTTTAGTGCCAACTTGGCATACACGCCTAGTTCGTTAGGATCTACGACTTTCGGGGGCGTAACCACAGCCGACCGGGACCCCCGGCAGAACATAGGGAGATAATGCATGAAATACAAAGCGTGGAAATTGGCGGCGATAGGATCGATGTTCCTATCATTCTTCCCCACATTCGGGCACGGGGAGATTGGAAGCGGCCAGAGCCACCGCTTTGACCCGGTAATCCCCGGACAGTTTATTGTTGTGACAAACGATGGCTTTGATCCGGCCCAAGTGGCATCCGACCATGCGGCAATCCCTCTCCATGTATACCGTGTAGCCTCTCGGGGCTTTGCGGCCCGGCTCTCAAACGGCCAAGTCAACGCGCTTCGCGGCGATCCGCGCGTTAATAATGTCGTCGCAGACCTCAAGGTTACGACGGCAGCAAAGCCGGGAAGCGGAGACGGCGGAACCGTTGAGACCACTCCCACCGGAATAAACCGGATCGATGCGGAGAAGGCCGGCGCAAGCGACGCCATTGTCGCGATTATCGATACCGGCATTGACCTTGACCATCCTGACCTGAACGTCTCAACCCAGTGCGGATTCACCGCTTACAACGGGACGCCGGATGACGGGAACGGGCACGGCACGCATGTCGCGGGAACCGTGGGCGCAAAAACCAATGGCACCGGTGTGAGGGGTGTAGCGCCCGGCACAGAGCTCTGCCCGGTGAAAGTGCTTGATAACAGCGGCAGCGGTTCATGGGCGAGCGTGATAGCGGGCATTAATTATGTGACCGAAAAACGCACAGAAGGCATGAACATCAAGGTTGCCAACATGAGTTTGGGCGGATGCGCGGTAGTATCCTTTATCTGGTGCTTGGCCGAAGCTCCTCCGCAGAACGACAACTGTGGCGTTGATCCCGCAGACGATAAGGTTCATGACCCTTTGCATAAAGCGATTTGCGACTCGACGGCTGCGGGAGTGGTGTATGCTGTTGCGGCGGGGAACGATGGGGAGAACGCGCTTTATTTCGTTCCGGCCGCATACCCTGAAGTTGTCACTGTCTCGGCGCTTGCGGACTATAACGGCAAGGGTGGAGGCGGCACTAAACCTCCGAGGGGATGTAACTATGGCCCGGACGATGCCTTAGCGAACTTCAGCAACGATGGAGAGGCGGTTGATATTGCGGCGCCGGGAGCGTGTATTCTTTCTACCTACAAAGGCGGCGGCACGAAGACCTTGAGCGGCACGAGCATGGCAACACCGCACGTGACGGGAGCTATCGCTTTGGCCCCGCTAGACTTAGAAGCTTATTCCCCTCGGGATGCTGCGATGAATGCGCTTTTGCCAGCGCCTACTGCTTGCGGCTTCTTGGGCAGCTTTAACGATCCGGATGGTGTCGAAGAGCCCGTGGTCTACGTCGGTGAGTCCGACATCGCAAACTGTGGGTAGGACTAAGGTATAACGGATGCTGAAGCTTCTAGAATTTTCTGTCCAACCAAATTGGGAATCTGAGGGTAGTTCCCATTCATTTGATCGCGATCGCATGCGTATCATCTTTACGGCTGCATTCAACCAACACGAAGTGACCGCAATTTAAATGTAGCGTCGTTGTACAGTTCAATCCTGCGGGAATTTTGCGATGGCCTGCCCGAAGTAAGCCGCCGTTCGTCAGGAAGATAACCGGCCGCCCCTGGCGGCTTTTGTCGAAAACGAAACGTTGACAAATTGAGGTAGCCGGCGGATATTGTAACCGATTTGAATTTCTTGTCGAGCCACTGGCGGAGATAAGCCGACTGCCATGTGTCGCCGCCTATGGCGGCTCATGTAATAGTTAGGCGTCCTGCGGTAATGAGATGCGCCTTCCGAAATGGGTCGTCCGCATCGCGAATGAGATTACTAACCTCGCCCTTCTGATTGGTGTTCCTCGGCCTCCGTACACCCGAGGAAACGCGCTTGTCATTGAAACAGTCGGCCATCGGTCGGGCGAACGGCGTCGTGTCCCCGTGGGGTATCTCGACGATGGCGGTCATATTATTGTCGTCGTGGAGGATGGGCTCCGCGCCCACTGGATCCGAAACGCCCTCGCGAACGACGGTCGCCTTAGGATTCACTTCCGAGGCGCATGGCAGGAGGCCCGTTTGCAAATCCTCGATGCAGATCCGGAAGGCTACCTTAGCCGAATGAATCGCATACATGCGGCTTTCGTACGGGTCGAAGCGACCACTCCAGCGGTCGTGGAGATTATTCCCGAATGAACCGCGCACTGAATTATGCGCCGCTGCGATGGCCATGGTGGGTCATCTGACGATGAGTATCTATTCTCGCTATGCTATCGCCGATGAATCCATGCCAAAGGACGCTGCTGGAAAGCTGGATCGGCTGCATGAATTCGACAAAATTCACTCGACGGGCAAAGTTCGGGCAAAGTAGCGGGCGGCAATAGAACTCAGTCGAGAGCGCAGAGATTGTAACTGGTTGAATTCCAAAAGAGGGGGAATGTGGCCAGGGACAGAATCGAACTGCCGACACGAGGATTTTCAGTCCCGATATGGTACCGGAACTATGTGTCACCATCGGTTGTCAACTGAATGAATTCAAGCGCTAAGCAGCCTCCGGCACCGCTCGGGTTATTGTAGGCGCTGGCATATATAGCGAGTAATCGTTTTGCGGTTATAGTGGCAGCCGTAAGCATCAAGCCCGCCACCGTGTGGGTAGGCGTTTACTGCGACGAGGAGTGCAAAGTAGGACGCTGACAGCGAACCACAAGAGGTTTGTAATGGGTCTCATCGGGCGTGCCTACTGATCAATGAGTTCTATGCCGATCGATCCGCCTTCTTGAACACGAACCCGAGACCGAGATTCCACACTGCTCGTCTCTACTTGGGACTCACTCAGTTACGAAGCGGCGATCGAGATCGCGGACGGCGCGAGGTTTAAGCATCCTCAAACCGAATAGCGCGAATGACGTTTAGATGCCCCGCTCCTTGGACACTCGGCGAACGGCTGTACGCACGCAGCGGTTATGTCAGCGCCCAAGTTGATGTAGGTCACCAAAATCAGAGGATCGATATCGTCGTAGATGTTTCAGTCGACGTTGGAGATAGGTATTCTGTGGCCACGTCCAGTTGAATCCCGACAGTTGTTCTCCGCGGTATGACGCTCCGTTCACTTTGCTTTGCAAGAAGATACGTTGCCACGTACTGGTCTCTTGCATGCTATATGCCTTAGTTTTCATATGATTCTCCTCCATTATACGTCAGCTCCCTAATCGCTGAGACGGTCAGAAATTATCCACCATTGCCGCATTAAAGAGCACAAAAGCGCCTGGCTGGCAATATAACTTTAGATATATTTCGGGACTACTCGAGACAACGTGGATCTACGGCCTGCCTGTAGTTTTCCATCGAATCGCCATGGCCGATATCAGCTGGCAGCAGGGCGATACGCGACAGTCGTATACGCTCAGCGGTCCGTCAGATCGTCAATTCACAACGCGGGAAGACGCCGAAGCCTGGATGGAACGCGCAGCGAAGGCGTGGGTCGATGGAAGGTAGAAGGTAGGCTAGTTGCAACTCCTCTCAAACACCTTGGCTTTGCAGTCCTTACAAATCTCGTCTTCGATAGGTGGCAAAGTACCACGCTCGAACCGGAGCCAGGGGCCCCTGGGGCAAGGAGGGTAAGCCTCCCGAACAGCGGCACGTGGAAGCCGCGACCGTTGCTCCTCATAGTCTGTGGTCGGCCAATCTGAGCAATTACTGCAAAGGTGCCAGGTTTGGACTTCTTTCTTCCTGCAGTAGGTAGACGCCATGGGCGGCAGGGAACCTAACAACGCGTTTTTGCCGCCTGTCAATTACCGCGAGAAGGCGGCTATCGATCCACTCCTTACACAGCTTCAGACCGTGCTGCTCTGCTGCTTCCTTGTCATGAAAGACAGGGCCTTGAAGGTGTCGGACCGCCACAACCGAGCCAAGCCTACTTGGGCGAAAGATCATTCCCTGCGCGTACCAGTCGAATCCAGTTGCAAAATTGGGCATCGCTGAGCCAGCGATTAGGGGCTCTCTTGTACCCTCCAATCCCCGCCTGATCGACCATCAAGCCATGACGCAACCGTGGAAGCAAAGGGAGAGGGCGACGAAATAACCGTGGCACCAGAGCCGAAGTTACGGCCGGCGCCGACCCTTGATCTACAGGCGTTGAAGCAGAGCCTAGAACGGCCCACGCCCATCAAACGGGCCATATCGCGCCCCGCTCAGAAGAAACGAGCCAAGCCAGCGAATGTTCTTGATAAGATTGTCCCGGGACTGAAAGGAGCGAGGCGATCTGTAAATGCCACGTCCAAATCGCCAATATCTTTGATGGAGCAACCGAGATAACATTCTAATAGGTCACCAATGCGCGAACAGAATGCATCATCATCGAACAGAAGGCAGCCGACATATTCTTTACTTGCGTATTCAATCGCCAAATAACACCGATTCGGCAATTGATGGTGTCTTACGACATGCTTAAAGATGCCCACGTCACTACGAAACGTCTTAACGTTGTCAAAATAGCCATGAGTCCAAAGGGGAGGCCAGTTACGAACGCCCCGATAAGACATGAGAGGGTGATCGCGAAGCTGCACGGCCGATTGATTAAATAATAGGCTCTGCCAGTTGTCGCATTGGTTTGTTCTGAGCAACTTTCCTGCAACCGAGCGATTCAGATCTCAATCGATCATTACCCGCAGTTGACTAAGTAGATCCTGAACTCTTACGAGCGCCACGTTTGCGCTCCTGATAGCGTTGCGATGGCGGACTCCCTTTTCTGCCATAGCGGTGAACATCGTCAAAACATGAATCTCGTTTGCGAGCATGTGTAGTACTTGCTTCAGTGCGTCAGAGTCACTTGACGACCGTTTAGCTCTTCTGCCTTGCATCTGTCATCAAATCGGTTGTGAGTTCTTTTTCCGGAACTTCTTTAGTGCGTGCTGAATCCAGGGATACTTGGAGGCTAACGAGGGATGCTTCGACAGCAACTGCCTGAGGAGAACTGCCGCGTCCGGATCGGCGGGATTGGTCTTGATAGCCTCTGCCCAGCACCAAGCGGTGCTCCTATGGTCGCCTTGGCCGTAGAGACTTATCCCCGGATTCTTATAGGCGTTGTGCCGCTTGGCATCTATCTCGATTGTGCGGCGGCAAGCCTTCTCGCTTACCTCATAAAGCCCTGATGCATTCAGGCAGTAGCCGGCGTTATTCTGGAGTAGGTAAGAGATATCCTGATCGGTAGGCGAGAACGATAGGGCCTTGGCGTAATGCGCCAACGCTAAATCCCACTTTTCGTTCAGCTGAGCGATTTGTCCAAGGGCGAGGTAAGCGGTCGCTTTACGTTCATGGTCGTGTGATTCACGGATCATCTGGTGAAGCAGCGCTATTGCTAGGTCACTACGCTTTGCATCGTTTTGATAAAAGAGCACCAGGTGCCACAGAGCTTGGGCACGTTCTTCACCCCCAAACGTCGCCTCGAGGTCATTTAGGAGGTTTAGCTCAGCGTCCTTGTCCGTCGCGGGTATTCCGGGAGGCAACAGGAGCCGTGAGGAGGCGCTCATCGGCCGGTGGCCAGAGCAAATAGGACGCCACGGAAAAAGGGAACGGAAATAAGAGGTTTAGCACACCCTAAGGAATAGCAGGCAATATCACCACCGGGCAAAGCTGCCGCTTTCAGGCGGTTGCCTTAACTAGCGAAGCACAGCCGGTCACACCCAGGTGACAATTACCCGAAGAGGGTTAGGACCAGGCCCAGGTTGCTACTGTAACCGTGTGGCTAAAGTGGCCACCTTTAAAAACGTACTTAGAACTGAGGGGTAGGAGTGGGGGTGCCTAGTTGAGTGGTTCGCTTTCGTGCGGGTTCCCTTCGGCGGGCTCTTTTCTCTTTCTGCTGAAGGAGGCCGTTTTTTTCGTTAACTTTTTCACGATTTTCGCTCTCCCAAATGGTCTCTGCCGTTAGCCAGTGCTCGAACTGGCGTCCGTGCGGATAGCCCTCCTTCTCCCAGATGCTGTACGCAAGGCAGCGTATTTGTTCTTCACGCTCCATAAATATTTCCCTCCATCACAAAAACTGTCGTAAAGGAGATTTATTAATACGGTGGTTTACCTATGGCACCTTTTTTATACGTATACGGTCTCGCGGGCGTGATTTTGTAATCACGCTTCCGATTTGTCAAGTAGAATCCGGCACTGTCTTTCATGCCTCCTAAAATTACCGTCCGCTACAAGAGGCTGCGAGGAGTCAATGTTGTCCATCAATCCATGCTCGAGCCATGTTCAACGCCGCTGCAGTGGCTTCTGCCTCCGTCTTGAAGCGTTTCGGAAACCGGATAAACGCAAATTTGCGGTACGGAGAGTTGTGATTCCAGCTGATATCGGCTTGGGGGGCCCAGCTGTTCGTAGCGGTATCGAAACTGGGACAAGCCATAATTAAATGATCTCCGTACAACCGACTCGACATCGCATTCAGTCCTTTCAGGTGAATCCCTAAGCGCCGCGCCATCTTTCCTGCAGTTGGAGAACTCGTGGATATTTGGATCAGACTGCCCGGCAGTAAATCTGGGCCGTTGTTGTATCGGATGGTTTGACCGCTAAAGCTTTAGATAGTACGCGATTCGAGTTGTCAGTTCTCAAGATCTTCTGCGATCGGGCCTAGCTCGGCGCAATAGAGCGCAATGCCCTCCTTACTGACACTTTCTTGAACCAGAAGATTCAGGAGTTCGATTGCAAGATCGCCTCGGTTCGCTTCAGAGCGGTAAAATCCGACCAGCTGCCACAATGCCTCCTCACGCTGTTCATTTCCAGAGAATTCGGACACCTCCCACAGCAGTAATTTCTCACTTGCGCTTCGTCGCTGGAACTCCGGGCGGAAGTGGAAGTTTCCTGCCCCCGCTCACGCCTTTGGCTTAACGCAAGCAGAGGGCCAAATAAAAACGACCACGAATCAATGGCTTACGATACGGCTTAGTGCCAAGGTTTTGTCCTAGTGACGAATTGCGTCACTTAAGAAGTTTTGGCCGCCTGAATCGCAGGGCCCGCTGTCGCCACGATGATATCGACCTTAAGACCGACCCGCCGCGAGTCCGGAAAGTCGATCAGGTTTGCCCTCACCCGAGCGGATTTCCAGGCTCAGGTTTTGCCTTCGACATAACCGAGCTCTCGCAGCCCCTTGCGGAAAGCGTCGAGAAAAGTCACCTCAGGCGACACGGGCATGAGGAATCCTTACCCGATACAGCCTCGAGGGGGCGTGACGCGAGATCTAGAGTGCTGGTCATTCCCGGTTGTCCAGGCCATTTTCGCCACGATCGTGTGGTAAGTGCCTCCTGGAATTTGTCAGGTAAATGACAACTCAGCGGCTATTTACAGGAATACAGAGTTGGTTGTATACGAGGGCATGCTCATGAGCTTCAGCAACAGCTCCCGCATGGCTCGGTACACCTACGCCGCACTCGCTGTGGCAGCGGTGCTCCTTGCCCGACTCACAGTTCGCCACGAGATCACCGATACCCTAAATTCCTATCCCTTTTTGCTCTTTCACATACCCGTACTTTTTAGCGCCTGGTTTTTTGGACGTGGAGCGGGAATCGTCGCAACGCTGCTCTCCGCAGCCAGTGTGCTTTATTTCCTTTTACCTCCTCTTCACGTCTTTAATGTTTCCCACCTCAGAGAGTTTTTCCCTACAGCAATCTTCATAGCTGAAGGCGTTGTTATCAGCTTTTTTGCGGCTGCCAAACGAGAAGCCGAGAAGAAGCTTGAGCAGGGCGTGCGGGAGCGTACGCGAGAGTTGGAAGAGGCGCTTACGGAGTTGACACAAAAGGAGGATCTTGCGGCCTTGGGCACCGCTATCTCGAAAATCGCTCACGAAATAGCAAACCGAGTCAATGGTTTGTCTACCGCTGTTCAAATGCTCGAAAAGAACAAGGCCGGCCAAAGCGACAGTCAAGTTGATGCCATTCTTCAGGGGCTAAAAGACGAAATTGACCGGCTTTCCGGCTTCATCAGAGACCTCCGGCAGGCGTCGCGCCCTTTGCCGTTTCATTTGGCTCCTATGAACGTCAGTGACGCACTGGCGGAACTAAAGCGATTTCATGCCGTGGAAATCGACCGTGCGCTTGAAATTGTGGAAGATCTGCCGGCAGACTTGCCGCCCGTAATGGCGGATCAGGACAAGCTTCAGGACGCGCTTCTAAATCTCTGGAAAAACGCTCTTGAGGCGATGCCGAATGGCGGAAAAATTATCTTAAAAGCTTACGAGGAGAACGGGAATGTTTGTATTGAGATTCAAGACACGGGGGTCGGTATTCCTAAGGACATAAATATTTTTGACCTGTTTACGACTACGAAAGAGCGCGGATGGGGTTTGGGGCTGCCGATGGCCCGACAAACGATCCTAGCCCATCAGGGTACTATCAGTTACACGAGCCAGCCAGGAGAAGGAACAACGTTTAAGATTTCCCTGCCAATAGCAAAGGGCATCAAGCCCAGAGCCGCAGCGTAACAACAGTTTTGGCGTGTAACGGTCTCCAGCAGAAAAACGCCCTAGGGATGCCAAAACGCCTCATTCAGCAAACCACGCAAGCCGTACCCCGGCCTGCGCCAATCGCCTGCGGATAATATTCCTGCGACGCGCTTAGCATTTTCCGGCGTGATCTTCTCTCGGTATCAAAGACGAAAACCTCTCACGCGCCCTAGCTTTCCCGGTCTAGGAATCGCGACAACGTTAATGGGATGATTCTTGTAGCGTAGCAATGTTATGTCCTCCCAGGATCGCGTTCATTGCATAGGTGGCAGCTCTTCGCAAGAGTGGCGAATGTGGATTTGGATATACTACCGAAGATTTATAAAAATGTATCTTGCTTATACTTGCCGCAACAATGACGGTGGTTTTATGTTGCTACTTGGCTCTTAAAGCCATATTGGCAGCCGACTGATCTGGTAGTCAGTGAGTTCTCGGTGCTGAAGTTCAAAACAGTTTCCTATCATTTAGCTAAGGAGGCGAAAATGACAACGCACCACCACCGTGGCGACTCTGGCCTCTATGGATTGCAACTGATGGTTGGAGGGCTGGCAATCGCTTTCGTGCTTACGGGTTGCGGAGCCGCGCGAACTCGTGGCGAAACTGCGGTGGGCTTGTCAGGCCTAGAACTATTCAGCGCCAGTGTTACAAACCCCGGTACGCTATTTGCGGGAAAGGATAACAAGGTCTGCAACTGCTGGACCACTACTGACAATGGCGGCGCCTGGACTGCGAGCGTCAGTTACACCGGCCAACCGGGCATCGGTTCGTCGGGTGTGTCAGTGACTGGCGGCAAATGGTTATGGCGGGAAGCCAACGATGTTATTCATTTTGGAAGAGTGAAAGGGGGTCGGGTCAGATGGCCCGTTTCCGCTGATGCAGATCCTTTTGGATGCGGCAAAGGAGTGGCCAGTGTCACCCTTTCACTCACTGGCTTGTCCGAAGAGGGAACTTTCACGGGGTGCCTGGACGACACTCACCTCGATCCCAGAGCCGAGCCATTTGTTTTTCCTCCTAAGATGTGGGGCACTCTCACGCTTCAGCGAAACTAAGGAGCACGAATGACTTGAGAGCGCACAGTCCCAATGGGTTTGTTTTCAGACACTTCAAGCCTAGCCTAATACACGTCAAGTCTGATAAACGTGCTATTTCCGCGTGCAAATGACAGCGACGTATCGGGAGGAAGCACCATAACTCTGGCACTCTTGCACGAACTGTGATGGCTGGCCAACGACCGATTTCGTGGAGATGCGCCGGTTGCCTGAACTTACACTCCGACGGAGAATGTCACGGTGGCTCAACTAACTGACTGAGGCTTATCGTTCTATGACCTCTAGTCAAACCCCAGATAAGCGTGCAACTTGGAACCGTGCGGCAATCGGTAACGGCTACGGGTCTGCCGAAGCAGCCGTTTTTTGACGCGACGGGCGCGAATCGCTGAGCTGATGGTTGTCTGGCCGCTAAATACTTAGCCATAGCCGTCAAAGTTTAACTCCGGGAAAAGGGACACTCAACGGGGCA